>NZ_JAGYGD010000040.1:0-60023 GCF_019947275.1 Pseudomonas sp. GL-RE-29
CACTTGGGGCTATGGGTGGCCGCGTGGGGCTAGGGCCCTAAGCGCCGCAAAAAGGTAGGGGCCAGCCACCTGCGCTGCAAATATGGCCCCTACAGTGTGCCTGCGGGGCAGTTGCACGGTGTAGCTTGGTGCTGGCGCCGGTTAGGTGCGCACTGCTCCCTGCTTGGCAAACCATCAGCCCTTCACGCAAGCAATCCGTGTGGGGCTCAGTGTGGGGCCGCCCCCACACACATAGATATTATTCATATAAAACAATAAGTTAAGCAACAAAAAAACCCGCACAAGGCGGGTTTTGTCTGTAACGAAGCAATCAGTCAGCCAGACGCCAAGTGGTGCCGCCCTTTCCATCTTCCAGCACCACACCCATGGCGGTGAGCTGGTCGCGGATGCGGTCGGATTCCGCCCAGTCTTTACCGGCACGTGCCGCCAGACGCGCAGCGATCAGCGCTTCAACTTCAGCTGCATCCACGCGCCCTTCGGCACCGGCTTGCAGGAAGTCGTCGGCTTCGAGCTGCAACACACCCAGCACGCTGGCCAGTTCTTTCAAGCGCGCCGCCAGACCGGCCGCTGCATTGAGATCGCTCTCGCGCAGGCGGTTGATCTCGCGAACCATCTCGAATAGCACCGCGCAGGCTTCCGGCGTGCCGAAGTCGTCGTTCATCACCTGGGTGAAACGCTCGACGAACGTTTCGCCGCCAGCCGGGGCAACGCTCGGCAGGCCTTTCAACGCGTGGTAGAAACGCTCGAGTGCGCCCTTGGCGTCCTTGAGGTTGTCTTCCGAGTAGTTGATCGCGCTGCGGTAGTGGCTCGACACCAGCAGGTAACGCACGACTTCCGGGTGGTACTTGTCGAGCACGTCGCGAATGGTGAAGAAGTTGTTCAAGGACTTGGACATCTTCTCGCCATTGATGCGGATCATGCCGCAATGCATCCACGCGTTGGCGTAGGTCTTGCCGGTGGCCGCTTCGCTCTGGGCGATTTCGTTTTCGTGGTGCGGGAATTCGAGGTCGCTGCCGCCGCCATGAATGTCGAAGGTCTCACCGAGGCAGCAGGTCGACATCACCGAGCACTCGATGTGCCAGCCCGGACGCCCGGCGCCCCACGGTGATTCCCAGCTCGGCTCGCCCGGCTTGGCGGCTTTCCACAGCACGAAGTCCAGCGGGTCCTGCTTGGACTCGTCGACTTCGATCCGCGCGCCGATGCGCAGGTCTTCGATCTTCTTGCGCGACAGCTTGCCGTAGCCCATGAACTTGCCGACGCGGTAGTACACATCGCCATTGCCCGGGGCGTAGGCGTAACCCTTGTCGATCAGGGTCTGGATCATCGCGTGCATGCCAGGGATGTGATCCGTGGCGCGCGGTTCCATATCCGGCTTCTTGATGTTCAGGCGCGCTTCGTCTTCGTGCATCGCCGCGATCATGCGCTCGGTCAACGCTTCGAACGATTCACCGTTCTCGTTGGCCCGGTTGATGATCTTGTCGTCGATGTCGGTGATGTTGCGCACGTAGGTCAGGTCGTAGCCGCTGAAGCGCAACCAGCGCGTCACCAGGTCAAACGCGACCATGCTGCGGCCGTGGCCCAGGTGGCAGTAGTCGTACACGGTCATGCCGCACACGTACATGCGCACCTTGTTGCCATCGAGCGGCTTGAAGACTTCTTTGCTCTTGGTGAGCGTGTTGTAGATCGTTAGCACGTTAGTTCCTTGAATCACTGGCCCCAGGAGTCACGCAGGGTCACGGTACGGTTGAATACCGGAGCGCCCGGTTTCGAGTCCTTGATATCCGCGACGAAGTAACCTTCGCGCTCGAACTGGAAACGGTCTTCCGGCTGTGCATTGCCCAGCGAGGGTTCAGCACGACAACCGGTGAGTACCTGCAGCGAGTCAGGGTTGATGTTGTCCAGGAAACTGGCGCTGTCTTCGGCCTTCTCCGGGTTTGGAGAACGGAACAGACGATCGTACAGACGCACTTCGCACTCGACGCTGGCAGCCGCCGGCACCCAGTGGATCACGCCTTTGACCTTGCGGCCTTCAGGATTCTTGCCCAGGGTTTCCGGGTCGTACGAGCAACGCAGTTCGACGATGTTGCCATCGGCGTCCTTGATCGCTTCGTCGGCGCGGATCACGTAGCTGCCACGCAGACGCACTTCGCCGGTCGGCTCCAGGCGCTTGTAGCCCTTCGGCGGCTCTTCCATGAAGTCTTCACGGTCGATGTAGATTTCGCGGGCGAACGGCAAGGCGCGCACGCCCATGTCTTCCTTCGGATGACGCGGCAGTTCGAGGTTCTCGACCTGGCCTTCCGGGTAGTTGGTGATCACGACTTTCAGCGGACGCAGTACGCACATGGCGCGCGGGGCGCTCTGGTCGAGGTCGTCGCGGATGCTGAATTCGAGCATGCCGAAATCAACCACGCCGTCGGAACGGTTGGTGCCGATCATTTCGCAGAAGTTGCGGATCGATTTCGGCGTGTAGCCACGGCGGCGGAAACCCGACAGCGTGGACATGCGCGGGTCATCCCAGCCATTGACGTGCTTTTCATCGACCAGTTGCTTGAGCTTGCGCTTGCTGGTGATGGTGTAGTTCAGGTTCAGGCGGCTGAACTCGTACTGGCGCGGGTTGGCCGGCACTGGCAGGTGCTCGAGGAACCACTCGTACAGCGGACGATGGCTTTCGAACTCCAGGGTGCAGATCGAGTGGGTGATGCCTTCGATGGCGTCCGACTGACCGTGGGTGAAGTCGTAGTTCGGGTAGATGCACCACTTGTCACCGGTCTGGTGGTGATGCGCGTGACGGATGCGATACATGATCGGATCACGCAGGTTCATGTTCGGCGAGGCCATGTCGATCTTGGCCCGCAGCACGCGTGCGCCGTCCTGGAATTCGCCGGCCTTCATGCGGGCGAACAGGTCCAGGTTTTCTTCGACGCTACGGTCGCGGAACGGGCTGTTCTTGCCCGGTTCGGTCAGGCTGCCACGGTATTCCTTGGCTTGCTCAGGGGTCAGGTCGTCGACGTAGGCCTTGCCGGACTTGATCAGCTCTACCGCCCAGTCGTGCAATTGGTCGAAATACTGCGAGGCGTAGCGCACTTCGCCGGACCATTCGAAGCCCAGCCATTTGACGTCGCTTTCGATTGCGTCGATGTATTCCTGGTCTTCCTTGGCCGGGTTGGTGTCGTCGAAACGCAGGTGCGTGACGCCGCCGAACTCCTGGGCCAGGCCGAAGTTCACGCAGATCGACTTGGCGTGGCCGATGTGCAGGTAGCCGTTGGGCTCAGGCGGGAAACGGGTGACGATCTGCGTGTGCTTGCCCGAGTCCAGGTCTGCCTGGATGATCGGCCGCAGGAAGTTGACCGGCACGGCTGGGCCGGTCTTGGCATTCGAGGTAGGGTCGACAGTGGGCTTGCTCATAGGATCCTTGAACGTACAAGTGCGTGGCCGTTATGAAGGCCGGACAAAACAAAGCCGCTATCATAGCCGATGCCGTCAAGCACCTGACAGAGCGCACCTGCAAACGGTCGCATTTAATAGGCCGTAAATGAAAAACAGCCTCGAAATTCGCGTCTGTCACGCTAAACTGCGCACCTTGGCCCAGACAGGCTGAACCGGTGTGCGGACGAAATGTCCCAAAACCACGAATTCCTTATAAAACTGCTGTTTAAAAAGAGTGCCCGATCATGACCCAAGTCAAACTGACCACCAACCATGGCGACATCGTCCTGGAACTGAACGCCGAGAAAGCCCCGATCACCGTGGCCAACTTCGTCGAGTACGTGAAAGCCGGTCACTACGAAAACACCGTTTTCCACCGTGTGATCGGTAACTTCATGATCCAGGGCGGCGGTTTCGAGCCAGGCATGAAAGAAAAGAAAGACAAGCGCCCAAGCATCCAGAACGAAGCTGACAACGGTCTTTCCAACGATAAGTACACCGTCGCCATGGCCCGCACCATGGAGCCGCATTCGGCTTCCGCACAGTTCTTCATCAACGTGGCTGACAACAGCTTCCTGAACCACAGCGGCAAGAACGTTCAAGGCTGGGGCTACGCGGTATTCGGCAAAGTGACCGCCGGCACCGACGTTGTCGACAAGATCAAAGGCGTGGCCACCACTTCCAAGTCCGGCCACCAGGACGTACCAGCAGACGACGTGATCATCGAGAAAGCCGAGATCATTGAGTGATATTGCTGATTTCAGATTTACATCTGGAAGAGGAGCGCCCGGACATTACCCGGGCGTTTCTGGATTTGCTCGCCGGACGCGCCCGCTCGGCGAGTGCGTTGTACATTCTGGGCGACTTTTTCGAAGCGTGGATTGGCGACGACGCCATGACCCCTTTCCAGCGTTCCATCTGCCAGGCCCTGCGCGAATTGAGCGACAGCGGCACGGCCATTTTCCTGATGCATGGCAATCGCGATTTCATGCTCGGCCAGGCCTTTTGCAAACAGGCCGGCTGCACTTTGCTGAAAGACCCGAGTGTCGTGCAGTTCAACGGCGAACCGGTGCTGCTGATGCACGGCGACAGCCTCTGCACCCGCGACGAAGCCTATATGAAGCTGCGTCGCTACCTGCGTAACCCGATCACCCTGTTCATCCTGCGGCACCTGCCGTTAAGCACCCGGCATAAACTGGCGCGCAAACTGCGCAGTGAAAGCCGTGCGCAGACGCGGATGAAGGCCAATGACATTGTCGATGTCACGCCCGAAGAGATTCCGCGGATCATGCAGCAGTACGGCGTGAAAACCCTGATCCACGGCCACACCCACCGCCCCGCCATTCACAAGTTGCAATTGGGTGAACAGGCGGCGCGGCGCATTGTGCTGGGGGATTGGGATCGTCAGGGTTGGGCGTTGCAGGTGGATGAGCAAGGGTTTGCGCTGGCGCCGTTCGACTTCGCCCCGCCACCGCAGCTTGCCGCCCCCACAATCTAACGCCCCCCTTTGTAGGAGCCGGCTTGCTGGCTCCTACATTGATCGCGTTTGGTTCAATGCCCCGCGGAAGCGGCCGGCCCGGCCTTCGCCGTAAACGGTGGTTTGGCCAGCCACACAATCAATATCAAGCCTATGAACATCCAACCCAACAAGGTGAAGTAGTCCACCGTGGACATGATGTACGCCTGGCTGATCACCATCTGATCCAGCTGGGTATACGCCTTGGCCCCTGCCCCACCCAATTGGGTCAACGCCTCGCGGGTCGCGGGATCGAACTGGGTGATACTTTCGGTCAGGTAGGCATGGTGTTGATCAGCGCGGCGGATCCAGATCCAGGTGGTCAATGACGCGGCAAAACTACCGCCCAAGGTCCGCAGGAACGTGGCCAGGCCCGAACCGTCGGCAATCTGGTTCGGTGGCAGGTCCGAGAGCAGGATGGTCAGGGTCGGCATGAAGAACAGTGCCACGCCGATACCCATAAACAGTTGCACCATGGCGATGTGCTGGAAGTCCACTTCATTGGTGAAGCCGGCGCGCATGAAACAGCTCAGGCCGATCGCCAGGAACGCCCCGCCCGCCAGCAGGCGCATGTCGAACTTCGGTGCGTACTTACCGACAAATGGCGCCAGCAGGACCGGCAGTATCCCCAGCGGGGCCACGGCAAAACCGGCCCAGGTCGCGGTGTAGCCCAGTCGTGTTTGCAGCCATTGCGGCAGGATCAGGTTGATCCCGAAAAACCCGGCATAACCCAGAATTAACACGATGGTGCCGTAGCGGAAGTTGCGGTGAGCGAACAGCCGCAGGTTGACCACCGGATGTTCGTCGGTCATTTCCCAGATCACAAAGAACACCAGGGCCACCACCGAAATCACCGAACCGACAATGATGAAACTCGATTCGAACCAGTCGGCATCGTTACCTTTGTCGAGGACAATTTGCAGCGCACCGACGCCGATGATCAACGCGATGAGACCAACGTAATCCATGGGTTGGCGACTGGTGACCACCGGACGCTTCTTCATCTGTTGCGTGACAACCCACGCGGCGAACAAACCGATCGGTACGTTGATGAAGAAAATCCACGGCCAGCTGTAGCTGTCAGTAATCCAGCCACCAAGGATTGGCCCGGCTATCGGCGCGACGACCGTGACCATCGCCAGTAGCGCCAGCGCCAGCCCCCGTTTTGCCGGGGGGTACACCGCAATCAGCAGGGTCTGGGTCATCGGGTACAACGGCCCTGCCACCACGCCTTGCAAGACGCGGAAGCCCACCAGTTCCGGCATCGACGTGGAAATACCGCACAGAAACGAAGCCAGCACGAACAACAGCGTCGCCCAGACGAACAGCTTCACCTCGCCGAAGCGGCGGCTGAGCCAGCCGGTCAGTGGCAGCGCAATGGCGTTGCTGACCGCAAACGAAGTGATCACCCAGGTGCCCTGCTCAGAGCTCACCCCGAGGTTGCCGGAAATCGTCGGCAGCGCCACGTTGGCGATCGTGGTGTCGAGCACTTGCATGAAGGTCGCCAGCGACAGCCCGATGGTGCTGAGCAACAGGCTGGGTGGCGTGAAAGAGGCGTTATTGCTCATCGCAAATCCTTTGAAACCTGATTGGCGCTACGCCTGTTACAGGCGCAGCTGACCGTGTGGGAGCCTGTTTGGCGAGGGAGCTTGCTCCCGCTCGGCTGCGAAGCAGTCGTAAAGCTTTTGGGGCCGCTTCGCGACCCAGCGGGAGCAAGCTCCCTCGCCACACAGGCTCGCTCCCACAGGGGCGAATCAGCGTTGCGCGGTCTTGCTGGCCGCGGCGCTGTTGTCGTGAATCAGTTGAGTGATCATCGCGTCAGCCTCGGCCAACTGACGGTCATAAATGCTGGTGCTGAACGAGGCCTTTTGCGGTGGCTGTTGCGCCAGCACCGGGCCGCTCTGGTCGCGCAGGTTGACATCGACCACCGTCGAGAGACCTACCCGCAACGGGTGCTTGGCCAGTTCTTCAGCGTTGACGTGAATCCGCACGGGCACCCGCTGCACGATCTTGATCCAGTTGCCCGTGGCGTTTTGCGCCGGCAGCAAGGCGAACGCGCTGCCGGTCCCGGCGCCGAGGCTGTCGACGGTGCCGCTGTAGGTCACGTCGCTACCGTAGAGGTCGGTTTCGATTTCCACCGGTTGGCCGATACGCATGTCACGCAGTTGGGTTTCCTTGAAGTTGGCGTCGATCCACAGCTGATCCAGCGGGATCACCGCCATCAGCGCCTCGCCCGGCTGTACCCGTTGGCCGAGTTGCACGGTACGTTTGGCCACGTAACCGGTGACCGGCGCGATCAAGGTGCTGCGGGCATTGTTCAGGTACGCCTGACGCAATTGCGCGGCGGCGGCCATCACATCCGGATGCGACGAAACAACCGTGTCATCCACCAAGGCACTGGTGGTTTTGAGACGCTGTTTGGCGTCGGCCAGGGCGTTTTGCGCCGAGGTCAGGTCGTCGCGGGCGTGGGACAGTTCTTCCTGGGAAATCGCCCCGCCAGCGGCGAGGTTTTTGCGGCGATTGAAGTTGTCCTGGGCTTTCTGTACTTCAGCCTGTTGCGCATTGACCTGAGCTTTCTGGCCATCGACGTTGCTGTACAAGCCACGCACCTGACGCACGGTGCGGGCCAGATTGGCCTGGGCGCTTTGCAAACCGATTTCGGCGTCGTTCGGGTCGAAGTTCACCAGCACTTGGCCTTCGTGGACCAGATCACCATCGTCGGCACCGATGCTGACCACGGTGCCGGTGACCAGCGGCGTGATTTCCACCACGTTGCCGTTCACATAAGCATCGTCGGTGCTTTCACTCCAGCGACCGTAGAACTCGTGATAAGCCCAGACGCCCGCGCCACCCAGCGCAACCACCACGGCGAGCGCCAGCAACATGATTTTGCGTTTGCCGGCATTCGGGTTTGCCGGAGCATTTTCAGCGGATTGAGTTGTATCGGCAGTAGCCATGACAAGTCCCTTGAATTAGTGAGTCAGCGAGGCGGGCGTGGCGTTGGCCGAGGCAATGGCCTCAGGCTGATAGCCGCCGCCCAGCGCTTGCATCAGTTGGATCGACAGGTCGATCTGCTCGGCATTCAGATTGGCCAGCTGACGCTGGGCCTGGAGCAATTGCTGCTCGATGCTGAGCACGTCCAGGTAGTTACCGATGCCGGAACCGTAGCGCTGGACCACGGTGTTGTAAGAATCCTGGGCGATGTCAGTGGCGTGCTGCTGGGCCACGATTTGCCGGCCGATATCGCGCAACTGGTTGATGCTGTCACTGACATCCCCCAGCGCTCTCACCAGGCTTTTGTTGTATTGCGCCACCGCGAGGTCGTAGTCGGCGTCGCGGGAATCGAGGTCGGCGCGCAAGCGACCGCCGTCGAAAATCGGCACGGAAATCGTCGGCGCGACATTGAAGAAACGACTGGCCGAACCGAACATCGCATCGCCCAGCAACGATTCGGCACCCGCCGCCGCGCTGAGGTTCAAGTTTGGATAGAACCGGGTTTTTCCGGCGTCGATATTCTTGCTCGCCGCCTCGACGCGCCAGCGCGCGGCCACCAGGTCCGGACGACGACCAAGCAGCTCGGCCGGCAGTACCGACGGCAACGCCACGGCGCTGGCCTGAAGGATTTTCGGTCGGGCAATTTCATTGCCGCGGTCCGGGCCTTTACCCAGCAAAACAGCCAAGGCGATTTTCGCGCTTTGCAGACGTTTTTCGGCGTCGATCAGATTGGCTTCGGACGTGGCTGCCAGGCTTTCGGTCTGCTGGAACTGGTACTGGCTGTCAATACCGGAACTCAAGCGACGCTGGCTCAGGTCGAGCATTTGCTTGGTGCGCTTGAGGTCTTCGGCGGACAGGTCATAGACGATGTGCGCCTGCCCCAGATCGCTATAGGCACGGGCAACGTCGGCAGACAAGGTCAACTGCGCTGCCTGCTGATCGACTTCGGCGGCGCGGGCCTGGCCCAAAGCCGCTTCCCAGGCGTCACGCTGACCGCCCCAGAGGTCGAAGTTGTAATTGAAGCTGGCGCTGATGTTACGCACCGTGGAATACGCGTCGCCCTGACCGAGCGGGTCTTGATCGCGGGCCAGACGCGAACGGCTGACACCGGCGCTGGCATCCACGGTCGGCATCCGCGCAGCGTCGGCGGCATACGCGGCGGCGCTGGCCTGATGGGCGCGGGCGTCGGCGATCTGCATGTCCGGGCTGTCGTGCAGGGCTTCGCGGATCAGACCGTCGAGCTGAGGGTCGCCGAGGCTTTTCCACCAATCGCTTTTCGGCCAGGCCGCGGGCGACAGTGTCACACCGCTGAGGGACTGCCCGGCCTTGAGGTTCTTCGCATCGAGGCTGACACCGTCGGTGTTCAGGCCGCTGTAACTGGCGCAACCGGCCAGGCTCATGGCCAACAGCACCACGCTCAGGCCGCTGCGCAAGGTTTTACTGTTCATCGTTACCACCTACTCGCAGCAAAGTGATCGAGTCACCCGCTGCTACCAAAATTTTCTTCAGGATCTTTTCCAGGGTTTCCAGTTCTTGCGGCGTGACGACTTCGACCAGCTCGTTCATCGCCTCGGCACCGATGTGCGGCAGGCGATCGGCCAGCGTCTGGCCCTCTGCGGTCAGCACCAGTTGCACCTGACGGCGATCCGCTTCAGAGCGTTGGCGGGCAAGGAAACCTTTCTGTTCCAGACGATCGAGCATGCGGGTCATCGAACCGCTGTCGAGGGACAAATGCCGGCACAGCTCGCCCGGCGTATCGACGCCGAACTGGGCCATGATGATCAGCACTTTGAACTGCGCGGCGGTGATGCCGTGGGGTTCCATGTGCGTGTCGATGATCCGGTCCTTGAGCAGCGCGGCGCGCCCGAGCAAGAGACCGAGATGGCAATTGTGGAAGTTGTCTGGGGTGAAATGCTTCATCTGACCACCAATTAGCTGCCTAGGCAGTGAATGTATGTCGAGATGTTACTGCCTAGGCAGCCAATGTCAACGTAATAGTTAGGTTGCTTTGTATTTAGTTGACCAATGGTGTCGGGTATTGCCACAAACTTTGTGGCGAGGGCGCTTGCTCCCGCTGGGCTGCGGAGCAGCCCCAATTGGAGGGATTTGTGGGTGACTTCTTCGGGGGGCCGCTACGCGGCCCAGCGGGAGCAAGCTCCCTCGCCACAGGTGATTTGCAGGGCTTAGAAGTCCCGCTTGTAGAAGATGTCCAGCGAACTGGCCACGCCGCCGGCGGCTTCGAGGTAGACCTTTTTGCTCAACTTGTAACGCAGGGCAATGGTGTTGGCCGGTTCAAACACGCCGACGCCATAACGCAGGCTGAGCTTCTCGGAGAGGTTGCCGCTGGCGACTACGCTGGTGGCATCGCCGCTGCCTTCGGTGTCGAGCTGGAAATCCTCGATGCCGAGGTTCTTCGCCAAACTGCCCGTCACCTTGGAACTGCCCATCAAGCCCAACCCGAGGGCGGCCTGGGCGAGCATGTTGTTGTCTTCACCGTTGCTGGCCAGTGGACGACCCAGCACCAGATAGGACAACGCCTGCTCCTGACTCATGGCCGGCTCGGAGAAAATCTGCGTGGTCGGCTGCTCGGCGCTGCCGCTCAGGCGGATGCCGGCAATCACGTCGTCGGTCTGGCGAATCGCTTCGATGTCGAGGTATGGCTGATCGATTGGCCCGGCAAACAGCAACCGCGCCCGACGCACCGTCAAGCGCTGGCCGTAGGCACGGTAACGCCCATCGTTGAGCCAGAGTTCGCCACGGGTGTCGAGGTTGTCACCAATGTGCACATGACCTTGCAGGTTCGCCGTCAGGCCAAACCCGGCGAAGCTCAGTTTGTCCTGGCCGACCACCACATCGATGTCCATGACCGTGGCCATCGGCGGTTTGCCCTCTTCAGTCTGCTGGCCGACGATCACCGTGTCATCGGAGACCTTGACCGTCGATGGCGGCAGCTCGCGAATGGTGATGTCGCCCTTGGGCACCAGCACTTTACCGGCGACCGCCAGTTTGTCGTCCTTGATCGAGATCTTCAGGTCCGGCGCCACTTCAAGCTTGGCATACGGCTCGACGGTGACCGGCAACTGCGAACCCTTGAGCGCCAGATCCACCACCAGCGCCTGGCCCCAGGCGATATCGCCGGTCAAACTGCCCTGCCCGGTCTTGCCGCTTTTCCAGCCGCCGTTCAACTGCACGGTTTCGCCGGCGATCACCGCGCGAAGCTGCAAGTCTCGCAGTTCCATCGGCAACTCAGGCCCGGACACTTCGCCGTCACTGAGCAGCAAGTTGCCGTTGACCTGCGGTGCCAAGAGTCCACCGGAAATCGTCCCGCTGCCATTCAAGCGTCCGGTCAGTTTCTCAACCATGGGCACAAACGGCCGCGCCACCGACAAGTCCAGACCGTTCAAGCGGAACGAACCGGTCACCGGTTTATTCTTCGGCAACGGGTTGATCTGTGCTTGAATCATCAATTCGCCAAGCTTGCCGCCGACGAAATTGAGATCGGTGTCGATGCGTTTTGGCGTGAGTTTGCTGGTGAGTTTCAGCGTCTGGTACGGGAAGTCCAGCCACTGATCCTTTTCCTTCACCCGCAACGTGCCACCGCTGGCATCGATGCTGATCAGGCCATTCGGACCGCTCGCTGGCAGATCCAGCTGCACATCAGCATTGAGCCGGCCTTGCCAGGCGAAGTCTTTCGGCAGCCACTGCGCGAGGCTGTCGATGGGGAATTGCTTGAGGTGATAACGCAGCTTCGGCTCTGGCATCAGCCGTTGGTCTTCACCGCACAGACTGGCCGGG
The DNA here is from genome assembly GCF_019947275.1 of Pseudomonas sp. GL-RE-29. Lineage (NCBI taxonomy): Bacteria > Pseudomonadati > Pseudomonadota > Gammaproteobacteria > Pseudomonadales > Pseudomonadaceae > Pseudomonas > Pseudomonas sp. GL-RE-29. The sequence goes on from NZ_JAGYGD010000040.1 coordinate 11,732, forward strand.
CCGGACATCCAGCAATGGGCGCCGAAGTTGATTTTGCCGTCCGCCAACCGTTCGAGCTTCGCCGGGCCTTGCAGCTTCCAGTCCTGGCCACCGGCCTGGATGTCGCCAGTGGCCAGACGCCCGCGCCAGTTGCCTTTGTCCAGCGCGCCGTCCAGCCCGAGGGCCATCTTCAGCTTCGGCCCTTGCAGGTCCAGAGCGAGCTTCTGATTCTTGATGTCGCCCTGACCACTGGCGGTCAACGTGCCGAGCGAGGTATCGCCGGTCTGGATACCGCTGCCCTTGAGGTCGATTTTCCCCCGTTGCGCGCTGTCGAGCGTGGCGTCCAGGTTCAGGCTTTGCAGGCGATTGTCGGCGAACGCCAGTTGCGTGCCTTGCAACCCGAGCTTGCCTTGCGGCGCCTTGAGCGTACCTGCCACATCGACCCGGCCATTGATTTGGCCACGCAGTTGCGGCCAGAGCTGCGCCAGTCGCGGCAACTTGATATCGATCTGTCCGGTGAGTTTCTGTTGCAGGCTGCCCTTGCCGCTGATGCTGTTGTCGCCCAAACGGATTTGCAGCGCATTGAGGTTCCATTCCTCGCCGCCGCCATCGGCCTTGGCTTGCAGGACGGCCGGTTGCCCACGCAGCTTGCCCTTCAGATCGAGGTCGGCGGACAGGCTGAGTTTTTCATTCTTCATCTCGCCTTTGCTGCGCAACGGTCCGGCGAGAGTGCCCGGCAATTCCGCGACCCAATACGCCGGGTTGATCGCCGACAGGTCCAGCGCGGTGTCCCAGGCAATGCCGTCGGCAAATTGCAGGTTCAAGTGCCCTTCAGCCTTGCCCTGCCCCGCCGTGAGTTGAATTTGTTGAAGGTAGATTTTGCTCAGGTCGCCAGCGAACGGGCTGGTCAGGCTGAACGCCCCCGCCGGGCCGTCCAGCGCGGCGTTGAAGTTGCCGAGGTATTTGCCATCGGTGTAGGAGACTTCGCCGTTGAAGCTGCGCAGCGCCACTTCCGGTTCGTCGATCAGCGGATAGAGCCGATGCCACGGGAAGTCCAGCCAGTCGATTTTCGCCTCGGCGCTCAGACCTTTGCTCCAGTCGAGTTGTCCGGTGAGCTTGAGGTTTTGCTTGTCGTTGGCGGTGAGGTCCAACGCATCGATTTGCGCGCCGTTGGCGTCGACCTTGCCTTGCAGCGCCAGGGCCACCGGCCCCTCCTCGGCGGGCAACGTGGCATTGCCGATCAGTGCATAGCCGTTTTTCAGATCGCCGGCGCCGGTGAGTTCCAGTTGATTGAGTTGCAGGGTGTCCGGCAGATCGGCGCTGGGTTTGAAGCCGTCAGCGGTGATGCGCACCTTGGCCGGCAGGTTTTCCACCAGAGGTTGCAATTCGCCGCTCAGTTGCCCGTTGAGGTAACCGCTGCTGTCAGCTTTCAAGTTCAGGGTTTTCAGCAGGTCGCCGTCGATCTTCAGGGCCAACGCCCATGGCTCGGTGCCTGGCGCCGGCAGGGTCAGTTTGCCTTCGACATTGAGCGGCCAGTTGCCACGGGGTTGCAGCAAACCAGACAGATTCAGACTCAATTCATCCCGGTGCAATGCAACGGAATCGATCTGCAAACCCTCTGCGGTCCAGTGCGCCGCCAGTTGCAGGCCTTTGAGCTGTTCGCTGCCGTTGAACACCAGGCTACCGACCTTCACGTCACCCAGCTCAATGGCCAACGGCAAGTCCAGGTCAGGAAGCTCGATAGCGCCGCTGCTGTCTTCGTCGGTGCCCGGCGGAAATTGCAGGCTGACCTGATCGGCCTGCAATTGTTTGATGCACAGTTTCATGCGCGTCAGGCACAGCGGTGACCAGGCGAAAATCACTTTGCTCAGTTCAACCTTGCTGGTGTCCTGCTGCCACAACACATGGTCAGCGCTCCACTGCCCGCCCAAGCGGCCCTGGAAATTATCGAGGGTCAGGCCCGGCACAAACCCCAGCGCCCAGCGACTGCCCGTCGCCGTGCCTAGCACCGTGGTCAATGTCAGGACTACCAGCATCAACAGCGCCAGAATAGCCAGCAGCGTTATTTTCAAACCACGCTTCACAGCTCAGGCCCCATGGAAAAGTGCAATCGAATGCCGCCATCGTCGTCCATCGCATGGGCCAGGTCGAGGCGAATCGGCCCCACCGGCGAGACCCAGCGCACGCCGATACCGACCCCGGTCTTGAGGTTCGGCAGTTCGAGTGAATTGAACGAGTTGCCCTGGTCGATGAACGTTGCGACCCGCCATTTTTCGGCGATGGAATATTGGTATTCGGCGCTGGCGGTGACCATGTAGCGACCACCGATGCGATCACCCTGGGAGTTTTCCGGGGACAGGCTCTGGTAGTCGTAACCGCGCACGCTCTGGTCGCCACCGGCAAAGAATCGCAGTGACGGTGGTATGGATTTGTAGCCATTGGTGGCGCTACCGCCAACCTGCACCCGACCGAGCAAGCGGTGCTTGTCGAACACCGTGGTCAGGCCTTTCACCAACGCCGTGCCGTAGAGCAAGTTGTTGTCCGAGCCCAAACCTTCCTTGGCCACTTTGGTTTCGAATTGCAGGCGATAACCGTTGTGCGGGTCGATGCGGTTGTCGCTTTTCAGGTACGAATAACTCACGCCCGGCATCAACAAAGTGCTGAGACCGGAGTCGTCACCGAGCCGATATTCCTCGCGCTGCCATTTCAGCGAAACCACTCGCTGCCAGCCGCTTGGCAACTTGCTGTGCCACTCCGGGCCGACGGTGAGCAGTTTGCTCAGGCTGTCCTTGTCGGCGATTTCTTCTTTTTGATAACCACCGGCGAAACGCAGTTTGTCGGTCAGTGGCGGGTCCAACGGAATGTCATAGAACACGCCGACGTTTTGCCGTGGCGCCGAGACTTCGGTCTCCCAGCCATAGCTGTGCCCTTGCGGGTTGACCCAGTGCCGGGTCCAGTTGGCCTTGACCCGTGGACCGACGTCGGTGGAGTAACCGAGACCGAGGCCCATGGTCCGCGGCTTGCGGGTTTCGAGTTTGACGTCCACCGGGATCACATCGTTTTTTGAGGCTGTCGGTGCCGCGTCGACCCGCACGCCCTCGAAGTAGCCACTCGATTGCAGCGCCTGGTTGAGTTCGGCGATCAGTTCGGAGTCATACGGCGTACCGGCCTTGAACGGCACCATGCGTTGCAGCAGGTCTTCGTCGAACGGCGTGTCGCCCTCAAAATTGACTTTACCCAAGGAATAACGCGGGCCGCTGTTGTAGATCAGTTCGATATCAGCGACGCCAGCACGCGGGTCAACCGACAGTTTCGAACGGGTAAAATGCCCACTGAAAAAGCCGTAGCGCGAAGCCTGGTTCTGAATCAGACGTTTGGCGTCTTCGTAATGGCCATGGTTGAGCACCGCACCGGTTTTCAGCGCAGGGTCGTCAGGCACACGAAAGGATTTGAGCGAGGCTGCCGGACCGTCGACGCGGATCGTGACGTTGCGCAAATGCACCGGTTCGCCGGGGTCGATGGTCAGAATCAGGCGCGGCGTCTTGCCGCCCTTCACGTCGCTGTCGATTTGTGGCTGGTAGTAACCCAAGGCCTGGGCGGCCTTGCGCGCCTGCTCCTCGGCACCGCGACTGAAGCGCAGCAAGGCTTCTTCGTCACGATCGCCGAGACTGCCGATATAGCCTTCTATATTGGCTTTCAGTTCATCGTTGGACGGTTTGATCCGCACATCCAATTCACTTTGCGCCAGCGCCGCGCAGCTGGAAATCAGCATCAGCACGCCACTGGTAATTCTTCCTGGAAACTTCATAGGCGCGGATGCTATCACGAGCTGGGAGCGTGATAGAGCATGGCGCGCCCGGAAAGTTCGGCCTTTATGCCGATGCGGTTTGCAGCACCTGGGGATTGGCGTGAAAAAACACATGTTCGCGGATCGGTCCTACGGCGACCTCGCCGATTTCCTCGTAGCCCTGGCGCTTATAGAACTCCAGGTAACGCGGATTGCCAGTGTCGAGGATCACACCTTGAGAGGTTTCATCCACCGCGCACCAGTTATGCACCGCTTGAAGAAGTTGCTCGCCGAAATGTTTACCCTGGAATTGCGGATGAATGCCCAGCAACGGCAGCACATGCACCGCATCGGACGGCGAGCACGCCGCCACCGCATCGTGGTACTCGAGGTAACGACGCGTGCAGCGAAACCCGGTGCTGAGCACCATCCGCAAGCGCCATGCCCAACTTTCGGTGATGCCCAGTCGACGTTGCGGCGGTGCGATCAGGGCGATGCCGATCAAGCGGTCGTTGACCAGCAGGCCGATGGCCGGCAAGTCCTGCAGAAAATGCTGTTTGACCAATTCCCGCACCGTGGCGCGGACCCGCTGCTCATAGCCGGGACGTTCGGCTTCGAACAGGTAGCCGAATGTCGGCTCATGTCGGTAAGCCTGATACAACAGCGAACGCGCTTCGCGGGAATAGCCGCTGTCGAGCATGTGGATATCGGCGATGGCGGTGGACGTTTCGGGCATGACGGTCATTCTCCCCGGCACAGCTCGGATGGCTGCGCTCTTATTGGTACGAGCCTTTGGGTGGCGACACAGTTCCCCCACAGGTATAGACCAGACTCGCGGATCAGTCAGTCAATATAAAAGTTGGCTGCACTGGCCTCATCGCGGGCAAGCCCGCTCCTACAGGAAATGTGCCAAACGCGAGACCTGTGGGAGCGGGCTTGCCCGCGATAGGGCCAGTTCTGTCAACAGCAAGCTGCGGTGAATTCCCCTACCCCAACACTGGCCCGATTCCTACAGGTCAGCTAGCATCGCCCTTTTGCCAGGACTGCCGACCATGAAGATTGTCTCCTTCAACATCAACGGGCTGCGCGCCCGTCCCCATCAGCTGGCGGCGCTGATCGAAAAACATCAGCCCGACGTGATCGGGTTGCAGGAAACCAAGGTCCACGACGACCAGTTCCCGCTCGACGAAGTCAGGGCCCTGGGCTACCACGTGTATTTCCACGGGCAAAAAGGTCACTACGGCGTCGCCCTGCTTTCGCGCCAGGAACCGCTGGCCTTGTACAAAGGCTTCGCCACCGATGAAGAAGACGCGCAACGTCGCTTCATCTGGGGCACATTCGCCGATGCCAACGGCGTGCCGGTGACGATCATGAACGGTTACTTCCCACAGGGCGAAAGCCGCGACCACCCGACCAAGTTCCCGGCCAAGCAACGCTTCTACAGCGACTTGCAGCAACTGCTGGAAACCCAGTTCAAAAATGATCAACCCGTTGTCGTCATGGGTGACGTGAATATTTCCCCGGAAGACTGCGACATCGGTATCGGCCCGGACAACATGAAGCGCTGGCTGAAAACCGGTAAATGCAGCTTCCTGCCGGAGGAGCGCGAGTGGATGGCGCGCTTGAAAAACTGGGGCCTGGTGGACAGCTTCCGTCACTTGAATCCGGAAGTGGCGGATGTCTTCAGCTGGTTCGACTACCGCAGTCGCGGTTTTGAAGACACACCCAAGCGTGGGCTGCGCATCGACGTGATCCTGGCGTCCCACGGCTTGTTGCCACGGGTTAAAGCGGCGGGCGTCGACTACGAACTGCGCGGGATGGAAAAACCATCGGATCATGCGCCGATCTGGCTTGAATTGAGCTAAAAAGCAGAAGATCGCAGCCTACGGCAGCTCCTACAGGAAAACGGCGTTCCCACTGTAGGAGCTGCCGTAGGTTGCGATCTTTTGACTGTCATCTTTTGGAAACCTTACTGACTTAATCTCCCGGCACCTCTTTTAGCCATTTAAGGTGCCGGCATGACGCTGCGCGTGTTGTTCCTGTTAATGATGTGCAACTGGCTGCCACTGACGGCATCGGCCAGCGACTTGCCGATGCCCGAACGAGGCCCGGTGCTGCGCATCCAGGGCTCCAACACCATCGGCGCGGCACTCGGCCCGGCACTGGTCGAGGGGATGTTGCGCGAACAGGGCCTGATCAAGGTGCACAGCGAAGCACCGGACAAGGCCAACGAACTGCGGATCGTCGGCGAAACCGTTCAGGGACGCCGGATCGAGGTGGAACTCGCGGCCCACGGTTCCAGCACCGGTTTTACTGCGCTGAAATCCGCCACGGCTGATCTCGCCGCTTCGTCGCGCCCGATCAAAGACAAAGAGCTGGTTGATCTCGAATCGTTGGGCGACTTGAAAAGCGCCGGCGCCGAACAGGTCATTGCCATCGACGGACTGGCGATCATCCTTCATCCGGACAATCCGCTGCATCAACTCGACACCGTGCAACTGGCGCGCATTTTCAGCGGCGAGGTCAAAACCTGGGAAGAACTCGGCGGCAGCGGTGGGACGATTCATCTGTATGCGCGGGATGATCAGTCCGGTACGTACGACACGTTCAAGGAATTGGTCCTCAGTGGCCGTGGGAAAAGTCTGAGCAGTGCCACGCGCCGCTTTGAGTCCAGCGAACAGTTGTCCGACGCAGTCAGCCGCGACCCGCAAGGTATCGGCTTCATTGGCCTGCCCTACGTGCGTTCAGCCAAAGCCGTGGCGATTGTCGACGGTCAATCGCAAGCCATGCTGCCCCTCAACAGCCTGATCGCCACGGAAGACTACCCACTTTCCCGGCGATTGTTCTTTTACTTGCCGCCTAACGGGAAAAATCCCTGGGCCCAAGCGCTGGTAGCCTTCGCCCAAAGTCGCCAGGGCCAGGCGATTGTGGCCGCCAACGGATTTATCGCCCAGACCGTGCAGGCCATGGCCGTCACCCCGAATGCGTTGATGCCCGAGGGTTATCAGGGACTCAGCCGCCACGCCCAGCGTTTGTCGGTGAATTTCCGCTTCGAAGAAGGCAGCGCCAGCCTGGACAACAAGGCTCGCCAGGACCTGTCACGCGTCCTCGACTATATAAAGCAGAACGACAAAAGCGATCGGCAGGTAACACTGGTGGGATTCGGAGATGCCAAGAGCGACCCCGCACGTGCGGATCTGCTGTCGAAACTGCGGGCCATGGCGGTGCGGCGGGAATTGGTGAAGAGCGGCGTGGTGTTGCGCGAGGTTCGTGGCTTCGGCGCAGAGATGCCGGTGGCGGCCAATAGCGCGGATGAGGGGCGGATCAAGAATCGGCGGGTTGAGGTTTGGGTGTATTGAATTGAAATACTGAACAATGTGGCGAGGGAGCTTGCTCCCGCTCGGCTGCGCAGCAGTCGTAAATCAAACAACCCGGTACATCTGAACCAAACGGGTTGCCAATCTGGGGCCGCTTCGCGACCCAGCGGGAGCAAGCTCCCTCGCCACAAGTATTCACTCAACAAAAAAGATGCAGGGGCCTTACTGCCCGCTACGCATCATTTCTTTCGGCACGTACTTGCCGATTTCGAACTTGCCGATCGCCGCGCGGTGTACTTCGTCCGGGCCGTCAGCGAGGCGCAGAGTGCGCTGCATTGCGTACATATAGGCCAGCGGGAAATCGTTGGAAACCCCTGCCCCGCCGTGCATCTGGATCGCCCGGTCGATCACTCGCAACGCCACGTTCGGCGCCACAACCTTGATCTGCGCGATTTCGCTCTTCGCCACTTTGTTACCGACGGTGTCCATCATGTACGCCGCTTTCAACGTCAGCAGGCGCGCCATGTCAATTTCCATCCGCGAGTCGGCGATCTTGTCGATGTTGCCGCCCAAACGCGCCAAGGGTTTGCCGAACGCCGTGCGGTTCACCGAGCGTTTGCACATCAGTTCCAGCGCACGCTCGGCCATGCCGATCGAACGCATGCAGTGGTGAATCCGGCCTGGGCCGAGGCGACCTTGAGCGATTTCGAAGCCGCGTCCTTCACCCAGCAGGACGTTTTCGTACGGCACCCGCACGTTTTCAAACAGCACTTCGGCATGACCGTGTGGCGCGTCGTCGTAACCGAACACCGGCAGCGGACGCAGGATCTTCACACCGGGGGTATCGACCGGCACCAGGATCATCGAGTGCTGTGCGTGGCGCGGCGCGTCGGGGTTGCTCAAACCCATGAAGATCAGGATTTTGCAGCGCGGATCGCAAGCACCTGAAGTCCACCACTTCTTGCCGTTGATCACCCACTCGTCACCATCGCGCACCGCACGGGCGGCCATGTTGGTGGCGTCGGAGGACGCAACGTCCGGCTCGGTCATGGCGAAGGCCGAGCGGATCTCGCCGCGCAGCAGCGGTTCGAGCCAGCGTTGTTTCTGTTCTTCGTTGGCGTAGCGCACCAGCACTTCCATGTTGCCAGTGTCGGGCGCCGAGCAGTTGAACGGCTCGGGGCCGAGCAGCGAGCGGCCCATGATTTCCGCAAGAGGCGCGTATTCGAGGTTGGTCAGGCCGGCGCCGAGCTCGGACTCAGGCAGAAACAAATTCCACAGGCCTTCGGCCTTGGCCTTGAGTTTGAGTTCTTCCATGATCGCGGTCGGCTGCCAGCGATCACCCTCGGCGACCTGGCGTTCGAACACGGCTTCAGCGGGATAAACGTAGGTGTCCATGAACGCAGTCACGCGCTCACGCAGTTCTTGCACCTTGGGCGAATAAGCGAAATCCATGGGCAGCTCTACCTTTTTAACGGGGTTCAGAGGAGTTGTTCAGGTCATGCAATCGATGCTAGAACAGCTACGAAAATTTACCTAGCCTATTCTCGGCGTGTATTAACATTCATCACCGATATATGATCGACTGATCGAGCCCACCTAAAACAAGAGTGCAGCGCAATGAATCTGAGCAAGGTCGACCTCAACCTTTTCATCGTCTTCGACGCGATCTACACCGAGGCCAACCTGACCCGCGCCGGGCAGATTGTTGGCATCACCCAACCGGCGGTATCGAATGCGCTGGCCCGCCTGCGCGAGACTTTCAACGACCCTTTGTTCGTGCGCACCGCCCAAGGCATGGTGCCAACGCCCATGGCCCAGAACATCATCGGCCCGGTACGTAACGCGCTTTCGCTGTTGCGCGTATCCGTGCAGGAAAGCCGCATTTTCAACCCGCTGCAGGCGGTCAAGACGTATCGCATCAGCATGACCGACCTCACTGAAGCGGTGATTTTGCCGCCGCTGTTCCAGCGCCTGCGCCGCCTCGCGCCGACGGTGATCATCGAGAGTTTCCTGTCCAAGCGCCGCGAGACCACCAAGGAACTGGCGGCCGGTCGCCTCGACTTCGCGGTGGACGCGCCGCTCAACACCGACCCGCAGGTGCGCCACGTCAAGTTGATGGAAGACCGCTACGTCTGCGCCATGCGTAAAGGTCATCCACTGGCCGGCAAGGAAAAACTCACCCTCGATGACTACCTGGGCATGACCCACATTCATATCTCCAGCCGCCGCAGCGGTTTGGGTCATGTCGACCTGGCCCTGGGCAAGATGGGCATCCAGCGCAAGATCGCGCTGCGCTCGCAGCATTACCTGATGGCGTCGCAAGTGTTGCAGCAGACCGACATGGTCATGACCGTGCCGGAACGCTTCGCCCGCCGTAACGATCTGCATTCGTTCAGCCTGCCGGTCAACGACGTGCCGCCGGTGGAAACCCACCTCTACTGGCACGAAAGCACCGACCAGGACCCGGCCAATCGCTGGATGCGCGAGCAGATGATCGAGTTGTGCCAGCAGGTGACGGCGCATGAAAAGAAGCTCGATAAGGCGTAAGACCTGTAGGAGCCGGCCTCCTGGCGATGGCGGCGCATCAATCAACATCGATGCCACCTGACCGAACGCAATCGCCAGCAAGCCGGCTCCTACGGGGATCCTATGGCTCATGCAACCGACGCCCCCTTGACGTAAACGTCAACCTGCCATTAGCTTAGCGCCATGACCTATTGCGAGCGCTTCCATGAGCAGCCAGACCTACAGCATTTCCGATCTCGCCCGCGAGCTCGACATCACCACCCGGGCCATTCGCTTCTATGAAGAGCAAGGCTTGCTCAGCCCCGAACGGCGTGGTCAGGAGCGCATCTACTCTCCCCGTGACAAGGTCAGCCTGAAGCTGATCCTGCGGGGCAAGCGTATCGGCTTTTCCCTGGCTGAATGCCGCGAACTGATCGAGCTTTACGATCCTTCCAGCGGTAACACCAAGCAACTGCACAGCATGCTGGCGAAAATCAGCGAGCGCCGGGAACAGCTGGAACAACAGCTGCTGGACATCGAACAGATGAAGCTGGAACTGGATACCGCCGAAGAGCGCTGTGTACAGGCCTTGGAACAAACACTCAAGAGCCAGGAATCGATTCAGTAGACCCACACAATTCCCTGTGGGAGCGGGCTTGCCCGCGATGAGGGCATGACATTCAACATTGATGGCGACTGACCCGCCGCCATCGCGAGCAAGCTCGCTCCCACAGGTTTTCTCAGCATTCAGACAATCAGCACAGGTCGAATCCCATGTCCCTTCCCTCCCACGTACGCCTTGTCGAAGTCGGCCCGCGCGACGGTCTGCAAAACGAAGCCCAGCCCATCAGTGTTACCGACAAGGTGCAACTGGTGGACGCCCTCACGGCCGCGGGCCTCAGCTATATAGAAGTCGGCAGTTTCGTTTCGCCCAAGTGGGTGCCACAGATGGCCGGTTCCGCCGAAGTTTTCGCACAGATCCAGCGTAAACCGGGCGTTACCTATGGTGCCCTCGCCCCCAACCTGCGCGGTTTTGAAGATGCCTTGGCCAGTGGTGTGAAAGAGGTCGCAGTGTTCGCGGCTGCGTCCGAAGCGTTTTCCCAACGCAACATCAATTGCTCGATCAGCGAAAGCCTGGAACGGTTCGTACCGATCATGGACGCCGCCAAACAGCATGGCGTCAGCGTGCGCGGTTACGTGTCCTGTGTGCTGGGCTGCCCCTATGAAGGTAACGTCGCACCGGAGCAAGTCGCCCATGTTGCCCGCGAGCTATACGCCATGGGCTGCTACGAAGTATCGCTGGGCGACACCATCGGCACCGGGACCGCTGGCGCGACCCGCAAAATGTTCGAGGTGGTCTCGGCCGTCGTACCTCGGGACAAACTGGCCGGACACTTCCACGACACCTACGGCCAGGCCATGGCCAACATTTACGCCAGCCTGCTGGAAGGCATTTCGGTGTTCGACAGCTCCATCGCCGGCCTCGGCGGCTGCCCTTACGCCAAGGGCGCCAGCGGTAACGTTGCCACCGAGGACGTGGTTTACCTGCTCAATGGCCTCGGGATCGAAACCGGAATCGACCTGGATGCGTTGATCCTGGCCGGTCAGCAGATTTGTGCCGTGCTGGGGCGCCCGACCGGTTCCCGCGTGGCCAAGGCACGCAGCGCACACTGAAGTGGGGGGATGTGTCCGGGTGTTACCGCCACATCCGGAATGTGGGGCGAAAGCGAGTAACACGGAAACAAATTGTCTGGTTCTGACTGAAGGAAAAATCCCAAAAATTCACAAACAGTTGATTTTAAAGGCTTTTAAAAAGTTGGCACGGCTTCTGCTATATCTATCGCACAACAAGAATAAAAAAAATTGCGGCAACCCTAATAAAAACAAGACGTAACGACTCTGACATAACAAAAACAACACGGCAGAGACGCAGCTAACAGATTTTTTTGGAGAAGATGTGCTTTTCAGGGTGCTTTTCGGAGTTACCCGCAACCGGGCAGAGAATAATAAAACTACCTTCAGGTAGCTCCCGAACTGGTTGGATCGCTCAGCGAGAAAGTAGATCAGCGCTCAAAAAAATACGTTTGCTCTTGATCCCGGATGGGGATCGACAAAAACAGCGGTAAAGGGTCAACGGTCACCAAAAACAAAAACAGACCGCCCCTCAATAATAAAAAAAGAGCACGCGCAACGAAAATTAAAGGGGAGCTTCGGCTCCCCTTTGTGCTGTCTGCGATTTGGAATTCCTGTCCCTGTAGGAGCTGGCTGCTAGCGATGAACGATGACGCGGTCTGCCTGATGGACCGCGGCGCCTGCATCGCCAGCAAGCCGGCTCCTACGGTATCGCTTTGAGCTCCTCGACGCTGATCTCACGCATCCGGAACTTCTGGATCTTGCCGGTCACGGTCATCGGAAATTCATCAACGAACTTAAAGTAACGCGGCGTCTTGAAGTGCGCGATGCGCTCCTTGCACCAGGCTTGCAGTTCTTGCTCGGTGGCGCTGTGGCCCGGATGGAATTTGATCCAGGCAACAATCTCTTCGCCATAGCGCGAGCAAGGAATCCCGATCACTTGCACATCAGCCACCGCCGGATGGGTAAAGAAGAACTCTTCCAGCTCCCGTGGATAAACGTTCTCGCCGCCACGGATGATCATGTCCTTGTTACGCCCGGCAATGCATACGTAACCCTCGTCATTCATACTCGCCAGGTCGCCGGTGTGCATCCAGCCCGCCTGGTCGATGGCTTCCGCGGTGCCTTCGGGATTGTTCCAGTACCCCAGCATCACACTGTAACCACGGGTGCACAGCTCGCCGATGGTGCCGCGCAGCACCAGATTGCCCGCCTCGTCGATGATTTTGCTTTCCAGTTGCGGCTGAGTGCGGCCGACCGTGGTAACACGTAATTCCAGGTCGTCTGACGGACCGGTCTGCAATGACACCGGGCTGGTTTCCGTCATGCCATAGGCAATCTGCACTTCGCTCATGTGCATTTCACTGATGACCCGTCGCATCACTTCGATAGGGCACGTCGCCCCCGCCATTATTCCGGTGCGCAGGCTCGACAGATCGAATTCGGCACGCTGCGGCTGATCGAGCATGGCGATGAACATGGTCGGCACACCGTACAACGCGGTGGCCTTTTCTTCGGCGACGGTGCTCAGGGTCAGCAACGGATCGAAGGCATCGTTGGGGTAAATCATGGTGCTGCCGTGGGTGATGCAGCCGAGGTTACCCATGACCATGCCAAAGCAGTGATAGAGCGGCACTGGTATCACCAGGCGATCTTTGGCGGTCAAGCCGAGGCTTTCGCCGACCATGTAGCCGTTGTTGAGAATATTGAAATGACTGAGGGTCGCGCCTTTGGGAAAACCGGTAGTGCCGGAGGTGTACTGAATGTTCACCGCTTGATCGAAATGCAGGCTGTCCTGGCGCTCGCGCAATTGCTCGACCGACACGCTACCCGCCAGATCAGCCAGTTGCGACCACGGCAGGAAACCGACGGGTGGCTGCGCGTCAAGACTGATGACGCCGCGCAACTCCGGCAGGCGTTCGCTCTGCAACTTTCCGATAGATTGATCCGCCAGTTCCGGCACCAGGCTTTGCAGCATCGCGTGATAATCAGAGGTCTTGAAGGCCCCGGCGCAGACCAGCCACTGGCAGCCGGATTGCTTCAACACATATTCGAGTTCGGAACTGCGATAGGCGGGGTTGATGTTGACCAGAATCACACCGATTTTCGCGGTGGCAATCTGTGTAATGCACCACTGTGCGCAATTTGGAGCCCAAATGCCGAGACGGTCACCAGCCTGCAAGCCCAACGCCAGCAGTGCCCTGGCCTGCACGTTCGCCGCCTCCGCCAATTGCCGCCAGGTGTAGCGCAGCTGTTGATGGCGCACGACCAGCGCCTCTCCGTCCGGGTACTGCGCGGCAGTTTTATCAAACGCCTGTCCGATGGTCATCGCCAGCAAGGCTTTGTCCTGGGAACCGCGGGTATAACTGCGATGCGAGCTTGCACTGGGTTGATCCATGACGACCCCTATTGTCTTTATTATCGGAGCGCGGCTTTTTTGTGGCGAGGGAGCTTGCTCCCGCTCGGCTGCGTAGCAGTCGTGAAATCTGCGATCCGGTGCTGATGACACACCTTGCGTGCTGATTTGCGACCGCTTCGCGCTTCGAGCGGGAGCAAGCTCCCTCGCCACAGAGTGCGACGCTAGTCTGTAAGAACGCCTCTACTCTCGCTCAAGTTGACGTTAACGTAAAGGGTGATTGACAGCCATTCGTCACAGGCTTACGTTAACGTAAAGGTGAGAGCCGAATCACTGCTCCCCCCACCCTACAAAAAAGCCAAAAGGTGCCCCATGAGCTACCCATCCCTGAACTTTGCCCTCGGTGAAACCATCGACATGCTGCGCGATCAGGTTCAGTCCTTCGTCGCCAAAGAGATCGCCCCGCGCGCGGCTCAGATCGACATCGACAACCTGTTCCCCGCTGACTTGTGGCGCAAATTCGGCGACATGGGCCTGCTGGGCATTACCGTGTCGGAAGAGTACGGCGGTGCCGGCCTGGGTTACCTGGCGCACGTGGTAGCGATGGAAGAAATCAGCCGCGGCTCTGCCTCTGTGGCCCTGTCCTACGGCGCGCACTCCAACCTCTGCGTCAACCAGATCAACCGCAATGGCAATCACGAACAAAAATCCAAATACCTGCCGAAGCTGATCAGCGGCGAGCACATCGGCGCGCTGGCGATGAGCGAACCGAATGCCGGTTCCGACGTGGTGTCGATGAAACTGCGCGCCGACAAACGTGGCGACAAGTACGTGCTCAACGGCAGCAAGACCTGGATCACCAACGGCCCGGACGCCAACACCTACGTTATCTACGCCAAGACCGACCTGGAAAAAGGCCCCCACGGCATCACCGCCTTCATCGTCGAGCGTGACTGGAAAGGCTTCAGCCGCAGCAACAAGTTCGACAAGCTCGGCATGCGCGGTTCCAACACCTGCGAGCTGTTCTTCGATGACGTCGAAGTGCCGGAAGAAAACATCCTCGGCGTGCTCAACGGCGGCGTGAAAGTGCTGATGAGCGGCCTCGACTACGAGCGCGTCGTGCTGTCGGGTGGCCCGACCGGGATCATGCAGGCCTGCATGGACCTGATCGTGCCCTACATCCACGACCGCAAGCAGTTCGGCCAAAGCATCGGCGAGTTCCAGCTGATCCAAGGCAAGGTCGCTGACATGTACACCCAACTCAACGCCAGCCGCGCCTACCTGTACGCAGTCGCCCAAGCTTGCGAGCGCGGCGAAACCACGCGCAAGGATGCCGCCGGCGTGATCCTCTACAGCGCCGAACGCGCCACGCAAATGGCCCTCGATGCGATCCAGATTCTCGGCGGCAACGGCTACATCAATGAATTTCCGGCGGGCCGTCTGTTGCGTGACGCCAAGCTGTACGAAATCGGCGCGGGCACCAGTGAGATCCGTCGCATGCTGATCGGTCGTGAACTGTTCAACGAAACCCGCTAAAACGGAGCTGCCCATGGCTATCCTGCATACCCAGCTCAACCCCCGTTCGGCGGAGTTCGCCGCCAATAGCGCGGCGATGCTCAAACAGGTCGACGCGCTGCACACCCTGCTCGCCCAAGTCGCGCAAGGTGGTGGGCCGAAGGCTCAAGAGCGCCACACCTCTCGCGGAAAACTGCTGCCGCGCGAGCGCATCAATCGTCTGCTCGATCCGGGTTCGCCGTTTCTGGAAATCAGCCAACTGGCGGCCTACGAGGTGTACGGCGAAGACGTTCCCGCCGCTGGCGTGATTGCCGGGATCGGCCGTGTCGAAGGCGTCGAATGCATGATCGTCGCCAACGATGCCACGGTAAAAGGTGGTTCCTATTACCCGCTGACCGTGAAAAAACACCTGCGCGCGCAGACCATCGCCCAGCAGAATCGCCTGCCGTGTATCTATCTGGTGGATTCCGGCGGCGCTAACCTGCCGCGTCAGGATGAAGTGTTCCCGGACCGCGAGCACTTCGGCCGGATCTTCTTCAACCAGGCGAACATGAGCGCCATGGGCATTCCGCAGATTGCCGTGGTCATGGGCTCCTGCACGGCCGGTGGCGCCTACGTGCCGGCCATGGCCGACGAAGCGATCATGGTGCGCGAGCAAGCGACGATTTTCCTCGCCGGCCCGCCGCTGGTGAAAGCCGCGACCGGTGAAGTGGTCAGCGCTGAAGACCTTGGCGGGGCCGATGTGCACTGCAAGATTTCCGGGGTGGCCGACCATTACGCCGAGAGCGATGAACACGCCTTGGCCATCGCCCGCCGCAGCGTAGCGAACCTCAACTGGCGCAAGCTCGGCGAGGTGCAGCAACGCCGGCCGATCGCCCCGCTCTATAGCAGCGACGAGTTGTACGGCGTGGTGTCGGCCGATGCCAAGCAGCCGTTCGACGTGCGCGAAGTGATTGCGCGGCTGGTGGACGGTTCGGTGTTCGACGAATTCAAGGCGCTGTTCGGGACGACGCTGGTGTGCGGTTTTGCGCACCTGCACGGCTACCCGATCGCGATCCTGGCCAACAACGGCATCCTCTTCGCCGAAGCCGCGCAGAAAGGCGCGCACTTTATCGAGCTGGCTTGTCAGCGGGGCATTCCGTTGTTGTTCCTGCAAAACATCACCGGTTTCATGGTTGGCCAGAAGTACGAGGCCGGCGGCATCGCCAAGCACGGCGCAAAACTGGTGACGGCGGTGGCCTGCGCCAAGGTGCCGAAATTCACAGTGATCATCGGTGGCAGTTTCGGCGCCGGTAACTATGGGATGTGCGGTCGCGCTTACGATCCACGTTTCCTGTGGATGTGGCCGAATGCGCGCATCGGCGTGATGGGCGCCGAACAGGCGGCCGGCGTGCTGGTGCAGGTCAAGCGTGAACAGGCCGAGCGCAGTGGTCAGGCCTTCAGCGCCGAGCAGGAAGCCGAGATCAAGCAACCGATCCTCGACCAATACGAAGAACAGGGTCACCCCTACTACTCCAGCGCTCGCTTGTGGGACGACGGTGTCATCGACCCGGCGCAGACTCGCGATGTCCTGGGCCTGGCCTTGTCGGCGTCGTTGAATGCGCCAATCGAACCGAGCCGCTTCGGCGTGTTCCGGATGTGATCGGGAGAAAAACATGAGCGACTTCAACACCCTCGAACTGCTGACCGACCCCCGTGGTTTCGCCACGCTGTGGCTCAGCCGCGAAGAAAAGAACAACGCCTTCAACGCAGAAATGATCCGCGAACTGATCCTCGCCTTGGACAAAGTCGCGAGCGATGCCAGCCTGCGCTTCCTGATCGTGCGTGGCCGCGGCAAGCATTTCAGCGCCGGCGCCGACCTCGCCTGGATGCAGCAATCGGCCGAACTTGATTACCACACCAACCTCGACGACGCCCGGGAACTGGCGGAGTTGATGTACAACCTGGCCAAGCTGAAAGTGCCGACCCTGGCGGTGGTGCAAGGGGCAGCCTTTGGCGGCGCGTTGGGCCTGATCAGTTGCTGTGACATGGCGATCGGCGCCGATGACGCGCAATTCTGCCTGTCGGAAGTGCGTATCGGCCTGGCGCCGGCGGTGATCAGTCCGTTCGTGGTGCAGGCCATCGGCGAACGCGCCACGCGGCGCTACGCCTTGACCGCTGAACGCTTCGGTGGGCAACGGGCGCGGGAACTCGGTTTGCTGTCGGAGAGCTATCCGATTGCCGAACTGGAGCAGAAAGTCGATCAATGGGTCGACAACCTGCTGCTCAACAGCCCCGCTGCCATGCGCGCCAGCAAAGACTTGCTGCGTGAAGTCGGCGACGGCTCACTGACCCCGGCGCTGCGCCGCTACACCGAAAACGCCATCGCCCGTATCCGCGTCAGCCCCGAAGGTCAGGAAGGCCTGCGCGCCTTCCTGCAAAAGCGTCCACCAAGCTGGCAAGCCGAAACCACCACCAAGGAGCCGCGTTGATGAGCGCACCTGTTATTACGTCCCTGCTGGTGGCCAACCGAGGCGAAATCGCCTGCCGGGTGATGCGTACCGCGAAAGCCTTGGGGCTGACCACCGTCGCCGTGCACAGCGCCACCGACCGTGATGCCCGCCACAGCCGCGAAGCCGACATTCGTGTCGACCTCGGTGGTAGCAAAGCCGCCGACAGTTATCTGCAAATCGACAAATTGATCGCCGCCGCCAAGGCCAGCGGCGCCCAGGCGATTCATCCGGGTTATGGCTTTTTGTCGGAGAACGCCGGGTTCGCCCGCGCGATCGAAGCGGCCGGCCTGATTTTCCTCGGCCCACCCGCCTCGGCCATTGATGCCATGGGCAGCAAATCCGCGGCTAAAGCCTTGATGGAAACCGCCGGTGTGCCGCTGGTGCCGGGTTATCACGGCGAGGCCCAAGACCTCGACACCTTTCGCGATGCCTGCGAACGCATCGGCTATCCGGTGCTGCTCAAAGCCACGGCGGGTGGCGGCGGTAAAGGCATGAAAGTGGTCGAGGACGTCAGCCAACTGGCCGAAGCCCTGGCCTCGGCTCAGCGTGAGGCGCAATCGTCGTTCGGCGATTCGCGGATGCTGGTGGAGAAATACCTGCTGAAACCGCGTCACGTGGAAATCCAAGTGTTCGCCGATCAGCATGGCAACTGCCTGTACCTCAACGAACGGGACTGCTCGATTCAGCGTCGGCACCAGAAAGTCGTTGAAGAAGCGCCTGCGCCGGGCCTGAGCGCGGAACTGCGCCGTGCCATGGGTGAGGCCGCTGTGCGTTCGGCGCAAGCCATCGGTTACGTCGGCGCCGGCACCGTAGAGTTTCTGCTGGATGCGCGCGGCGAGTTCTTCTTCATGGAGATGAACACGCGCCTGCAAGTCGAGCACCCAGTCACCGAAGCCATCACCGGCCTCGACCTGGTGGCCTGGCAGATTCGTGTGGCGCGTGGTGAAGCGTTGCCGATGACTCAGGATCAGGTTCCGCTGAACGGTCACGCGATCGAAGTGCGGTTGTACGCCGAAGACCCGGGCAATGATTTCCTGCCGGCTACCGGGCGCCTGGAGTTGTATCGCGAATCGGCCGA
Organism: Pseudomonas sp. GL-RE-29; assembly: GCF_019947275.1. Classification (NCBI taxonomy): domain Bacteria; kingdom Pseudomonadati; phylum Pseudomonadota; class Gammaproteobacteria; order Pseudomonadales; family Pseudomonadaceae; genus Pseudomonas; species Pseudomonas sp. GL-RE-29. The sequence continues at coordinate 30,393 of NZ_JAGYGD010000040.1, forward strand.
AGGTCCGGGGCGTCGAGTCGACAGCGGCGTTGAGGAAGGCGATGAAATCTCGCCGTTCTACGACCCGATGCTCGGCAAGTTGATTGCCTGGGGCGAGGACCGTGAACAGGCACGCTTGCGCTTGCTAAGCATGCTCGATGAATTCGCGATTGGCGGGCTCAAGACCAACATCAACTTCCTGCGACGGATCATCGGCCATCCGGCGTTTGCTTCGGCGGAGCTGGATACCGGCTTCATTCCGCGTTATCAAGACCAGTTGTTGCCGCAAGCAGCGGCGCTCAGCGATGATTTCTGGCAGGCCGCCGGCCAGGCGTTTGCCCAGAGCCAATCTCGTACTCCGCGCGCCGATGACCCGAGTTCGCCCTGGGCCAACAGCAACGGTTTCCGCGCAGGGTTGCCGACGGAAATCACCTTGCACTTGAGCTGCGAAGGCCAGGATCGCGCGTTGACGTTGGGCGCCGTTAAATCCGGTACGGCACAACTCAAAGGCGAGCACTTGCTGATCGAGCACGATGGCATTCGTCGTCAGCATCGGGTGATCCGCCATGGCGACTTTGTGTATTTGCAATGGGACGGGGAACTGCGCCGCATCGAGTCCTACGATCCGATCAGCGCCGTTGAAGCCAGTCACAGCCATCACGGCGGACTGACTGCGCCTATGAACGGCAGCATCGTGCGCGTACTGGTTGAGGCCGGGCAAACGGTCGAAGCCGGGGCGCAACTGGTGGTGCTGGAAGCGATGAAAATGGAACACAGCATTCGTGCGCCACACGCTGGGGTGATCAAGGCACTGTATTGCCAGGAAGGCGAGATGGTCAGCGAAGGCAGTGCGCTGGTTGAGCTGGAAGAAGCATGAAATGAAGATCGGTCCTACGCGTTGCGAGGACCGATCTGATTAGAATTTGGCTGTCGCCTGAACCACCACGCCGATAATTCGGCACTCTTGGGTGTAAAGAGCTTTCGGATAGGTCGGATTGAGCGGAACCAGGTAACGCTGCCCGCCCTCTTCGATCAGCTTGCGAAAGATCGCCTCGCTGCTGTCTGGCCATTGCGCGATAACCAGTTTGCCTGGCAGCGCTTCCACGTCCGGATCCACCAGAATCAACATGCCCTCGCCAATGCTGAGGCCACTGGGGGCGGTCATCGCATCGCCCACCACCGTCAACCAGAACGCCGCGCCTCGGGCGTGGTAGTCCGATAATTCGAAACGATACTGCGCCGCGTCTCCATCACGCACTTCAGCCGTCTCGCGCCAGTCGCTGACCGGGTAGCGGAAGTACGGGTTGTACTTGTGTGTCAGGCAAATGCCGTCGTCCTGTGAGTCAGCCGGCTCCCTGATCACCAGCGCCACTTCGAGAAACTCCAGGCCCAGCGCCTGCAAGACACGATTCATGTCATCGAGCCCGGGCTGACGGCGTTTGTTCAGCCAATGGCCGACCCCACCCTGGGACATCCCGAGGCGCTCGGCGAGTATTTCCTGAGTGACTTTGAGTTCACTCATCTTGGCCTTGACCAATTCAATCCATTTATCCATGTGCGGCACGATACGTGGCAGTCTCCGGCCATCAAAACACAAATTGTAGTATTTAAATTATGGTCACAAATACAGATCGTACTAGGATGAATTCACGGATCAGAATCTATCACGGAGCTTTGCCATCACCATGACCCAACCCGCCAACGACCTGCCTGACCTGCAAATCGACACCTCTCTTACCTCACCCCAGGGCTCTGCAGCAGCCCAGCGAGCACTGGACTACTACTTGAAACCAGCTGTTTCAGGGGAAGGGACCGACGAACGTTTCTTTGACGTGAACCGCAACATCAGCAGCGAAGAAGCGCTGGTGCATGCGTCGGATCTGTTGCGTTGCGCAGCAGCCACGGCGTACGAGTCAGCCAATCACTTGCTGGGTTCCAATCGGGACCTGGCGTTTTCGGCGGTGCATATGATCGACATGGCCAAAGCCATGGTAGACCGGTCCCTGGAGGGACATCAGAACGGTTGAAGCGAACACAATCAGGGGGAGGACTGGAAAGAGTTTTCCAATCGCGCAGATAAAATCATTTGACTTGCAAACGAGAATGATTATTATTGCATCAGCTGGTCGCGAGATCAGTCGATGGACCAAGGGACCTTAGGTCGGCCTCTTGGACTATCTCCTCATCAGGCTAATCACGGTTTTTGACCCGGCTTTTTGCCGGGTCTTTTTTTGCCAGTTTTCTGGCTTATGGCTTCAGGCTAATGAAGTCTTTGGGTGTCGCAAATTCGATGGCGCGGATGATATCAAAAGAATATTTGTTGGCAAGGGAAGCCCGACATCATTGGGCCAAACTAATGACAAATAGCACTTGAGAATCAATCGCATAGCCTCTAAGCTGCGACCGCGTCAAGGAGGACGCCCCCCTCAATACACCGCAATGTGTGAGTCCGCTCGCGGTTCAGTACCGCCACACAGCACACCGGTTTCAGGATCACGCAAAATGATCTGCCCTCGCCCATAACTGGTCAGGTCGCAGACCACTTGCACATCATGCCCACGGCGCGCCAATGCTGCCGCCATATCCCGTGAAGCGTTCTGCTCGATACCGACCTTCAATCCGCCCAGCCACTGCCATCGCGGGGCATCCAGGGCTGCCTGGGGATTGAGCCCGAAATCCACCAGGTTCATGACCATCTGCACATGCCCCTGCGGCTGCATGTAGCCACCCATCACGCCAAAAGGCCCCATTGCCACACCGTCCTTGCTGAGAAATCCCGGGATGATGGTGTGGAAAGTCTTTTTGCCCGGTGCCAGGCAGTTCGCATGTTCGGAATCGAGGCTGAATTCTTCTCCGCGATTTTGCAGGGCGATGCCACTGTCGGGTAGCACGACGCCTGAGCCGAAACCGTGATAGTTGCTCTGGATGAACGAAACCATGTTGCCTTCCGCGTCGGCGGTCGCCAGGTAGACCGTGCCGCTGGCGTGAGGGTCGCCCGGCTGCGGCGCCACGGCCTGCTCACCGATCTGCGCGCGACGATGGTCCGCGTAGTGGTCGCTCAACAAATCCGCCACCGCAACGCGCATGTGTTCCGGGTCGGTGATGTAGTGCAAACCATCACTGTAGGCGAGCTTCATCGCTTCAAGTTGACGGTGCCAGGTTTGCTGACTGTCACGGTGATCGAAGTCGAAACCTTCGAGCATTTTCAACGCCATCAACGCCACGAGCCCCTGCCCGCTCGGCGGAATTTCCCAGACATCGACACCGCGATAATTGACCTTGATCGGCTCAACCCAGTTTGCGCGGTAATCCTGCAAATCACTGGCGCGCAGATAACCACCCGTGGCCCGCGAATGTGCGTCCAGTCGTTGCGCCAGCGCCCCGCGATACAAGCTTTCGCAACCGGTGTTGGCCAGCTCGCTCAGGGTTTTCGCCTGGGCCGGGTTGCGGAACAGTTCACCGGCTCGAGGTGCACGGCCGTCAATCAGAAAGGTTTCGAACCAGCTCTCAAGCACGTCGCTGCGGTCGGGGGTGAAATCCTCCAGCGCGGTTTGCCACTGCAACGCAACCACCGGCGACACGGGAAAGCCATCCCGCGCCAGGCTGATGGCCGGTTGCAGCAAGTCGGCAAAAGGCAGACGACCGAAGCGCGTCGACAACTCCGCCCAGGCCGACGGACAACCCGGAACCGTCACCGGCGTCCAGCCATGCAATGGCATTTTTTCATGACCGGCGGCTCTCACCGCCTCGATGCTCAGGGCCTGCGGCGCCGTGCCGTTGGCGTTCAAACCGTGCAGTTTGTTTTGCGTCCACACCAGCGCAAAAGCGTCACCGCCGATGCCGCAACCGGTGGGCTCGACCACAGTCAGCGCCGCTGCCGTGGCAATGGCCGCATCAATGGCGTTGCCACCGCGACGCATGATTTCAATCCCGGCCTCGGCGGCCAGCGGTTGTGAGGCGGCGACCATGCCGCGCTTGGCGAAGACACTTTGACGTTGTGAGGCGTAGGGATACTCGTGGGCAGAAAATTTGAACATGGCAGGACTCACACAAATTTGTTTGATGGACTCACAGCACGCGGCTGAGAAAAGCGCGGGTACGGGCGTGCTTGGGCTGGCTGAATATCTGCTCGGGCGAGCCCTGCTCGATCAGTTCACCTTGATCGAGCACCACCACCCGGTCGGCCACTTCGCGGGCAAAGCCCATTTCGTGGGTGACTACGACCATGGTCATGCCCTCCTCGGCCAGCTCCTTCATCACTTGCAGCACTTCGCCCACCGTCTCGGGATCGAGGGCGCTGGTGGGTTCGTCGAATAGCATCGCCTGCGGCTTCATCGCCAGTGCCCGGGCGATCGCCACCCGCTGCTGCTGGCCGCCGGACAACATCGACGGATAGTGATCAGCCTTCTCCGCCAACCCGACGCGCTTGAGCAACGCCCGCGCCTGTTCCACCGCCGCCGCGCGCGCCACGCCCAGCACCTGGATCGGCGCTTCGATGATGTTTTCCAGGGCGGTCATGTGCGGGAACAAATTGAAGCGCTGGAACACCATGCCGATGTCCCGGCGCTGTCGTGCGATGTTGCGTTCCGAGTCACGGGCCAGGCTGCCATCGGCGCGGGTGCGGTAACCCATCGGCCGGCCGCCGACGCGGATCTGTCCTGACTGAATGTCTTCAAGCAAATTGATGCAGCGGATAAAGGTGGTTTTGCCGGAACCGGAAGCGCCGATCAGCACCACCACTTCGCCCCGTCGCACTTGCAGGGAAATGCCCTTGAGAATTTCCAGGTCACCAAAGGACTTGTGAACATCCAGCGCTTCGATGACCAGTTCTTCACTCATGTGCGCCATCTCAACGCCCTCTCAGCAGTTTCATGGTGTTGCGGCCGAACATGCGACTCGCCGCCGGTGCCGGACGATCAGACTGGCCGAAGCGCGCTTCGAGCCAGCGCTGGAAAAAGCCCCAGAGCGTGGTCAAGGCCAGGAAGTAGATGGCCACGACCAGGTATAACTCGAACACACGGAAGGTCGCCGACGTCACCATTTGCGTACTCAGCAGCAGTTCCTGCACGCCGATAACGCTGACCAGCGTGGTGTTTTTCAGCATCACGTTGAACTCGTTACCCAGCGGCGGCACGATCACCCGGAACGCTTGCGGCAGGACGATCCGCCGCATCAGCTTGGGAAACGTCATGCCCAGGGAACGCCCGGCTTCGTACTGACCCTTGTCCACCGCGCCGATGCCGGCCCGAATGATCTCGGCCATGTACGCGCCTTCATTGAGGCCCAGGGCGATGATCGCGGCCTGAATATTGCCCGGCACAATGAACCAGCCCAGGTCCAAGTCTTCAAAGCGGAAAATCCCCCCCGCCGCCAATGCCGTGTACAGGAAAACGATCTGCACCAACAACGGCGTGCCGCGCATCAGCCACACATAAAAACGCACCGGGTACTGCAACAGCGGGTTGCTCGACAGCTTCATCAACGCGGCGATCAGGCCCAAAACACAACCGAGCAACATCGCCGAAACGCTGATCACGCAGGTCAGCCACAGCCCGGTCAGGTAGACATCGCTGGGCTGCAACAGGTACTGCCAGAACACATCCCAATTGAAGTTCATCAGGTTCGCCCTCAGTCCAGTTTGTCGCTGTCGACATGCCATTTACTGAGGAGCGCGCTGTAACTGCCATCGGCGCGCATGCCTTGCAAGACTTCGGTCAACGCGACCGTCAGCTGTGGATCGCTTTTACGCACGCCGAAACCGGTGAGGATGCGGTTGAAGGCCGGGACTGCGGATTGAAACAGGTCCGGGGCCAATTGCTGATAGTGTCCGGCGGACTCGACCGTGGTGCCGAAAGCGTCTACCTGGTTGATGCGCAGCGCCTGAAAAGCATCAGCGTCGACGTTGTACACCACCAGTTTCATCGGCGGTTTTCCAGCCGCTTCGAGTTTTTCGTTTTCCTTGCCCAGCAGCACGCGGATGGTCGAACCGTTGCTGACCGCGACCTTGAGCCCGGACAGATCCTCCAGCGTGTTCACCGATTTCGGGTTGCCCTTGGGCACCACGATGGACTGGCTGGAATACATGAAGTTGACGATGTCGATCACCTCGCGACGCTCGGGCTTGTCGAACAACTGGTCGACGATCATGTCGCACTGTTGCGCCAGCAGCGCCGGGATCAGCCCGGCGAAGGGCGAGATTCGCCATTCGACTTTCTTGTCACCCAGGCGCTGGGCAATCGCCTCGCCCATGTCGACCTGCAGCCCCACCGGTTTTTGCTTCAGGTCAAACGACACCAGCGGTGGCGAGTCCATGCCGGAGCAGTAAACGATCTTCTCGCTCTTGCTCAAGCGCTCGGGTAACTCGGGGGCGGCGAACGCCCATTGCGAACACAGACTCAAGGTGAACACGGCAACTAACGCGCAAGGCTTGTGCATGGCATGACTCCAGTTGGCTGCAACGGATGTCCCTGTAGGAGCTGCCGAAGGCTGCGATCTTTTGATGTTGTTTTTTAAAGTCAAAAGATCGCAGCCTTCGGCAGCTCCTACAGGGGGGGTGTTATTGGTTTATTGGTGGGCTTCGAGAAATTGAATCAGTCGCGGGATGGTGCCCTCGATGTGCTCGCACACGACTTGCGCGGCCTTGTCCGGGTCGCCGGAACGCAGTGCGGCGACAATCGAGGCGTGCTCGTCCCGGGCGCTGCGGGGTTTGTCGGCGTGTTGCAGCCACAGGCGCATGTGCGGTTCGATCACCGAATACAACGCGGATATCTGCCGCATCAGGCGCGGACGCTCACTCAAACTGCACAGGTATTCGTGAAAGGCGCGATGGCGGCTGACCCACTCGGCACCGTCTTCGCGGTAGTCGTCCATTTCGTCGAGCAAGCGCTCCAGATGACTGAAATGGCGCTCGCTGAGCTTCGGCACCGCCACGCGGATGGCAAGGCCTTCAAAGGCGCTGCGCATCTCGAACACTTCACGCATTTCATCGATGTTCAAGCCACGGACGATGGCGCCACGGTTAGGCCGCAGCGTCACCAGTCCCTCGGCATCCAGGCGCCGGAACGCTTCGCGCACCGGCATGCGGCTCATGCCGATTTCGCCGGCAATGTCCTCGGCAATCAGCCGTTCGCCGGTGCGGTAACGCCCTTTGCATATCGCCTCCAGGAGAAAGTTGTAGGCCTCCTCCTCGGCGGTGATGGGCTGGCGCTCGGAATAGACAGGGGCGAATTTCATCGGCTGCACCTTTTGTATTTTTGTATCCAATTATCCATAAAGCCAATAAAGCACAGGACGTGCCAGATTCCGGCCAAGCAATGCATGTGTTTGATTGGGCTGACTTATCTTGTATGAACGATGCCGGCCAAGAGTACGAAAGCCTGACTGGATCGAGTTGAAACGCCCCATCCTGTAACCTGGCGGCCCCAAAACGGTGCTGGTGGTAACACGGATGATCGCTACGCTTGAAGAAGCGCTTAACGGCGAGGATGAATCGATTTTTCCCGCGCTGCTAACCCCCTTGTCTTGCGTGTAAAGTAGCCGCCATAAAATCTCAAACAGGAACCCGACCGTGGCTAAACTCGACATCAGTGCCAATTTCGACAGCGGCAACATCCAGGTTATCGACCTCAGCGACCCGCTCAAGCCACTGCTGGCCATCCGCCCCGACACCAAAAGCAACCACTTCCAATGGTTCCACTTCAAAGCCAGCGGCCTGCACGTCGGACAGGAACACTGGTTTCGTCTGAACAATGCCAGTCAGTCTTCCTACAACAAGGCCTGGGACGGTTATCAAGCCGTCGCCTCTTACGATCACGTTAACTGGTTCCGCGTACCGACCATCTTCGAAGGCGACTGCCTGCGCTTCTGCCTGGAAGCCACCCAGACCCACGCCTGGTTCGCCTATTTCGAACCCTACAGCCGGGGTCGTCACGACTGGCTGATCGAGCAGGCACTGACCAAGGCCGGCACCGAACTGCTGGCCACCGGCAAGAGCATCGAAGGTCGCGACATTCAGTTACTGCGCAAAGGCACCGGCGCCGATGGCCAGCGCAAGGTATGGATCATCGCCCAGCAACATCCCGGCGAACACATGGCCGAGTGGTTCATGGAAGGCGTGATCGAACGCCTGGAACATCGCGACGACCCGGTGCTGAACAAACTGCTGGCCAGCGCCGATCTGTACCTGGTGCCGAACATGAACCCGGACGGTGCCTTCCACGGTCACCTGCGCACCAACGCCATGGGCCAGGACCTGAACCGCGCCTGGCAGAACGCCAGCCCGGAAATCAGCCCGGAAGTCTTTTTCGTACAGCAGCAGATGGAAAAGTACGGCGTCGATTTGTTCATCGACGTACACGGTGACGAGGAAATCCCTCATGTGTTCACGGCCGCGTGCGAAGGTAATCCAGGCTACACGCCACGGATCGAAAAACTCGAAGAGCACTTCCGTAGCCACCTGAAGCGCACCACCAAAGACTTCCAGACCAAGCACGGCTACACCCGCGACGAACCGGGTAAAGCCAACATGACCCTGGCATGCAACAGCGTTGGCCAGAAGTACGACTGCCTGTCGCTGACCCTGGAAATGCCGTTCAAAGATCACGACGATCATCCGAATCCGTTGACGGGGTGGTCGGGGAAGCGGTCGAAGCAGTTGGGGAAGGATGTTTTGACGACTGTGGCGGAGATGGTTGATACGCTGCGGTAAATTAACGTTTTTCAGGCCTGACCTTCTTGAAGGTCAGGCCAATTGATACCTCGCGGCCCGCCAAAAGTACCTTAGCGACCACCAGCAATTGACATAAGTACAACAACAGGCGCCCTCCAACTGCCAAGTAAATTCCGAGCTTCCAATCTCAAAACCCCGTTATAAACTGAAGCTGGCAATGTCGGATTATCACCGACGTTATAGCTTAGTTTTAAATAAAGCTTATTAGCAGTACTTCCTGAAAAAGGACATGCTACATATGCATTCATAGCAAACCACTCACATCCGCCGATAAATCGCTCCGCCCGTAAATTAACCTCTCGTTCGTCACCCGCATCATTTTTCAATTTCACTGTCAATCGCGCATATCCTTTTGGAGCGGGTGCTAATTCGGTTGGACCTTCAGCGCTGTTCAAGGCAACAACGCCAGCTTGGTACCTGGCAGGCATCCTGATTTCTAGAATCGAATCCGAAGAGCCGTTCAGGCTTTGAAATGAAAACCGCTCCCCTACAAAAGGTAGAGCATAGTAAGATAACCTCGGACCAGATTCACGCCACATCCTGGACATATCAGCAGTAATTACGTTGCCTCGAGGCAGGCCATGCGCATCTTTCACCTGCGGAGTTGAATAGAAAGGACTGTCTTCTCCGCATTGAATAGTTCCAGATTTACCATTTTTGAAGCCAAACTTATAACCACCGAACAGTTCAGGACAGTGAACACCACCTAAGTTATGTCCAATCTCGTGGCGAAATATCCAACCGTCACTAACATGACCGATAGCCGCCCTGCCCGGAGTAGTTCCCCATCCAGCGGCGGTATCATCTGGGTGGGGAGCGAAAACACCAAAAAACATATCCGGTCTAAATGCTTGCGTCCCGACCGAAAGTATTCCTGGTAATTGTCTTAGGGTCTCGGTTGTCATTGAGTAATTCGTATTAACTATTTGCACCCCTGCCAACCTCATAAAAACATTATTAACAAGCGAGTTGCGCAATGCCAAATTCACACTTTCCACCTGAGCCAACGCATTGGAAGTCGCATCACCACCAGCAACTAATACTGCTTCGCGCGAGTACCCAATCAACATATCAATCGCGTATTCATCTGCTGCTTTCGCTGGTTCGACAGTTCTCTCCAACGCCTCTCCTGGCACTGTGTCGAGTATTGAATAATCTTTAGAGGTATAGGGCGTAAAACGACTTTCACCTTTACTGTTAATCACGAGCACTCCCTTTCTTGAGGAGCTCTCTATAAATGCAGTCAAACTCCCACTACCAGACCTGACCGTAACCAATGACCCTACTGTCTTGTCCGGCATCAGTAAATTACCGCTCTCTACTGTATAACCATCAATCACTTTTGAACTTGATCTTTCGAAAACCGCTGGCGCTATCAAATCCTCGTACAGCTCGGCTGTACTCTTTTCATTTACACGCTCGACCACCCAACTTTTTTGTTTACTTTCCTCACTCATCGGTGAATGTGCACAGGCGCCTAGCAGAACAGCCAACGCCCCAATTGAAACTGCGAAAAAAACACTCCGCATACAACGCGCACCTGCAATTTTGAACATGATTCATCTCCCTGAATAACAAGATCAGTGCTGTTCGACTGACCTCATTCCGGTCACTGCAGTCTTTGAGCATTGAACGCGTCTTTTCGAGAGGGCGAAACTGTCAACATTGACAGGTAGGGGAACACATCAATCTGTAGGAGCTGCCGCAGGCTGCGATCTTTTGACTTTGCTTTTAAAGATCAAGATCAAAAGATCGCAGCCTTCGGCAGCTCCTGCATAGGCCGTATGTATCGCGCAGTTCAGGGGTGATCCTTACCCCGCAACATGCTGTCCAGCACATCATCACGCCGAACCCAGGTGTGAAACAACGCCGCCGCCAAATGCAGCAACACCGTCAAAAACAGCAAATACGCCAGGTATCCGTGGGCTTTGCGCAGGAACGCAAACACCTGCGCATTTGCAGACACGATCGATGGCAGTTGCACTGAACTGCTGAGCATCACCGGTTCGCCCGACGCGGAGATCATCGCCCAACCCAACAGCGGCAGAATCAACATCAAGGCGTACAACAAGACATGGGATACCTTGGCGGCCAGCGCTTGCCAACTCGGTAAGTCCGCGGGTAATGGAGGCTGTTTAGTGGAGAACCGCACAACCAGACGCACGATCACCAGCAACAGAATCGCAACGCCCAATGGCTTGTGCAGATTGATCAGCCACTCATGGCGTTCTGACACGGACGCCACCATCCCCGCGCCAATAAACAGCATGGCAATGATCATCAGCGCCATCAGCCAGTGCAGCAGACGCGCCAGTGGAACGAAGTGGTTCGGTTGGGCGCTCATTGCTTGGCCTCCTGTTTGGCGGCGGGTAACTGGCTGACTTCGCTGGTGCGACGCAGGTAGGACGTGGCGTAACCGGCGGAACGCGCGGTGAGCAGCGGGTCGTCGGAACCTTCGATCCCGGCCGGCAACACCAGCGGGTCGTAGTTGATGTCACGGCACTCGCCATTGAGTTGTGGCTGGGTGCTTTCAAGGACCAGGGTGCCGGCGTTCAGCACCTTTCGGCCTTCGGGCCAGGCCTTGCTCGCGTCGTTGACCGGGTCGCCGGGGTTGGCCAGGGTGATGTTCAAATTCCAGCGCAACGGCCCGGCGGCGATGCGTTGAACCAGGTCTTTTTCCAGATAGTCACTGCCTTCCGCTGCCGTGGCGCCCGGTGCGTCCTGAGCCACGGGCACCATGCTCCAGCGCACTGCTTGGCGTTGCCCGGTGGCGTTTACCAGGTAAAACGCGTTGACGCTGTTGTAGGTTTCCGTCACGTAGCTGGCCGACGGTTTGGCGGTCTTGATCCAGGCCAGGAACGGCGCGGCTTCCGGGTGCGAACCAAAGAACGCCGGCACCGCCGCAGGGTCCGGTTTACCAGTGCTCGGAAGCGGCGATTGCGCTTGCTGCAATTGATAGAACGCCTCGGGCGTGCCCACCGGGAACACCGGCATGCTGTTCATCCCGGTGCGCCACTGCTGGCCGTTGGCCTGATTGAAACGCAACGCCAGGCTGCGGATCGGCACGGCGCTGTCCGGCGCATACGGATTACCCGCCGGCAAAGCGAAACGCCCCACCACCGGGGTCCGCGCCTCGTTGAACACCTGGGCGGTGGAAAAGCTGCGCGCCTCGCCGCTGCTTTCGAAATGGCCGATCACGCACACGCCCTTGGAATGATTACGGCGGAATCCGGGATGCACGCCGTTGTTGGTTTCCAGCACATTGATGAGTTTTTTCGGCGTCAGGCGCTGTGGGTCAAGCGTGCCGTTGACGTAGGCAAACGCCCCGGCCACGACGGCGACGACCACGGCGATGCCCGCCAGACGAAAAATCAGACTCGCGGTACTCAGGGGTGGCCGGGTGGGCGGTGATGATCGATCTACCATGAAGAGCTCCAGGGCCATCGGCCACAAGTGAGAAGAACCAAGCAGACGAACCCCACGAGGGTTTATTCCATCGTGCGGTATTTATTTTTTCAGGCGTGGAATAACCTCCGTTATCGGGCGTCTTCCTAGTCCAGAGCGTAGTGACTAGTCAGAACTTCATGAATGACATCGACGAACAACTGAGAGAAATCATTCCCAGGCTGCGCCGGTTTGCCGTGTCACTGACGCGCAACCCCAGCAGCGCTGACGATCTGGTGCAGTCGTGCCTGGAGCGGGCGTTGTCGCGTTGGGGCGACAAAAGACCTGACGGCGACCTGCGCGCCTGGCTGTTTTCGATTCTCTATCGGCAGTTTCTCGACGCTCACCGACGCTCCCGGCGTTATGCGCGGATGCTCGAATTCTTTACCGGGCGCGACGATGCGCAGCCTTCCGTGGAGCGCACCGTTATTGCGCAATCGACCCTCAACGCCTTCGATCAACTGCCCACCGAACAGCGCGCGCTGCTGCTTTGGGTGTCGGTCGAAGGCCTGAGTTACAAAGAGGTCGCGGAGATTCTCGACGTACCCACCGGTACCGTGATGTCCCGCCTGTCCCGGGCCCGTCAGGCTCTGCGCCAACTCAGCGATGGCGAAATCACCCGCCCTTCCCTGCGGAGACTCAAATGATCAGCATGCCCCCGAGCGAGCGCGACCTGCACGCTTACGTCGACCACCAACTCAACGACGCTGACCGCGCGCTGGTGGAAACTTTTCTGGCGAACAACGCGCACGTTGCCGCACAAGTGCGCGCCTGGCAGCAGGATGCCCAGCAACTGCGCGCAGCCCTGAGCGGTGCCTTGAAGCAGCCTGCCAACCCGGACTTCGACCCTGGGCTGATTCGCCAGCGCCTGAAACGCCAATCCCGTCGCCACCTCGCGAGTGCTGCGATGTTGCTGATCGCCGTCAGCGTCGGCGGTTTCAGTGGCTGGCAGGCGCGGGAAATGACGCTCGCCAGTGCCCCGCTGCCGATGGCCGATGCCTTGCAGGCTTATCGATTGATTGCCCAGCAAGGCCTCCTTCCGGCGGACTACAAGGCTAGCGACGACGGTGATATGCAGGGTTGGCTTGACCGCTATTTCACCCAGGCCAATCGCTTGCCCGACCTGGCCGGTGCCGGGTTCAAACCGGTCAGCGGGCGCTTGCTCAGCACCGAGCAAGGACCGGCGGCGATGGTGGTTTACGAGGATCAAGGCGGGCACAAGATCAGCTTCTACGTGCGCCCGCCGGGACCGAAAAACTTCCTGCTGCCGCGGGGGAGTCGGCGTGATGACGGGTTGCAGGCGGAGTACTGGTCGGGGGGTGGTTATAACTATGCGATGGTCAGCCCGGCGGATACGCCGGCGGCGCAGATGCTCAGGCAGACGGTGAATTTCTGATCTTCACCGTTTCCCTGCAGGAGCCGGCTTGCTGGCGATTGCGGTCGTTCAGTGGACATCGCAGCGCCTGAACTAACGCCATCGCCAGCAAGCCGGCTCCTACAGGTACGCGTCCCCCCGTAGGCTGCGATCTTTTTCCTAAAACCCCACATCAAGAATCACATTGTCCACATAAGTCCCCGCCGGCGGCGTGCTCTGATCGGTATAAATCTTCGCGTTGTAATTGAAGATCTGGCTGCCATTACCCAACCCGTTACCCGGATTGACCTCCGCATCCGAGCTGGCCCGACGCGCCCCGGCCACATTCCCCCAGCGGGTCGAACCGGCGCTTTTGAAGATGTCATACGCCAGGTAATTGCTCCCCGAAATCATCCGTCGGCGCCCGCCTACACTCGCTGCGTTCTGCCCGTCATTCAAGCCCACGGTGTAGGCACTGCCCTTGGTGCAGTTCAGGTTGATGGTCTGCCCGGTGACCGCCGTGAAAGCGCTGACCACCGGCGCGCTGCCAAAACTGATGTTCGGCGCGGTGATGAGGCAGTCGTTGGTCACCGTCAAATTGACTGTCAGCGTGGTGGTGCCGTTATTGACATCGCGGCCCAGGCACACGCTGCCAATGCCAATGCCCGAGCAGTAATTCCAGTTCCAGAAAATGCTCAGGGTTTCCGTATAAACCCCAGCCGCAATGTTGCTGCCAGTGATCGTACCGAAGTAAAGCGGGACGGTTTTCGGCACCACGCTGCCGAGCAATCCCAGGGCATCGATAATACCGTTGCGGGCAAAGTCATAGGCCGTGCCGCGCGTTATTGGGAAAGCGGTGCTGTTGTTGGCGTAGATCGAGTAGCCAATGACATCGCCAGTGGGCCCGCGCAAACCGCTCTGGGTCGAGGTGACGGTGGCCCAGAAGTGGTCGCTGCTGGTCAGCAATGACAGCAGTGAACCCGTGCAACTCAAGCCACCGTTCAATGTCGAACTGGGCTGCGAAGTGTTGCGCACAGCAATCGAACTCACCGAGCCAAACGATGCCGGTGTGGTACCGACCACCGAGCACAAGGCCCATGCCGAACCCGGCAGCCACAGTGTCAGCAGCATCAGCCATTTCAGGATTTTCATTGACACACCAATGGCCCGATCAGAGGGATCTGATCCTGTTTGGGGTCGACGGCGAACTGCACCTGACAGGTTTTCCCATCCGCCAGACTCACCTGCAAACTGTTCTGCGACTGCAGGTTTTCCAGGTACACCAGACCGTCCCAACCCACCACGGTTTGCGTGCCGCTTTGCAGGTGCACCACGCCGCTGCCCAAGGGCAGGTTCTGCTGCTGCGCGTCCACCAGCACGATGCTCGCGGCAATCACCCGGGTCAGTGGAAACTCCAGCAGATAACCGCTGCCACGGCGCACCGCGATGCGTTGCTCGACGTTCGGACTGCGCACGTTGGCCGGCAGGTTCAGCGGATCGATTTCGTATTTGCCGCGGTAATAGGCGCTGCTCCACGGCACCAGCAAATGGCCGTTGCGATCGGTCTGGCCGACCTGCTGGTTTTCGTAGCGCACGGGGATGTCCGCGTAGCCATCAGTGCTGACCACCACAAAGGCGTCGTCGATACGATTGGCGGCGAACACTTGGCGGTCCATCCAGACCAGCGCCCCACTGGCATCGGCCCAACGGGTTTCGGCGTCGCTGTTGCCGTAGACGCCGGCCTGCAATTGCACCGATTGCAGGCGCCAGGTGACGTCGGCCTGACGATAGGCTGGCCCATCACCTTGGGCGTAACCCAGGTTGAAACCGACCCCACCTTCCGTGGGCACGGCGCGGCTGTAATTGACCCGCTGCTGGGTTTGTCCGGTGTTGCTGCGTTCGCTGCTGATGGCCAGGCTGCCCCGCAGGTCGAACGGGATCACCAGTTGCGCCTGCACCGCCCAATTGCTGTCGCCGATTTCGCGGTTGGCTGAAAGGTAAAAACTGGTACTGCGCCACAACGGTTTGCTCCAGGTCAGGTTGAGCAAACGAGTGCGCGAATCATCCGCCGCGCGCACGTCGAAGTAACCGGCGCCCAGGCTGCCCCAATCGTCCAGGTTCAGGCTCAGGGTCGCCTGTTCACTGCGTTTGCTCAGTGTCGTGTAGGCGCTGTCGACCAGAGTGAGGTCGGCGTATCGATCGCGACGTTGCAGGCGCTGCCAGGAAAAGCTGTAGCGCTGACTGCTGTACTGATAGCCGAGGCTCAGTTGCTGGCCACTGTCACCCTCGAAGCGGCTTTGGCTGATGGCGGTGTTGAGCACGCCGAAATTGCCCAGGCGTACGTTGCCGCCGACGCCGCCAAGGGCCAGGCTGTCCGAGGCTTCGGCGTGGCTTTCCACGGTGAAGTTGTCGCTCAGGCCATAACGCATGCTGCCGGATGTGGCACCGGGGCCGTAACTGAAATCGCGCAGACCGTAGTCCTGACGCAAGGTGCCGGCGGCCACGGAAAAATCGCTCAAGCCTTTTTGCAGCAACGTGCTGGTGACGTAGAACGGCACGGTGGTGGAGACCTGTCGGCCCAAGGCATCGGTGGTGACCACCACCGCTTCACCGGCACCGTTGATGAACGGAATATTGGTCAGCGTGTAGGGGCCCGGTTGCAGGTCGGCGCTGCTGGATTTGTAGCCATTGATGAACAGATCCACCGACGACGGCACCGCGGCCTCCCCGGCGAACTGCGGCAAGGGATAGGTCACCAGATCCGGACGCACCGCGAAATCCCTCGACCACTGCACCCCGCCCAGGCGCACCGAACTGGTCCAGGGCAATGCACCGCTGACCAGATCGCCGGCTTCGTAGGTCAACAAGCGCTCGTCATCGGAATAGCGCCAGGTGGTGTCGTAGCGCAGGTAGCGATTGTCCAGGGCGTTGAGCGAATCACCCGCCATTGTGCGGCGGTATTGCCCTGTGTTGGACAACGTGCCCCAACTGTCGAACAGCCGCACTTCGTTCCACGCCGCCAGGTAGGTGCCGGCATCATCGGTGTCGTTGAGGTACAGATCGTAGTTGGATAAGGCGCCAAAACTGCTCAGGACCGGGGTGCGCGGGTAGGCTTCGCGGCGGCCGATAAACTGCTCCGGCAGCCAGTCTGGCGGTACGTCTATCAGCAGGCGCTGACCATTGCTGTCGTACTCGCTGTGCAGGCCAGGCAGGCTGTCGAGGCCGACTTCGGCGCCGATGTCGGCGGGCAATTTCATGCCTGTCTCCTGCAACGCGCTGGACGGCACGAAGAACTGCCCGTGGCGCTGCTCGACCGCCACAACCCGGCCGGTATTCATCTGGTTGACCACCAGTTCCAGAAACAACTGCGCATCGGCAACAGCCTCCATGCCACTGGGCGGAGGCGGCAGGTCACCGGCCTCTGCGTGATGATTGACCACCAGGCAACATCCACAGCACATGGCCCATAACGGACACCGTAGACTGCGAGCCAAAGCGTGGGCCATTAGCGCTGCCTGTCCGTCATTGGACCTTGTCCTCCTTCTACCTCACCTGACTGCACTTACACCTGTGGCGAGGGAGCTTGCTCCCGCTCGGTTGCGCAGCAGCCGTCAATCCATTCAACGCGGTGTATCAGGCAGCGCTTGCGGCTCGTAAGTAGGGCCGCTTCGCAGCCCAGCGGGAGCAAGCTCCCTCGCCACAACAAACAGGTGCTTCACCGCGCCGGCGCAATACTCTGAACCTGCGGCGCGCCATTGACCCGCACCTGCAATGCCGGGTCGCCGGCAATCGGGCCGGGCGCGGGCCAACGCATGATCGCGCCGGGCAACACATAGCCGAGCAATCCGTCCACCAAAGGCCTGGACTGGCCGCCCTGCTTGAGCGCCACGTCGGTCAGGCGCGCATGTACCGCGCCCTGGTTGCGCACTTCCACATAGGAGCGCCCGTCCACCGCGACCGTGCGCCAGCTCAAATCCGGCAGGCCCACACCTTTGGGATCACGCTGGCGGGTGGTGTCTTCCTTGCTCCACAGGCCGGCGCCGTAGGCAAACAGCGGCACCGAGTAGCGCATCTGAAAACGGATCGCTGCGGCGGTTTTTCCGTCTTCAGCGGCAAGCGGTTTCGCCGATGGGATTTCGTCGATGATGATGCGGTAGGCCAGTTCCTGCCCCGGCGGGATTTCCCGGGTGCGAGTCAGGCGTACCAACTGCTTCTGGCCCGGCTCGATCTTCGCCACCGGCGGGCTGCCGATGACGTCGCGCTGGTTCTGGTATTGATCGCTGAAGCCGCTCTGGCTCCAGGCAAACACGCGAATTTGCAGGTTGGCCGTCTCGTTACCGCGATTCTCCAGCCATAAGGCGCTGGCCTGTTGATCAGCCTCCAGCACCGGATCGATCGGCCAGATCAGTACCGAACTGGCCGCCTGCACCCTGGCCGCCCCCTGCAGCGCCAACACCGTAAAAAACACGACCGACAGTCGCTGCGAAGGTGGATACATAGGTCAACTCCTTATGATCAAACCGTCCCGTTACCACGACAGCTGCACCTGCAGCACATCGCTGTACGTCCCCCCAGGCTGATTGCCCGGTAACTGCACCTGACCATAAATCGGCAGGCGGATGTTGTTGGCATCGCTGTAAGCCACCGCCACGCTTTGGCCGATTCCCAGGCTCTGGCTGTACGCCGCGTCGCGAAACAACGCATAGGTCACGCGGTTATTGCCGGTGGAAAGCTGCATGTGCCGCCCGCCACTGTTGTACTGACCGCCATCGACCGTCATGTTCAGGGTCACGCCCGGCGTGCACTGCAACTGCACTGCGCCGGTCAACGCTACCTGCACCGTGCCCGTGGCCAGCGCGGACTGGTTGCCGAAATTCAGGCTGCCGTAGTTGGAAACCCCGCCGACGATCAGACAACCCGGCGTCACCGTGGCGCTGACCTGGAAGCTCTGACTGGTCACCGCCGCCAGCGGCAACGGCACAGCGCCAGCGCAGAGCAAGAGCAGCGCGGCACCGCCATGGCGATTCATCGCCCTAGAACGTCAGTTCAACGGAAATGGTGTCGGAGTAAGTGCCAGCCGGCAGTCCGGCCTTGCCCACCGCCTGACCGTAGATGTTCACGGTCTGCGCCACGCCGGTGCTGGCAGCCAGGTTGATCACCCCGTCAATCGCCAACAGCTGCGAGTGCCCGGCGTCGGTGTACAGGTCGTAAGGCACGTAATTGGCAACGCCGTCGAACAACGCGCGAGTGCCGCCGGGAGATTTTCCGTCGTTGGCACCGGCGCGCACCTTGACCGTTGGCGTGGTGCCGCTGGAGCAGAGAATCGACAGTGCCCCGCCACCACCGCCCAGGACTTGCGCGTTGCTGGTGGTGAACAGGCTGTTGGTGCTGCCGAAGTTCAACGTACCGAAATTCAGGTTGCTGGAACCGCTGGCACCGTTGACCTGACAACTGCTGGTCAGGACCAGGCTGGAGGTGATCTGGCCGGTGACCGTAGTGGCCGCCTGAACGCCGGACGCCAGCGTCAGGCCAAGCAATGACAAACCTATCCTTGATACAAACGTGTGCATGGTGTCCGTCCTCTACAGGTTTACCAGTCGAGCGTCACCGTCAGGGTGTCGGTATAGACACCGGCCGGTAGCGCGCGGGTATTCGCCACCACCGAGCCGAATACCGGAATCGGTACCTGCGCCCCGCTGGTGACAGCGAAATTGTGTTGTTGGCCGATGCTGTAGCTCCGGTTGCCGGAGGCATCGAGGAACAACTGATAGGGAATGGTTCGTGCACCGTTGCTCAAGCGCCGGATGGTGCCGTCGCCATGGGTGCCGCCATCGATGGTGACGGTGAAACCGGTGACCGACGGATTGCAGGCCACGTTCAGCTTGCCGCTGCCGCTTTCACTGAGACTGGCCTTGATCGGGTTATCCCAGGTCGGTCCTTGCGCGCCGAAATCGAGGGTGCCGAAGTCGCTGACCGGGCTATCGGAACTGGCGCCATTGGTCACTTCGCAACCGGCGGTGATGGTCAGTCGCGCGTGGATCTGCCCACTGACGGCCGCTTGCGCGACACCGGCCGGAAAGACCAGTGCGCTCGCGGTGATAACCCTCAAGAACATGCTTGTCATCACGCCGATCCCAATGCCTCCAGGATTGAAAAAACGGTCGTTCGTCCGCGAACGCCCCCTTCCCTGCACAACCCGGACTGCGCCGGACTGATTGCTGCGAATGCGCTTACCAGCTGACAGTGACCTTCACCAGGTCCGAATAACGGCTGACCCTGGGAATCTCCGCCAAGGGTTCGATGCGGGCATACAAGGGCAAATCCACCGAGCCGGTGTCCGGCACACGGCCGCTGATCGGCACATCCACCGCCAGCGGAATGCGCCGCGCCGGGTCCTGATAGAGCCGATAAGGAATGGGTTTGCTGTGTTCGGCGTTGCCCGCCATGTAACGCACGTCGCCAACGCCGCCATGCAGGCCGCCATCGACGCGTAATTGATAAGGGGTATCAGGGTTGCATTCGAGCCGTGGCAGGCGCTCGTTCATTAGTGCCGCGCCGAGCGGCCCGGCGGGATCATCCAACCGCGCGGTACTGCCGAAATCGAGCACACCCAGTTGCTCGACGCCCGCGTTGCGTTGCTGCCCGACCAACTGGCAGCCGCGCTGCACATCGACCCGCACCTGCACCTGGAGATCGGCGGCCAACACCGTCGCACTGAGCACTGCGCCCATGACTGCCAACAGCAAACGTCCATTCACGGCCCCGTTCCTTTTGTGGGGTGTCCTGTAAAAAACAGGTTAGCAATGCGTCGGAAATTCGCCAGTCGGGTCGCGAAATCGGTTGCTTTAAAGAGAAGTGATTTTGTCTGATCACGACTGAAATCCACCGCGAAGTAGCGCGAAATTAACTGTACACACCGCAATATCTTGTCCAAGAAACGCCTTTAGTCCCGCGTACACAACTGGAAGCGAATTCCCCCCTCTGGTTACACTATGCCGCCGCAGGTCGGGAGCCTGCCTGAAGATGGGGATGACATTACAGTGACCGTTCGACCGCCCAACCGCTCGCGTCTCACACCACGCTGGCCGTCACTGCGCCGCCTCTTCGGCAAGGCTGCGCCCGCCAGTGGTGTCGCGACGGGTCGGGTCATCCACGACTACTTTCACCACAAGGCCCATTCCCAGGGCTACACCCTCAGCCACAGCCAACAACGCGTGATCGACTGCATGGCGCAACACGCAACAACGCTGCTGGGTGCCGGCGCGAAAACCCTGCCCGGACTCTACCTGCATGGTGCCGTCGGTCGTGGCAAAAGCTGGCTGCTCGACGGTTTTTTCCAGGCCATTCCCCTCGCGGAAAAACAGCGCCTGCACTTCCATGAGTTTTTTGCCCGGTTGCATCAGGGCATGTTCAGCCATCGCGACCAGCCGGACGCACTGTCGACCACGCTGGATGAGCTGCTGCGCGATTGTCGGGTGTTGTGTTTCGACGAGTTTCACGTCCATGACATCGGCGACGCGATGCTCATCACGCGGTTGTTCAAAGCGTTGTTCCGCCGGGGCATATTGCTACTGGTCACCTCCAACTACCCGCCGGAAGGCCTGCTGCCCAACCCGCTCTACCACGCGCGCTTCAAACCGGTGATCGACCTGATCAACGCGCGCATGCAGGTCATGGAAGTCGGCGGACCGCACGATTACCGCAGTCAGGCCAGGACCCACGCGCAGCAAGTGTTTACCCAGGGCCAATACGTCTGGCCTGGTTCGCTGTCGCAGCGTCGGGCGTCGAACCTGCCAGCCGCCGATGCGCCGGCCATTGCGCTGCCCGTCGGCACTCGCCATTTACCCGCCCGCTACTGCGAAGGACGCACCATCGGCTTTACCTTCGCCGATCTGTGCGACCACCCGACCGCGGTCATGGATTATCTGGAACTGTGCCGGCGCTTCGATCATTGGATCATCGACCAGTTGCCGAACCTGGCCGACTGCACGATTGCCGCCCAGCAGCGCTTCATCAACCTGATCGATGTTTTGTACGATCAGGACACGCATCTGATTCTGCTTGGGGAACGCTCGTTATGCGAAAGCCTGGGCGGCGATGCCATCGACCTGGCGCGTACGCGTAGTCGGTTGGGGCAGTTGGTGGAAGTGCGGGAGGAATAGGTATAGATCAAAAGATCGCAGCCTGCGGCAGCTCCTACAGGTGCGATTTGGCCTTACTCGGCTATCATGCCGCCCATTCATTCGATCAATAGCGAACCCCGTTCATGCACACCCTAGCCCAACTGCGCGCCGGCACGCTGGCAGGCATCACTCGCCTGGACCTCAGCGACGGCCTGACAGAGTTCCCCCAGGAAATCTTCGACCTCGCCGATTCCCTGGAAGTGCTCAACCTCAGTGGCAACGCCTTGAGCAGCCTGCCCGACGACTTGCACCGTCTGACCCGTTTGCGCGTGCTGTTCTGCTCGGACAATCGGTTTACCGAGCTGCCCGTCTGCCTGGGTCAATGCGCGACATTGACCATGGTCGGCTTCAAGGCCAACCGCATCGAACAGGTGCCGGGCGAGGCGCTGCCGCCGTTGCTGCGTTGGCTGATCCTGACCGACAACTGCGTGCGTGAGCTGCCGAGCGAACTGGGCGAACGCCCGCACCTGCAAAAACTCATGCTCGCCGGTAATCAGTTGCAGCGTTTGCCAGAGAGTCTGCGTGACTGCCATCGACTCGAGCTGATCCGCGTCGCCGCCAACCAACTGACCGAATTGCCGGAATGGCTGCTGACCCTGCCGAGCCTGACCTGGCTGGCCTACGCCGGCAATCCGCTGGAAACCGAAGCCGCCCTGCAAGCGACGGCGAGTATTCCCTGGTCGGATCTGCACCTGGAGCAGCAACTGGGTGAAGGCGCCTCGGGCGTGATCCATCGGGCTACATGGACAAAACCGGACCAATCCACCACCCCGGTCGCGGTGAAGCTCTACAAGGGTGAAATGACCAGCGATGGCTCGCCGCTGCACGAAATGAACGCCTGCATCACCGCTGGCATTCACCCTAACCTGATCCGGGTTGAAGGGCAGATTGTCGACCATCCGCAACAAACGGCCGGGCTGGTGATGCAGTTGATCGAGCCGAGCTATCGCAACCTCGCCGGGCTGCCGAGCCTGGCGTCCTGCAGCCGGGACGTCTACGCCGACGACACCCGGTTCAGTGCCGCAGCCGCCCTGCGCATCGCCCGTGGCATCGCTTCGGTGGCCGAGCACCTGCACAACCAGGGCATCACCCACGGTGACCTCTACGGTCACAATATTCTGTTCCACGAACATGGCGATTGCCTGCTGGGCGACTTTGGCGCGGCGTCTTTCCATGCCACGGCGGACAACCTGGAGAGCCGTGCCTTGCAACGCATTGAGGTGCGGGCGTTCGGGGTTTTGTTGGGGGAATTGCTGGAGCGGATCGATTCGGGGTTGAGTGATGAGGCGCGCATGCGACTGGAAGATTTGCAGCAGCGCTGCTGTCAGGCGGATGTGTTGAATCGACCGGGGTTTGGTGAGGTTGTTCAGGCGTTAGAAGTGCTTGACTCCAACCGCTAGAACTCTGTGGCGAGGGAGCTTGCTCCCGATCGGTTGCGAAGCAGCCGCCGCTTTTGGGGACGGCTTCGCCGTCCAGCGGGAGCAAGCTCCCTCGCCACAGGTCAGATCAAAACCGGTTCGGCTTAACCCGCCAAGCCGACAAACATGTCCTGCACGTCGTCGTGGTTATCGAGGCCTTCGAGGAAGGCTTCGACTTCAGCCATCTGCTCATCGCTCAGGCCGCTGACCGGGTTTTTCGGCTGGTAGCCCAGCTTGGCCGACAACACGGTGAAACCTTGCTCTGGCAGGGCTTTCTGTACCGCGTCGAGGTCTGTCGGTTCGGTGAGGAACAGGGTTGCGCCGTCTTCACCTGGCTCAAAATCCTGAGCGCCCGCTTCGATTGCAGCCATCTCCGGATCGGCGTCCGGGCTGTCCGGCGAGGCTTCGATCATGCCCACATGGTTGAAGTCCCAGGCCACCGAACCGGAAGCGCCCAGTTGGCCCTTGCGGAACGCAACGCGGATTTCAGCCACGGTACGGTTGATGTTGTCGGTCACGCATTCAACGATCAGCGGCACCTGATGCGGCGCGAAGCCTTCGTAGGTCACGCGATGGTATTGCACGGTTTCGCCCAACAGGCCCGCACCCTTCTTGATGGCGCGATCCAGGGTTTCCTTGGGCATCGAAGCTTTCTTGGCCTGTTCAACCACCAGACGCAGGTGTGCGTTGGTGGCGGTATCGGCACCGTTGCGCGCAGCGATGGTGATTTCTTTCACCAGTTTGCCGAAGATCTTGCCCTTGGCGTTGGCTGCCGCTTCTTTGTGTTTAACCTTCCACTGTGCGCCCATTACTCACTCTCTTGTCTATGGCGCCGAGACATCTATTGGCCGACGCATGGCGCCAAGTTTATACGGCCTAAAGTTGGCAATCGACCAAAAATTCTCGCAGCTGATCGACATCTTCACCAACGGTTGTAGGGCGATTCTGAAACTACGATTTGGCGTGTCCATCAAGGGCCGTGGTTTCGTACCCTCTGTGCCCGTACTCCATGGCAGAAGCGCGTTCGATGCACAACGACAAGGAAAGTCCCTTCACCCTGACCCTGTTGGACGATGACTTGAGTTTTCAGGTGGTCCAGTTCAACGGCCATGAGGCGCTCAACCAACTCTATCGATTCGATATCGAGGTGATCGGCCTGACGCCCGCCATGCACCTTGATCACTTGCTGCAGCAACCGGCGCTGCTCTGCTTCGGTGACGGCCCGGGATTTCACGGTGTGCTGCACAGCGCCAGTTACGAACATCGCGGACCGAACCGGGTCGGCTACAAACTGGTGTTGATGCCTGCACTGCAAACGCTGGATCAAGGCAAAAACCGACGCATCTTTCAGCACATCAGCGTACCGATGATTCTCCGTCAGTTACTGGAGGAACATGAGCTGCCCGAGGACAGCTATCGCTTTGAACTGGCGAACGGGCACTACCCGCTGCGGCCGTTTTGCATTCAGTACGAAGAAACCGACCTGGACCTGCTGCAACGGCTGTGTGAGGAAGAAGGCATTCACTACCACTTCGAACATCGCAGCGACGGGCATGTGCTGGTGTTCGCCGATGACAGCCTGAGTTTTCCGCAGGAGCCGCTGTTGATGCCCTTTCGCAATGATCTACCCGACACCAAGCGCGAACCGGTCATCAGTGAGTTATTCCAGCGCCATGATTCGCTGTCGTCGATGCCGAGACTGGCCGCCAGAAATCGCGGCGCACCGGACACCGACAACGGCGCGGCCAACCACTCTTTCAACCGACCCGCGACGCCCATGCCCCGTCCCGCCCACGAGCAACGCCATCACGATCAATTGGCTCGTCGGCAGCTGGAGCGACTGCGTTGCCAGCAGGTGCAGAACCATGGACAAAGCAATCAACGGCAATTGCGCAGCGCCGGCATCGTCCAGGTCGAGGAACATCCATTGCCTGGGTTCAACGATCAATGGCTGGTCACCCAGGTCGTGCATCAGGGCAAACAGGGGTCGCTTCTGGCGGGGCACAACCCCGACAGGCGCCAGCGTTACCACAATCAGTTCACTGCCATTGCGTGGTCAACCGTATTCAGGCCGGCGCTGAAGCAGACGAAGCCGAGCATCCCCGGTTACCAGCCGGCCCGCGTGTCTGGCCCCGTCGGGCAACCGGCCGTGCTGGATGATCGAGGTCGAATACAGGTGAACGTGTGGCCCACAGCGGATGTTGATCCCGAGGGTCTGTGGATGCCGGTCGCGGTCGCTGCGTCCGACGCCCGGATCGATCCGTCCGCGCTACCTCTGGCGGGCAGCGAAGGGTTGGTCAGTTTCCTCGACAGCGACCCCGACCGCCCGGTGTTTTGTGCCAGCAGCGTGCAACGCCATACTCCCCGCCCGACCCGCCAGTCTGAGCCCCGCAGCGATAGCCGCCTGCTGTTGGACTGGCTGATCAATCCCGCGGATCATTAGCCCTTGTCAGCCTTGCCGGCCGCCGCGGCGAATTTCGCCAGACGCACGTCCAAGTGCCGTGGCCGCCGCCCGTGATCCTCGGCGCGCTCTTTGCGGCGGATGGCATTGCGCACCATCAACGAGCCGAGGTAACGAATCGGCTCCGGCGGAAAGAACCCCAGCGGCCCGTTTACCAGCGGCGAACGGGTCCAGGCGTTGTCGAGACCCTGGACCATCGAAGCGAGAATCTGCCCGCCCATGTGGCACGGCCCGACGCCGCTGCCGGAATAGCCGAAACCGTAGAACACGTTACCGCTGGCACTCATCTGCCCGAAGAACGGCAACCCTGTCACCGAGCGATCCGACGGACCATTCCAGGTCGCTTCGACCTTGACGTTGGCAAAAGCCGGGAAGAAATCCGCCAGCCTGTTCTGCAACAGGCCGGCATAGGGCGAAGGCTGATCGAATACTGGCAGCATGCGTCCGCCGTAGGCAAAGGTGTTACCCCCCTTGCCGAGCATGATCCGGCCGTCGGGGGTGTTGTGGTAATAGTGCACGAAGATCCGCGAATCGAGCACCGTGACGCCGCTGGTCAAACCGATTTCGTTGAGCAGGTCGGGACGGGGTTCGGTGATCAGCATGTCGCTGGAGACGATCGCCACGCTGCGTTCGAACTGCGGAAACGCGCGAGCCATCCAGGCGTTCATCGCCAACACCACTCGATCGGCGCGCACGGTGCCGTTCGCGGTTTGAATACCCGCAGGCTTGCCCTCCTCCAGTCCGGTCATGGCGGTGTTTTCATGAATCCGCACGCCGAGTTGCAAAGCGACCCGGCGCAATCCACGCACCAGTTTGCCCGGCTGCACGCTGGCGGCGGCCGGGGAGAACCAGCCTTCGAGGTGTTTGCTGGAACCGGCCATGCGCTGCACATCCGCCACTGGCCGTTGAGTGAACGAGTTGATGCCGTTGCGCTCCAGCGCCGCAATCACTGCATCGGTCGAGCCGACCTGGGCGCGGTTGGTGGCGGTGTAGAGGGTGCCGTCGAGGCGGTAATCGGCGTCCACCGCATACTTGTCGCAGAAGGCGCCGATGGCGTGGATGCTGCTCTCGGATTCCTTGACCAGGCGCACGGCTTCTTCTACGCCGAACAGCCGCTCCAGGGTGAAATACTTGGCCGACCACGACAACGCACAACCTCCGTTGCGACCGCTGGCACCGGCGCCGCAGATGTCCGCCTCGATCAACAGCACATCCAGTTCGGGGTTCTGCTCCTTGAGCATGATCGCCGTCCACAACCCGGTGTAACCACCGCCGACGATGCAGACGTCGGCGCGGGTGTCGCCCTCCAGTGGCGGGCAGGTTTCGGACGTATCGGCCTTCAGGGCCTGGTCCAGCCAAAAGGGTCTCATGGGGCATTTCTCCGGTCAGATATCCTCACGCTCGCCTGCCGCGGGCGCAGCAGGCGGCGCGGGACAGGGTTCAGGTACGCAGGGGTTTGATGCTCATCGGCCGGTTAGGCACAAAGGGATAGTTGACGCGCAGGCCTCCCGGGCGGCTGTTCCAGTACGGGATCAACACCAGCGCGGAGAACATCGCGCAGCCAGCGAAGACGATGAACACCGTCACTGTGTCGAAATAACCGGGCAGCAATCCGCCAAGAATCGCCCCGACCGAACCGCAACCGTTGACGAACCCGGCCGCCGTTGCGCCGGCCTTGGCGGTGCCGAAATCGATGGCCGCCGCGCCGCTGATCATTGAGTCCGGTCCGTACAGCGTCAGGCCCATGACAAACAACAGCGCCACCACCAGCGCCACGCTACCCGTGTGCAGGGCGCCCATGAAGAAGGCGAGCGACACGGTCAGCGCCAACAGGCTGATGACGCAGGCCGGCATGCGCCGGGCGCCGAACAGTTTGTCCGAGGCCATGCCGATCATGATCGGCCCGAGCAACCCGGCCAGCTCAAACGCCGTCGGAATGATCGCTGCGCCGACTTTGCCAACCGAGGGCATCTGTTCGAAAACGATCACCGGGCCCCACAGCAGAATCGCGTAGCGTGCCGGTTTCAGCATGAAGTACGAGAGGCCGAGAATCAGCACGGTACGGTTGCGCAGGATTTCCTTGAGCGGCGCCAGGACGCTGATTTTGCTTTGGGCGTAGGCCTCTTCAGCGCTCAGTTCGGGCTCAGGCTCCACGGCCGGCAAGCCGACGTCTTCAGGTTTGTTGCGTTGAAAAATAAAAAACAGCACGGCGACCAGCCCAACCACCGCCGCACTGGAAATGAACGCTGCATGCCACGAGCCAATCAGCGTATACGCCCACCATCCGGCGAACGGCGACGCCACCAGACCGCCAAAGGCGTAGCAGGAACTCCATAGCCCCAGCACCCGCCCGCGCTGTTCGGAGGGAAAGAAACTGCCCAGGTTCTTGCACAGCCCCGACCAACCGGTGGATTGCGCCAACCCTTGTATCAACATGCAAGTGGCGAAAATCGGCAACGTGGCGAAACTGCCCATCACCAACGCGGCCGCCGCCGATATCAGCAACCCGCCGAGCACCACAACCCTTGGGCCAAAGCGGTCGGCGAGGATGCCCCAGGTGAATTGGCCGATGGCGTATGCGGTGAGGTAAATGGCGTCGAGGTTGGCCATGGCCATTTTGTCGAGCATGAAGGACGGGTCTTCGCCGATGCCGAGTTTGGCAACGGAAAACGCTTTGCGGGTGAAGTAGAAAGCTGCGTAGGCGAGCCAGGTGATCGCGAAGATCTGCACGCGCCAACGCTTGATGGTGCCGATGTGCTTGTTCATTGTGGTTCTGACCTCAGGGTGTGAGTGTGCCGGCAGAATTGGAAGAAAACGCCTGTGTTTTTTATTGTTAAGCACTGCGAAATCACCTTGTCCCTGTGGGCGATTCCGGTCAGATGAGTCCTGCTGTTGCACGCACAGGCTCATGGCCACCGTTGCTGATCGACCGACCAGTCACCGGGGCTGAAGCGGATAAAAACAATTACTGATTAATAAGTGAAATCGATTTATCGTATTTCCAATATAAGCTCAGCTTGTTACTGGAGGTTTCGATGTCGGTTTCCCACGCCCAGCTCAAAGCCTTCCACGCCGTGGCCGTGCATGGAAGCTTTACCAAAGCCGCCGAGCGGCTGTTTCTGACGCAACCGGCAATCTCCGACCAAGTGCGCAAACTCGAAGAGCGCTACGGCGTTTTGCTGTTCCACCGCAACAAACGCTCGGTGCGCCTGACCGATCTGGGCGAGCGCCTGTTGAGCGTCACCCAGCGGCTTTTTGTGATCGAGGCGGAAGCCCAGGAACTGTTGCAGGATTCCCAGGCGTTACAGACTGGCAGCCTGATTCTGGCCGTGGATGCGCCGGTGCATGTGCTGCCGCAAATCGCCCGGTTCTGCGAGCGCTACCCCGGCATCAGCGTGAAGATCGAAACCGGCAACACCGATGAGTCGCTGTTTCGGCTGTTCAACTACCAGGCCGATCTGGCGTTGCTCGGTCGCGAAGTCAGCGATGAACGCTTGATCTCCCTGCCGCTGCGCAACGACCCGATGGTGGCGTTCGTGTCGCGCAATCATCCGTGGGCTGATCGCGAATCCATCACCCTCGCGGACCTGGACGACACGCCGCTGGTATTGCGGGAAATTGGCTCAGTAACGCGCCAGACACTGGAGGAAGAAATGGCCGGCGCCGGGTTTCGCATTCGTCCGGCGATTCAGGTCGAAGGTCGGGAAGCGGCGCGGGAGGCGGTGGTGGTGGGGATTGGCGTGGGCGTGGTGTCGGCCGCCGAGTTCGGTGCGGATTCGCGGGTGTGCGCGTTGCCGATTACCGATTGCAAACGACGGCTGACAGAAACGCTGGTGTGTTTGCGCGAGCAGAGTTCGCGGCGGGTGGTGGCGACGTTTCTGCAGATGGTGCGTGAGAGTCTTGTGTAGGCAGGCCCGACCCCATCGCGGGCAAGCCACGCTTGTATGTTTAGACTTGAAGGGGTGGGCGGGACTAAAAGCTCGATTCCGACTCTAGCCAGTACGGACCGTGGGAGACTTCTCGTCCCGCCCTTTCTACCCGAAGCGCCGATAAGGAATTCATCG
>NZ_JAGYGD010000041.1:0-54726 GCF_019947275.1 Pseudomonas sp. GL-RE-29
CCACCAGCCCGCTGAAGCGTTTGCCAAGCACGAACACCGGCCACAGTCGCAACGCGCCGCCGATGATGAACAACACAGCGCCGAGCCAGCGTATGCCCTCGCCACCAAAGGTCCAGAAGTCGATCCGGTCGGTGTAGGCCGGCAAAAATCCGCTCAACAGTCCGATCACCCCGAACGCTGGCAGCACCCAGCGATTGGCCCGGTCCTCACGTTCTCCAGAACTCAGATTGACCTCGGTGAACAGCGAAGCGAAGGCCATGACCAGCGTTGCCAGTGCCACGACGACCAAGGCTGCATGGGAGAAAAAAGCCGCAAAACCGCCCAACCCCCATATCGCCAGCCACAGGTAGGCGAGGGTGGAAACAATGGCGAAAAACGCCAGTTTGCCGGAGATTTTCATGAGGCAATCCTAATGCTATTGATACCCCCTTTCATTGTAGGAGCCGGCTTGCTGGCGATCCAGGCGCCACGGTGTAACTGATTCGCCGCGCCGATTGGGATCGCCAGCAAGCCGGCTCCTACAGTGGCTGCGTGACCTCGGATCTTGCATTCCGCCGAATCACCTGCGGCGGTTGCCCGAACGCTCGAAGAAAAGCTTCGCGCATGCGGCGAGGATCACTGAATCCGGTTTCCTGGGCGATCTGGTCGAGGGTCAAACGTCCGCGTTCGAGCATCTGCCGTGCCGCCTCCAGGCGCAGGTTTTCGATGGCTTTGGCGGGCGATTGACCGGTTTCGGCACGAAATGCGCGGCTGAACTGACGGGGGCTGAGGCTTGCCACGTCTGCCAATTGTTCCACCGATAACGTCTCGGCGAGGTGTTCCCGGGCATAGCCAAGCACGGTTTGAATACGGTCGGATTTCGGCTCCAGTTCCAGCAGCGCCGAGTGTTGTGACTGGCCGCCGGCACGGCGGTGGTACATCACCAGTTTCTGCGCGACAGAACGCGCGAGTTCGGCGCCGTGGTCCTTTTCGACCATGGCCAGCGCCAGGTCGATACCAGCGGTCATGCCGGCGGAGGTCCAGATCGAACCGTCGATCACGTAAATGCGGTCGGCTTCCACTTTTATCGACGGAAAGCGCTCTTGCAGCTGTCGCGCATAGGCCCAGTGGGTGGTCGCCCGCCGACCCTCGAGCAATCCGGCCTGGGCCATGACAAAGGCTCCGGAGCAAATCGACGCCGTGCGCCGCGCGGTTTGGGCGCTGGCGCGCAAATAATCGAGTACGCCTTGCGGCGCCTGTTCGAGGATGGCGTCGCCGCCAACCACGATCACCGTGTCGAACACTCGTTCATCGAACGCTTCAGTGCCGACACTCAGGCCACCCGAAGCGCGCAAGGTGCGGCCGTCTTCGGAAATGACGCGCACGTCATACAGCGCTTCGCCAGCGCTGAAGTTGGCGTACTCGAACACCGGCATGGCCGCCAGCGCCATGGACTGGAAACCCTCGAACACCACAAACGCCACGGAAATCATGCCAAGCCCTCAGAACGGTAATGTCCTAAAAACGTACATTAAACGTCATTTGAGACGCAGGCGAGTCAATTTATAACTGCTCACACCCGGCGACTGATTCGCCTCATCGTGAAGGAAATTGAACATGGCTCTCTCCTCCAAAGGTACAGCGTTGATCACCGGTGCTTCGTCGGGCATCGGCGCGGTGTATGCCGATCGTCTCGCCCGGCAGGGCTACGACCTGATTCTGGTCGCTCGCAGCCAGGCAAAACTCAACACGTTGGCCAATCGCCTGAGCGACCAGACTGGCCGTGCTGTGGAAGTGGTCGCTGCGGATTTGCAAGACAAGGCCGACTTGCTGCGGGTCGAACAGATTTTGCGTACCGACGCGAGCATCACCCTGTTGGTCAACAACGCCGGGGTCGGCGCGGTCATGCCGTTACTCGGCAGCCCCGTGGATGACATGGAAGACATGATCACCCTCAACATCACCGCACTGACACGCCTGGCTTACGCAGTAGCGCCGGGCTTCGTCGCGCGGGGAGCCGGGACCGTGATCAACATTTCCTCAATCGTCGCCATCGCCCCGGAAATCCTCAACGGTGTATACGGCGGGACCAAGGCGTTTGTCCTTGGCCTGAGCCAATCGATGCATCATGAACTGGCGGACAAGGGCGTTCGCATCCAGGCCGTGTTGCCGGGCGCGACTGCCACTGATTTCTGGAGCGAAGCCGGCAATCCGGTGGAGAACCTGCCGCAGGAGATCGTGATGTCGGCAGAAGACATGGTCGATGCAGCCCTGGTGGGGCTTGAGATAGGGGAAGTGGTGACCATTCCTGGATTGCACGAGGGTGAGCAATGGGATCGCTATGAAGCGCAGCGACAGGTGCTGTCCGGGTTGTTTGGCAGCTCCACGGCAGCGGCGCGCTACCGTTAAATAAAAGATCGCAGCCTCGTTTCACTCGACAGCTCCTACAAAGGCATTAACCCTGTAGGAGCTGTCTCGCGAAGCGAGGCTGCGATCTTTTGATCTCCCAGCCAATTCGCTCAAGGCACCTATTGGTTGCTGTTATTCACCTGCCGAAGCGCCTTACTGAACAAGGATCGCGCGAGCCAGTTCTTCGTCGCTGGCGCTGTTGAGGTCTGGATGTTCCTGACGGATCCGTTGCAGAACCTGTTCCAGATAAACCCCGCGAATTGCGCCATCACTGGCTACGAAGCTGGAGGCGTCATCCCGGGCGGGAATCATCAATTTGTCATCCTTGAACGTCGAGTACAGCGAGGCGGAAACCCCTGCCGAGGTGGCGACATCTTTCGCGTCCACATCGGCCATCGCGGAGCCCACGGGTAAGCACAGCAAAAGGGAAGAAATGATAATCAGACGGCGCATGACGGTGTCCTCTGAAGACGTTAAGCAAAAAGGAAGTACCTCACCTTTAGGATGCACGACGGTCGTCAGGAGTTCCCGTGTCGATGCTTTGGCCGGTTATTCAGCGCGAAAACCGGTTGCGATAATCTCTTGGCGAAACCCCCAGGTTGCGTTGAAACGTCAGGCGCATGCGCTCTTCGTCACCGAAGCCACACAATCGTGAAATTTGATCGATATTGCGCCCGGAGTCTTCCAGCAAACGCCGGGCCGCCTCCACGCGCAGCACTTCCACGGCCTTGGCCGGGGTGCGGCCGGTCTTGAGTTTGTAGACCCGGGCAAAGTTGCGCGGGCTCATTTGCACCTGTTGGGCAAGCGTCTCCACCGTGAGGTTGGCGCCGTCCAGGTTCTGCGTGATCCACAGGTGCAGGTCGTCGAACGCCGCGCCTTCATCCGTCTGCGATTGCAGCAATTGGCTGTACTGGGCCTGGCCTCCGGGGCGCTTGAGGAACACCACCATTTCCCGCGCCGTCAGCAAGGCCAGTTCGCGCCCGGCGTCTTCTTCAACCAACGCCAGCGCCAGGTCGATGCCGGCGCTGACCCCCGCCGAGGTCCAGACCGAGTCCTGTTTGATGAAGATGGCATCGTTATCTACTTCAATCGTCGGGTAGCGTTCCTTGAGCAAGCCGCACATCGCCCAATGGGTGGCGGCGCGGCGGCCATCGAGCAACCCGGCCTGGGCCAGCAGGAATGTGCCGCTGCACACCGAAGCGGTACGCCGGACCTTGGTCGAGGCTTCTTTTAGCCAGGCGACCAATTCGACTGAATTGTGTATCGCCAGAACAATGGCCGGTGCGCCGGGGACAATCAGCGTATCGATCGTTTGGTTGGCGAAGTCGCTTAACGGAACGGTATCGACGGCCAGCCCCTCGGCCGTTTGAATCAGCCCACCGGACAGGCTGGCCGTGAGTAGTTTGTACCCCGGCAGATTGCTGCTGGTCAGGTAACGGGAGGCCGCCCAAAACACCGTCTGCGCGCCGGTCAGATCCAAAAGACCCATTTCGGGGTAGGCGAGGAATACGATCAAACGCGGTGTTTCGGATGATTCAACAGGGACGTCAGCGGGGTAGGCGATAGGGTTCATAGGCTTCTGTTTTAGCGAGTTGGAATAATAGTAATTCGCAAACGGTATAAACGTTATCGCAGCTGGTCGGCTGTCTGGATTTCAGGGTTTTATGGCACTTGCCCGAGAAAACTTCAACCCACCGACCCCCTGTAGTAGCAGCCTGCGGCAGCTCCTACAGGGGCTCATGTGAATTTAACTTAAAGTCACTCGTGAAAATCCAGAACAATTGTATTGCCGATACCTGCCTGTTTCCGCACAAAAGGCCTGCGTACCTTGGGTTCACTGAAACCAGACAAGGACCCCCCTCATGCTCAATCGATTGGCCCTGCCATTTGCCCTGCTGCTCACCTTCAATGCCGCGCACGCCGCCGATGGCGAAAAATGGTACCCGTCCAAATACGGTGCCAACGATGAAATCGGAGCGCTGAACCTGCTCAATGCCGACTCGGTACTGAACGCCGCCAAGCTGATCAAGACCGGAAAAACCTACCCGTTGGCCGTGCCCATCGACAAAAATCTGCCGGCGTTCCGTCACCGCAGTTTTCATCTGACCAACGTTCAGCCCGGTGAAGCGGGTGGCACCACCATGGGACCGAACAAGTTCACCTTCAACGATGAACTGGTGGTGGGCTGGACCGGTGTCGGCACGCAGCTCAACGGCATCGGCCACATCGGCATCGACAACGTCTATTACAACGGCAACCGCGCGGCGGACTTCGTGACGGTGGAAGGCGTGCAAAAACTCGGCATCGAAAAAGCCCCGCCGATGGTCACCCGTGGCGTGGTGCTGGACATGACGGCGGTGTACGGCAGCGCCATCGTGCCGGAGAAAACCGAGTTCACTGTCGCCGACATCCAGAAGGCGCTGGACCTGCAAGGCATCAGCATCGAGAAGGGTGACGTGGTGCTGTTCAACACCGGTTGGCTGGAGCTGCTCGGCAAGGACAACGAGAAATTCCTCGCCGTGGAGCCGGGCATCGGCATGGCGGCGGCCAAATGGCTGGCGGAGAAACAGATCGTCGCGTTCGGCGGTGATACCTGGGCCTCGGAAATCTACCCCGGCACTGACGGTCAGGAGTTCCCGGTCAACCAGTTCATGCTGGCCAAGAACGGCATCTACAACCTTGAGCTGATCGACAGTCGTGCACTGGTGCGGGACAAGGCCTGGACCTTCATGTTTGTGCTCGGGCAGCCGCTGTACAAGGGCTCGACCCAAGTCAACATCAACCCCGTGGCGATTCGCTGACAGGCGCTGTCGACATGTTGTCATCGATCAACTGTGGGAGCGAGCCTGCTCGCGATGAAGTGTCAATCGACTTCGATGTGGCTGATTCACATCGCGAGCAGGCTCGCACCCACAAGGGGATGACGAATGCTCATCCCCTGGCCCGTTGTTGTCATTTGTTTGCCCATGACCCCGGCCCCTAGAGTGAAACGTGCGTTTTTGGCGCATCCCTTTCATTCGAGTGATCGCTTGCCGAACGCAGGCGAGGGAGATTTTTGATGTCCGATATTTTGGGCCAGCAGTTCATCGACGGTCAGCGCAGTGCCTTGGGCCGCAAGACCCTGCAAAGCCTCGACGCCAGCACCGGTCAGGTGCTGCCGTACGTTTTCCATCAGGCCACCGAGCAGGAAGTCGAACTGGCGGTCGCGGCGGCAACCCGCGCGTTTGCGCCGTTTCGGCAACTGTCGCCGCAGCGCCGTGCGGAATTCCTCGACGCCATCGCCGAGGAAATCGATGGCCTGGGGGAGGATTTCGTCGCGCTGGTTTGCCGGGAAACCGCGTTGCCCGAGGGGCGGATTCGCGGTGAGCGCGGTCGCACCAGTGGGCAGTTACGTTTGTTTGCCCAAGTGCTACGCCGTGGTGATTTTCTCGGTGCGCGGATCGACCCGGCACAACCCGCGCGCACACCGTTGCCCCGGGCGGATATTCGTCAGTACCGCATCGGCGTCGGTCCGGTCGCGGTGTTCGGGGCGAGCAATTTCCCCTTGGCTTTTTCCACCGCCGGCGGCGACACCGCTTCTGCCCTCGCCGCCGGTTGCCCGGTGGTGTTCAAGGCTCACAGCGGGCACATGGCGACGGCCGATCGGGTGGCGGCCGCTATCGTTCGCGCTGCGCAGCGCACGGCGATGCCGACGGGCGTGTTCAACATGATCTACGGCGCGGGCGTGGGGCAGGCACTGGTCAAGGCCGATGGCATCAAGGCCGTGGGGTTCACCGGCTCGCTCAAGGGCGGTCGGGCGCTGGCCGATCTGGCCGCCGCGCGGGCGCAGCCGATCCCGGTGTTCGCCGAGATGTCGAGCATCAACCCGGTGATTTTGCTGCCCGAAGCCTTGAGCAGGCGTGGGCAAAAAATCGCCGAGGAACTGACGGCTTCGGTCAACCTCGGCTGCGGCCAGTTCTGCACCAGCCCTGGTTTGATCATCGGCCTGCGTTCGCCGCAGTTCAGCGAATTCCTGCAAGCATTCGCGCAGAGCATGGGCAGCCAACCGCCCCAGACCATGCTCAACGCCGGCGCACTCAGCAGTTATCGCACAGGCCTTCAGCACATTGCGGCACACGAAAGGGTCGATCATCTGGCCGGCCAGCCCCAAGGGGATTCCAAGGCACAACCGCAGTTGTTCAGGGCCGATGTGCAGCTGTTGCTCGACGGTGATCCGCTGTTGCAGGAAGAGATCTTCGGCCCGGCGACGGTGGTGGTCGAGGCAGCCGATCAGCAACAGTTGCGCGCGGTGCTCGACAGCTTGCACGGGCAACTGACCGCCACCCTGATGGCCGAACCGGCGGATCTGGATCGCTTCAGCGACCTGCTGCCGCTGCTGGAGGACAAGGTCGGACGGTTGCTCCTCAACGGCTATCCCACCGGCGTCGAAGTCAGCGATGCGATGGTGCACGGCGGGCCGTATCCGGCCACGTCGGATGCGCGCGGCACCTCGGTCGGCAGCCTGGCCATTGATCGCTTCCTGCGTCCGGTTTGCTACCAGAACTATCCTGATGAGTACCTGCCGCCAGCACTGCAAAACAGTAACCCGCTGGGCCTCAATCGACTGGTCGACGGCCAGTGGAGCAGGGCGCCCCTGAGCTGACCTTCCGCCCACGTCGGCGGATGTCGGCGTGGGCCTTGATGGATTTGTACATTGAATCGAGCACGCACAGACATGGTTCCTTCCCTTGGCAGCATCGCTTCACGCTTGCGCCTCAAACAACTGCGCTTGTTGATCGCCCTGGATGACCGCGGCTCGCTGCACAAGGCCGCCGAGCAGATTTCGATTTCCCAATCCGGCGCCACCAAGGCGCTGCATGAGGTCGAGTCGTTGCTCGGCATGCCGCTGTTCGAGCGTCAGCCCAAAGGCCTGGTGGCCAACGAAATGGGGCGTTGCATGATTCGTTATGCGCGGCTGATCTACAGCGACGTGGAGCACCTGCGCGAAGAAATGCTCAGCATCATGCGCGGCCAGGGCGGGCGGTTGTCGGTGGGGGTGATCATGGGCGCGGTGCCGTTGCTGACCCGGGCGCTGACCGAGCTACGACTCAAGCAACCGGAGCTGTCGGTGGAATTGGTGGAAAACACCAGCGCTACGTTGCTGGGACTGCTGGATCAAGGGCGACTGGACCTAGCGATCTGTCGAACCAGCGTCGGCCAGCGTTCGGACGCCTATGACTGCATCGAATTGAGCGAAGAGCCCTTGGCCGTGGTCGCCAGCAAGGCTCATCCGCTGGCCAGCGCCGAGTCGTTGCAGCTGTCGCAATTGAGCGATTACCGCTGGGTGGTTTATCCCAAGGACATGCCGATGCGTCAGGCGCTGGAGCGGGAACTGAACGAGGCGGGGCTGGAGATCCCACGTTATCCGCTGGAAACCTCGTCGACCTTCGCCACCATTTTGTTGGTGCAACAGGACCCGACATTGCTGGCGGTGATCCCGGTGGAAGTGGCCGAGTTCTGTGAAAAATTCGACCTGTTGGTGAAGCTGCCGGTGTCCTTGCGTGCGCTGATCGAACCTTACGGCGTGATCAGCCGGGCCGGCGCCGATTTGTCTCCGGCAGCGACCCTGCTGATCAACGAGCTACAGCGGGATCTGGTTACTTGATCACGATCGGGTTCACCGGTGCGCCAGTGCCGCCGACGATCTTCAGTGGTGCGGCGGTGTAGAGGAATTGCCACTGACCGTCTTCAACGCAGTCATTGGCCAGGTCATCGAGCATGGCCACTTCGGTGAAGGTCACGCCGAGGTTGCGCATCAAGGCGTTGTGCAGCGGGATCAACACGCCCGACGCCGGGTCGACAGCCACTTCGTTGGCCATGGTGTCGGTCACCAGATTGGGGATTTCCATTTGGTGAAACCACTCCACCAGTTCACGGCTGAAGGTCAGGCCCGGTTCGGCGAAATCCTTGTAGAACTCTTCCGGTTCGCGCTCATAGAACGAGCCGATCCAGCCGGTGCGGATGATCAGGATGTCGCGTTTCTGGATCTCGATTCCCTGGGCCTTGGCGGCGGCCAGCAGGTCAAGGTGATTGAAGGTTTCGCCCTTATCCAGCACCGCTTTGCCGCGATGGCGGGCCATGTCGATCAGCACTGCGCGCCCGACGATCCCGCGCTCGGCAATCGGCAGGATGCTGGCCTTGTCCATGCTGCCGATGGTGCTCATGGCGTCGTAGCCGTTCCACAGTTTGTTGTCGTGCCAGACATGACCGAGGGCGTCGTACTGGGTCGAGCCCTGCAAGTGCATGAAGATCACGTCGTCGGCGTACTCCACGTGGCCGTCGAAGTGGGTCTTGCCCGCGAGAAAATGGCCCTTGTCCAGCACGTTGACTCGCATCGACGGACGTCGGCCGGGCCACAGCGGTTCACCTTTGGGATGTCCGATCTGCACTTGCAGGGTGAAGGTCTTGCCTTGGCGCACCGAGGCGATACCACGCAGGATCTCGGCGCTTTGCAAGTAATTCAATGCGCCGACCTCATCGTCCGGCCCCCATTTGCCCCAGTTGGTGGGCAGGCCTTCGAGCAGGGCCTTGATGCCGGGAGTTCGGTCGGCGGCGGTGTTATTGGTGTTGTGGTCGCACATGAAGCTTTCCTCGGAATTAAACCGAACCCTGTAGGAGCTGCCGCAGGCTGCGATCTTTTGATCTTGTTTTTAAAAAATCAAAGTCAAAAGATCGTAGCCTGCGGCAGCTCCTACAGGGGGTTGTGGTTGGCTTACTTGATAGGTGAAAACACGGCTGGCATCAGCAGTTTCGATTCCATTTTTTCCAGCATCGGGAACGCGATCGGCACGAAGCCTTCGAGCCAGTCGGGGTCCTGGTACAGCGCGGCGCGTTTCTTGATTCGGTCATCCAGGCTCTCGTAAGCCCAGATGTGAATCACCTGATTGAGCTCGCCGATCTCGGTGTACCACCAGCCCACCAGCGTGGTGTAGCGGGAGATCACCGGCAGGCCGTTTTCCTCGAAATGCTTGAGGTAGGTCTGCATCGTGCCGATCTTCAGGGTGTAGGTCCGCATCTCGTAAAACATGGTGTTTGTCTCTCAGGAATGAATGCCATGGAAGGCGTTGCTGATGATTCGCTCGACGTCGGCGGCGCTGGTCAGGCGCGGGTTGACCAGCACGTTGCCGCTGCGCATCGAGTCGCTGACCATTTGCGGCATGTAGTCCAGGTCCACGCCCAGGTCCTTGATGTTGTCGGGAATGCCGATGGCCTTGTTCAGCGCCATCACGTGCTCCACCACTTTGTGCCCGGCACGGGCAGGGCTCAGGCCGGCGACGTCTTCACCCATGGCGAGGGCGATCTCGCGGAACAGCTCCGGGCAGGCCGGCAAGTTGTATTCGATGACATAGGGCAGCAGCGTGGCGTTGGCGATACCGTGCGGGATGTTGAAGACGCCGCCGAAGGTGTGGGAAATCGCATGCACATTGCCCAGTTTCGATTGGGCGAACGCGACCCCGGCCAGGAACGAACCGAGCAACATTTGCTCGCGGGCGTGCAGGTCGGAACCGCTGAAAAACGCTTTCGGCAGGTGCGTGCAAATCATCTTGATTGCTTGCAGGGCCAAGGCCTGGCTGATCGGGTTAGCCTGCTTCGACACGTAGGATTCGATGGCGTGTGTCAACGCGTCCATGCCGGTGGCGGCGGTAATTGACGGTGGCAACTTGAGGGTCAGTTCGGCGTCGAGGATCGCCAGTTTGGGGAACAGCGCGGGGCTGATGATTACCGTTTTGAACAGGGTCTTGGTGTTGGTGAACACCGTAGACGCCGTGCATTCACTGCCGGTGCCCGAGGTGGTCGGGATGGCAAAGACCGGCAGCGGCGGGTGCAGCAGTTTGTCGTAACCCTCATAGTCGAGGATATTGCCGGGGTTGGTGGCCATGGCCGCGACACCTTTGGCGGTGTCGATGCTGCTGCCGCCACCGACACCGATCACCGAGTCGCACTCGTGGTTTTTCAGGAAGGCTACGGCGCGTTCCAGCACATCCGTGGTGGGGTTCGGTTCGACGCCGGCAAACACTTCGTAGCCAATGTCACTCTCGGCCAGAGAGGCGAAAAAACTTTCCATCACCCCCGACTTCATCAAGCCTTCGTCGGTGACCACCAACAGTTTTTTGCGGACATGGGGTTTGAGCAATGCACCGGCCTGACGCACCAGGCCGTTACCGCTCTTCACGGTCGTGGGGAAATAAAACTGGAACGGGTTCATGTGTGCCTCCGGTTTCTTATTGGTCCCGCAACAGTAATGAGCGTCGTCGCCTGTCGATAATGAAAAGGTCTGATACAGCGATCACCCTTTGTCATCCCCCGGGTGACGGGGGCGCGGTGGTAACGTGAGCGCTTTGAACAGTCAGGAGCATCGTCATGGATTTGGGAATTTCGGGACGCTGGGCCATCGTCTGCGCCGCCAGCAAGGGCTTGGGCCTGGCGTGTGCACGGGCCTTGGCGAAGGAGGGGGTGAACCTGGTGATCAACGCCCGGGGCGACGAGACATTGCAGGCTGCCGCCGCAGAACTGCGCGGTTTGGCGCCAAGCATCGAAGTGCGCACGGTGGCTGGGGACATCAGCGAACCGAGTGTTCGTGAGCAGGTACTGGCGGCGTGTCCGCAGGTGGACATTCTGGTCAATAACGCCGGTGGGCCGCCGCCCGGTGACTTCCGCGACTGGCAGCGCGAAGACTGGCTCAAGGCGCTGGACGCCAACATGCTCACGCCTATCGAGCTGATCAAGGCCTGTGTCGATGGTATGGCCGAACGCGGTTTCGGGCGCATCGTCAACATCACTTCCGGCGCGGTGAAGGCGCCGATTGATGTGTTGGGTTTGTCCAATGGTGCCCGCAGCGGCTTGACCGGATTTATAGCCGGCCTCGCACGTCAGGCGCGTTTGGCCGGCAACAACGTCACGCTCAACAACCTGCTGCCGGGGCCGTTCGAGACTGAACGCTTGCACAAAACCCTGAATGTTGCTGCCGAGGCCAACGGCACCAGCGTCGAAAGCATCGCCGAACAGCGGCGTAAAAACGTTCCCGCCCAGCGCTTCGGCCAGCCTGATGAATTCGGCGCGTATTGCGCGTTCATTTGCGGCGCTCAATCCGGTTTCCTTACCGGGCAGAACCTGTTGCTGGATGGCGGCAGCTATCCGGGAACCTTCTGATTGACCCAGTTGTGGCAAGCGAGCGTGCTCGCGCTTGAGTGCGCAGCAGTCACAGAATCTCAGTGGCTATGAGATTTTGGGGCCGCTGCGCAGCCCAGCGCGAGCACGCTCGCTCGCCACAGGCTTTGCATTGGCAGGGGGATGACGGTTGGTGATCCCCCAATCAGATCCCATCATTATTCAGCACTCGGAGGCGTGATTAGAGTGGGGCCGCTTGCCACGGTGTGTTTCCACAACAATAAGAGTGCCCCCACATGAACAATCCGAGTGCCGAAAGCCTGGCGTTGCCAGCCGCGTCCGCGACGATGCGTGCCACCAACGTCCGTTGGCGAATTTTCCTCATCATGTTGCTGTTGACCGCGATCAACTACATCGACCGCGCCTCGCTGTCGGTGGCGTTGCCACTGATCTCCAGCGAATTCCAGATCCCGCCGGCCCTTGAAGGTCTGATGCTCAGCGCGTTTTTCTGGTCCTACGCCTTGATGCAGATTCCCGGCGGCATGCTGCTGGATCGCTTCCACACCCGCCGCGTCATCGTCGTCGCGACCGTGGCCTGGGGCGCATTCCAGGCGCTGGCCGCCGGGGCGCATAACTGGATCACTCTATTGATCACCCGCATGGGCCTCGGCGTTGCGGAGTCACCGATCATGCCCGCCGGCGCAAAACTCAACGGCGCATGGCTGACGCCTAATGAACGCGGACGCGGTGCCGTGCTGGTCGATGGCGGTGCGCCGCTGGGCAGTGCCTTCGGCGCGATCATCATTGCCGGCCTGATCGGCTGGTTCGACTCCTGGCGCATCGCCTTCGTGATTGCCGGCGTCGGCACCATGCTCGCCGGTGTGCTGGCCTGGAAATACATCCGCAACCACCCCAGCGAACACCCTAGCGTCAACGCCGCCGAGCTTAAGCACATCACCGAGGGCAACGCCACGGTCAGCCAACCCGGCGCGGTGACTAGCATCCCGTTCAAAGAACTACTCAAGGACCGATCGGTGCTGGCGATGTTCGCCGGTTACTGCTGCATCCTCAGCGTGTTCTACGGTCTGCTGACCTGGATGCCGAGCTACCTGCACCAGACCCACGGCCTGAACATTTCGGGCATGGGCGGCGCGACCTTCCTGATCTTCATGTGCGGTTTCATCGGTGAACTGGTCGGCGGTTATCTGGGGGACAAATGGAAGTCCAGCGGTGCCTCGCCGAACCTGGTAATGCGCAGCATGTTCTGCGGTTCGGCACTGGTCGCGGCGCTGTGCATGCTGGCTACCGCTTATACCGCCGAGGCGAGCAAGGCAATCGGTCTGCTGTGCGTGGCGATGTTTTTCATTCGCTGGTGCGGCATGTACTGGTGCATTCCGTCGATCCTCGGCGGCACTTCGAAAACTGGCGTACTGGCCGGCACCATGAACTTCTGCGGCAACATGGCCGGGGTGATCGTGCCGATCCTGATCGGTCTGATCGTGCAGTTCACCGGCTCATATTTCCTGGTGCTGATCTTCTTCGTGGTCATGGCGATGCTGCTGGCGATATTCTCCAGCCTGATCGATTACCGGGAACGAGGGCTGGTTTGAGATGAGTGCAGGGCAAGTCGATATCCAGTGCGTAGTGGTCGGGGCCGGTGTGGTTGGGTTGGCGGTGGCCAGGGCCTTGGCCATGAGCGGACGTGAAGTGATCCTGGTCGAGGCCGGCGAAGGGATTGGCGTGGGCATCAGCTCGCGCAATTCCGAGGTGATCCACGCCGGCATCTATTACCCGAGCGGCAGCCTCAAGGCGCAGTTGTGCGTGGAGGGCAAGCAACGCCTCTACGCCTTCTGCGACGAGCGCGGCGTCAACTATCAGCGCCTCGGCAAGTTGATCGTCGCCACCGACGATGCGCAGCGTGTGGCCTTGCAGAGTCTGCTGGAGCAGGGCTGGCGCAATGGCGTGGACGACCTGCAATGGCTGGACGCCAATCAGGCGCAGGAACTGGAACCGGAGTTGTCCTGCGTCGCGGCGCTGTGGTCACCGTCCACCGGCATAGTCGATTCCCATGGCTTGATGCTGGCACTGCAGGCCGATGCCGAAGCGTGGGGCGCGTCGCTGGCGTTTCATACGCCGCTGTTATCGGCGCGCTGCACTGAACAGGGTTTCGAGTTGCACATGGGCGGCGCCGAGCCCATCACCTTGAGCTGCCGGGAATTGATCAATTGCGCCGGTTTGTCTGCGCCCGAAGTGGCGAGCCGTATCGCCGGTCTGCCTGCGCAACACGTTCCGACGGCGCGATTGTGCAAGGGCAGTTACTTCAGCTACAGCGGCCGGGCGCCGTTCCGGCATCTGGTCTATCCGGCGCCGGAAAGCGCCGGGCTGGGCGTGCACATGACCCTCGACCTCGGCGGCCAGACGCGCTTCGGGCCGGACGTGGAGTGGGTCGACGCGGTAGATTACCAAGTCGATCCGCGCCGGGCAGAGAGCTTTTATGAGGCGATCCGGCGTTACTGGCCGGGCTTGCCGAATGCCAGCCTGCAACCGGCCTACAGCGGCATTCGCCCGAAAATCACCAATCCGAGCGAACCCGCCGCCGACTTCCGCATCAGCGGGCCCGCCGAACATGGTGTGCCGGGATTGGTGAATCTGTTCGGCATCGAATCCCCGGGCCTGACCGGTTGCCTGGCACTGGCCGAGCACGTTACGCGGCAGCTGGCATAACCCCTGCAGGAACGAGCCTGCTCGCGATGATCGTCAACGATGACGCTGGATCCCTGACATTCCGCGTAGTCGTCGGGTCCACCACGAGCAGATGGGTTTGATGACCGATAATCAGCGTCCGCGCGGCTTTGCGCGGATAGCGCTATCCTTGGGAGATGCGCTCATCGCCATCG
This sequence comes from Pseudomonas sp. GL-RE-29, assembly GCF_019947275.1. Classification (NCBI taxonomy): domain Bacteria; kingdom Pseudomonadati; phylum Pseudomonadota; class Gammaproteobacteria; order Pseudomonadales; family Pseudomonadaceae; genus Pseudomonas; species Pseudomonas sp. GL-RE-29. The sequence goes on from NZ_JAGYGD010000041.1 coordinate 14,433, forward strand.
GAGAAGTCTGATGATCAACGTACGCACTGCCCGAATGCTTGCCGACTACAAACAATGGGCCAACCAGCGCCTCTTCGACAATCTGGCGCAACTTCCAACGGCCGAGGTATACAAGGAACGCGCCGGGATTTTCAAGAACATGATCGGCACGCTTAACCACATGTATGTGGTGGACTGCCTCTGGCAGGCTCACCTCGAAGGCCGAGGGCACAGCTTCAAAACCTCCCATGATTTGGTCCATCCGGAACTGCCGGCACTGCGCCAGGCGCAACAGAACGTTGATCACTGGTACTGCGACTGGAGCGCACGGCAGACCGATGCCTCGCTGGACAAGCCCGTGCGGTTCACGTTTATCTCCGGTGAAAGCGGCACCATGAGTGCCGGCGCGATGCTGATGCACGTGGTCAACCACGCCAGCTATCACCGTGGCTGGGTGATCCAGATGTACTTCGAAATCCCGGCCATGCCACCGATGACGGACTTGCCGATCTACCTGCGCGAAACCGATCCGGGTTTCAACTCGCTCAATGCCCCGGCAGTGGAGCCGACATGTGCTCCGCAATTTTCGAGCGCAACCAACGTTCTGCCGGATCGTTATCGTTGACGCCGTTCCAGACCATCGACAGTTCGGACAGCACGATGTCGAACGGCGGGTCGTCGGCGCGCAACTGGCTGCTGCCTTCGATCAACGCGCACGCCGCGTAATCCGGTACCGAAGCCAGCATGTCAGTACCCGCGAGCAAGGCGCGCAATCCCGCAAACTGCGGCACTGCCAGAACCACTCGACGGGAACGGCCGATGCGCGCCAGGTCGTTGTCGATGGCGCCGCTCAAATCCCCGGAAAATGACACCAGGGCGTGGGGTCGATCGCAAAACTCATCCAGGGTCAGCGGCCCGGGGCGATCATCGCCGCGCAGGACCTTGACGCTCAGGTCGCGCAGCTTCTTGCGCTTGGCATTGGCCGGCAAATCCGTGGTGTAACTGATCCCGACGGAAATCTCCCCACTGGCCAGCATCGACGACATCAGCAAGTAGTTGACCCGCCGCACCACCACCACAACGTTCTGCGCCTCTTCACGGATCTGCTTGAGCAGGGGAGGAAACAGGCCGAACTCGGCGTCGTCGGACAGGCCGATGCGAAACACATCGCGGCTGGTGGACGGGTCGAAATCCTTGGCCCGGCTGACCGCCCCGGAAATCGTGTCCATCGCCGGTTGCAACTCCTTGAGAATCACCAGCGCCCGCGGGGTCGGCTCCAGCACACGGCCATTGCGCACCAGCAGCGGGTCATCGAACAAATCGCGCAATCGGGCGAGTGCCGCACTGACGGCGGGCTGGCCGAGGAACAGCTTTTCCCCCGCGCGCGTGAGGTTTTTTTCGAACATCAGGGTTTCGAAAATCACCAACAGATTCATGTCCACGCGGCGCAGGTCGTTGCGGTTCATGGTGGGGTGCTCGCTGGGGTTCGGGGTGTTTCAAGTAAAGCACCAAACCCCGTGGCGAGGGAGCAAGCTCCCGCTCGGCTGCGCAGCAGTCGCAAACTCTGTGTTTGCGGTGTGCCTGAATGACTGCGGTGGCAGGGTTTAGGGCCGCTTCGCGACCCAGCGGGAGCAAGCTCCCTCGCCACAGGGGGTTGTGTTTATGCAGGTGGGTCGATTCGATCCAGCGCCCGGTTCACTGCCAGTTCGCCGAGCATGATGACTTGGGCGATGCCCAGCAGGGTGTTGCGGCTTGATCCCTCTGTGCGATCCGCCAGATCCAGCGTCATGACATGGGCGGAGGCCAGTGATTCGCACGCGTCGCCCAGCAGGGTTTCGATGTTGATTTGCGGGTCGATGATGTACATCGTGCAGAGTGTGCGCGGGGTGGCTCGGATGTCAGCGGCGGAGGGAATGCGGTCGGTGGGTTCTTTTTCTGAATAGAGGTTTTCGTTAGGGGCGGTTGGATCGGTGTTTGGTGGATTAGGCGTTGGTTTGCACATAGATAGAACTCCTCTCATCGTAATAAAGGAGCCATCACCGTTCGCTACCAAACGAAGGTGGCGGCCATGCACAGGTTGGTAGACCGGGATGCGAGGAGACCGGCGCGCCCGAGGGCGCCCTGTGCATGACCACCATAAAAATAGCGACGAAGAATCATCGCAAATGATGTTGTGCACTTCGCAAGCCGGGCTACCAAACCCGATCGCTGTTTTTCAGCGACCGGCCAACGATAGAACCCGGCCCCAAGGCGCACAAGCCGGCGGATTCTGGCGTACGCGTAGGCAACGACGCAAGGTGTTGTAGCTTTCATCAAGTAACGCTGACAGCCGTTAAACAACCTCGAACGGCTGCGCTAAACCCTGTGGCGAGGGAGCTTGTCGGATCGCCGCACCGTCCCGCTCGGCTGCGCAGCAGTCGTAAACCCCGCATGCGCGGTTTGCCGAAATGACTGCGGTGGCAGGTTTTGGGGCCGCTGCGCGACCCAGCGGGAGCAAGCTCCCACGCCACAGGGGGTTAGTGAGCCGAATCTGGTTCGGTCAGCACTTTCCTGAACGTCTCCACCAACGGCCGCAGATTGATTCGGTGCCACGCCGCCCACAGCGGTCGGGTGAGGGAGATCCATGGCACTTCCCGCAGCACCACGCCCGGGGGGGCGTTGCGGCTCAGGCCTTTCTGAATCATGGCGATGCCCAGTCCCGAGGCCACCAGCGCCAATGCGGTGAAGGGACCGGTGGCTTCCATGCGGATGTCCGGGGTGAAACCGGCGCGGATGCAGGCGCTGACGAAGTCTTCGCGGCGGGTGACGTTGTGGTGGTGTTGCACGCCGATCCACTCCTGATCGGCGAGGTCTTCCGGGGTCAACAGGGTCTTCTGTGCCAGCGGATGGTCGTCGGGCATTGCCAGCAGCATTGGGTCGTTCAGTACTTGGAAACCCAGCAGGTCGGGGTCATCGTCCGTCGGCGGTTCACTGACCAGGGCGATATCCAGACTACGCTGACGCAGGCCTTCCAATTGTTCGGCGGAACTGAGGTTGTACAGCGCGACGTGCACGTTCGGCCTGTCGCTGCGCAGCACGCGCAAGGCATTGGGCAGGACGCCGGCGTGCATCGCGTTCTCGATGTAGCCAATGCACAAACCGCCTTCTTCACCGCGACCGAGACGTTTGCCGAGGGATTCCAGGCGATTGGCGTGGGTCAGCAGGGCGCGGGTTTCAGCGAGGAAGGTCTGGCCGTCGCGGGTGAGGCGAATGCGTTGCTGGCTGCGTTCGAACAGGGTCAAGCCCAGGCGTTCTTCGAGCTGGGCAATCTGCCGGCTCAGGGGTGACTGGGAAATGTGCAGGCGTTCGGCAGCGCGACCGACGTGTTCTTCTTCGGCGACGGCGACGAAGTAGCGCAATTGGCGGATGTCGATCATGTCAGACCTCTAGGGACTCAAGTGCTGCGCATTATGTCTTGGACGGTCCGAAGATCGCAATCTAGGATCTGCCCATCGGTAAGACAAATCACCGTTCCCTGTAGGAGCCGGCTTGCTGGCGATAGCGATTCACCAGGCAACGCTGTAGCGACTGCTACAACGCTATCGCCAGCAAGCCGGCTCCTACAGGGTTAACCAGGCATTCGAGAGGAATTAATTATGAGCTTGAAAGACAAACTGCCCGGCGCGCTGGGTTTCGGCACTGCACCGCTGGGCAATATGTTCCGCGCCATTCCTGAAGAAGAGGCGCAAGCCACCGTCCATGCGGCCTGGGATGCCGGCGTGCGTTACTTCGATACGGCGCCGTTTTACGGTTCGGGTCTGTCGGAAATTCGCCTCGGCGCTGCGCTGTCCCGCTACAACCGTGATGATTATGTGCTCAGCAGCAAGGTCGGCCGGGTGATCCTCGACGAAGTCGAAGACGCCGCCGCCCGCGATCTGGGCGAGAAGAGCGGGGTGTTCGAACACGGTCGTCCGAACAAGATCGTCAACGACTACAGCGCCGACGCGACCCTGCGTTCGATTGAAGACAGCCTCAAGCGTCTGAATACCGATCGCCTGGACATCGTCTGGGTCCATGACATCGCCCAGGATTTCTATGGCGATCAATGGCTGGAGTATTTCAATCAGGCACGTACCGGCGCCTTCAAAGTGCTGACGCGCTTGCGTGAAGAGGGCGTGATCAAGGGCTGGGGCCTGGGCGTGAACAAGGTTGAGCCGTGCGAATTGACCCTTGATCTGAGCGAAGCGCAACCGGACGGTTTTCTGCTGGCGGGTCGCTACACTCTTCTCGACCATGACCGCGCCTTGCAGCGCTTGATGGACGCGGCCCTGGCACAGAACGTCGAGATCGTGGTCGGCGGCCCTTACAGTTCGGGCATCCTGGCCGGTGGCGCGCACTTCGAATACCAGAAGGCCAGCCCGGCGATCATCGACAAAGTTGAGCAGATCAAACGCATCGCGGCTGCCCATGGCGTTGATATCAAAGCCGCTGCGTTGCAATTCTCATTGGCCAATCCGGCGGTGGCGGCAGTCATTCCAGGTGCCAGCCGACCAGAGCGGATTGCCGAAGATGTTGCCGCGTTGTCGGCGGTGATTCCTGCAGCGTTTTGGCAGGCGATGCGCGAGGCTCATTTGGTTTCCGAACGGGCTCCGTTGCCAGGGCAAAAGATCGCAGCTTCCGGCAGCTCCTACAGGGGTGATGTGAAATGAAGATTGATTTGAGTGGAAAACTGGCAATTGTCAGCGGCAGCACCGCCGGCATTGGTCTGGGTATCAGCAAGGCACTGGCCGAGTCTGGCGCCACGGTGGTGGTGATCGGCCGCGAAACGGCCAAGGTCGAGCAAGCGCTGGCGACCATCCGCGAGCAGGTGCCCGGCGCGCAATTGCGCGGGCTGACGGCCGACCTCGGTACCGCTGAAGGTGCCGAAATATTGTTCGCCGCCGAACCGCGAGCCGACATTCTGGTGAACAACCTTGGGATCTACAACGCGGTGGATTTCTTTGACACGCCCGATAGCGAGTGGACGCGCTTTTATGAGGTCAACGTGATCTCCGGCGTGCGCCTGTCCCGGCATTACGTGCCGGACATGGTCAAGCAGGGCTGGGGCCGGGTGATCTTCCTGTCCTCGGAATCCGGCATCGCGATCCCGGCGGACATGCTCAACTATGGCGTGACCAAAAGCGCCAACCTGGCGGTTTCCCACGGACTGGCCAAACGGCTGGCGGGCACCGGAGTAACGGTCAATGCGATCCTGCCCGGTCCGACCTTGACCGACGGCGTGGAGCTGATGCTCAAGGATGCCATTGCCAAGTCCGGGCGCAGTCTTCAGGAGGAAGCCGACGCCTTCGTCCGCGAGGCCCGTCCAACTTCGATCATCCAGCGCGTGGCGAATGTCGAGGAAGTCGCGAATCTGGTGGCGTACATCGCCTCGCCGCTATCCTCGGCAACCACGGGCGCAGCTTTGCGAGTCGACGGCGGCGTCGTCGACAGCATGGCGATCTGAACCTTATTAATGAGAGAGAGCTTTACATGGCAACTGCATCAGCATTCATCGACATCCCGGCCTCGGCGGATCGGGTCTGGCAATTGATCGGCGGTTTCAATTCGCTGCCGGAATGGCTGCCGTTCATTCCCAAGAGTGAACTCAGCGAAGGCGGGCGCGTGCGCAGCCTGCAAACGGCGGATGGCGCGGTAGTGATCGAGCGTCTGCAAGCGTTCGACAACGCCGGCAAAACCTACAGCTACTCGATTCTGCAAGCGCCGTTTCCGGCCACGGATTATCTGGCGACGATCAAGGTTGAGGCGCAGGGCGACGGGGCTCGGGTGACCTGGTCCGGCCGGTTTGAACCGGTGGGTGTGAGTAACGAGGAAGTAGAGGCGTTGTTTACCGGGATCTATCAGGGAGGCCTTGAGGCGTTGCGCGCCAATTACCCGGCTTGATCCTTTGTAGGAGCCGGCTTGCTGGCGATGGGGCCTTCGGATTTTTCGGTGATCTTGTGGCCGCCATCGCTGGCAAGCCAGCTCCTACAGGGATATGTGGACATCTGTAGGAGCTGCCGCAGGTTCGGAGCGCGTTCGGGCGATTTTTTGATCTTCAAGCCGGCGCAATCAAACGCTGCCGACAATCCAGCACCAACCGCGCGCCCCCCAGTTCGCTACTGCCCAACTCCAGCGTAAAGCCATGCAGGCTGACAATCGCCGCGACGATCGACAACCCCAATCCAAAGCCACTTTTCTGATTACCCGCCTCAGCGCGATAGAAGCGCTGGAACACCGCCTCGCGTTCGGCCTCTGGAATGCCAGGACCGGAGTCGAGCACTTCAATGCGGGTATGCCCGCCCTCATTCACTCCACGCAAAATCACCTGGCCACCGGGCGGGGTGAATTTGATCGAGTTGCTCAGCAGATTGGCTACGGCTTCGAACAGCAATGCGCGATCACCATGGAGGGGCGGCAATGTTGCTGGCAACTGCAATTCAAAACTCAAACCATCGTCTTCGGCCAACGGCAGATAAAATTCGTGCAGTTCCTGCAGCAGCGGCACTGGGTCCAGTTCCACAAATCCTGAGCGGCGCTGACGATCCTCGAGTTCGGAAATCCGCAGCAAGCCCCGAAACCGCGCCATCAGCGTGTCGGCCTCGGCCAGCACCAAATCCAGTTGTGCGGCTTCGGCCGAACCTTCGCCGGCCTGCTGTTGCATGCGATAGAGCTGCGCGCGCAATCGGGTCAGCGGCGTGCGCAGGTCATGGGCGATGTTGTCGCACACGCCTTTGACTTCGTTCATCAAGCGCTCGATGCGTTCGAGCATGGCGTTGACGATCGCGGCGAGCATGTCCAATTCATCGCGGCGACTGGACAGCGGCAGGCGTTTGGTCAAGTCACCGGCGACGATGGCCTCGGCGCTGGCCTGGATCCCGCGAATTCGCCGCAACGGACGGCGGCGCAACAAGTGCCAGCCGACGATGCCCGGCAGGATGGTCAGGGTCACACCCCAGAACAGCGCGTGCAGGATGATTCGGGTGACGGCAAACAGCGAGCCGTTGTCGCGCACCAGCACCAGCAAGAGGCCGTCCCGGGTCTGGGTCGCCACGGCGTCGCAGCTGTCGTTGGGCAGCGTCGGGTCGTCGGAGTCGGCGCAATCGCTGAGCATGTGGATCTTGCCGTCCAGCGGCAGGCCACGGGGGATGTGGTCCAGGGCGCCGCTCAGATAACGCTGTTGCTGATCGAACAGGCCATAGCCGTCGATGCCGCGGATGTCGAAGGTCATGCTGACGGCGAGGGCGTCTACCAGTTGTTCGCCCTGGAAACGCGAAAACAGATGCTGGCGCTGCATCAGCGAATGCTTGGCCAGGTTGTCCAGGTAAGCGGACACCTCGAAGTACATGACGCCCATCAGGATGCCGCTCCAGACCACGAACAGTGCACTGTAGAGCGCCAGCAAACGACTGCTGGAAGAGCGCCAGCCTTTAGACGGGTTCGGCAATGACATAACCCGAGCCTCGCACGGTTCGAATCAATGGGGCATTGCCAGGTGGGTCGATCTTCTTGCGCAGGCGGCCGATGTGGACGTCGATCAGGTTGGTGCCGGGGTCGAAGTGATAACCCCAGACCTCCTCGAAAATCATCATCCGCGAGAGGATCTGCCCGGTGTTGCGCATGAGGAATTCCAGCAGCTTGTATTCGGTGGGCAGCAACGTCAGCAACTCGCCATTGCGGCTGGCTTCGTGGCTGATCAAATTCAGTTCCAGGTCCGCTACTCGCAACGTGGTTGCTTGCGCGGTCACGTTGTTCTGCCGGCGCAGCAGGACTTCGACCCGGGCCGCCATTTCATCGGTGGCGAAAGGTTTGGTCAGGTAATCGTCGCCGCCAGCGCGCAGGCCGCGCACGCGCTCATCGACGTCGGAGAGGGCGCTGATCATCAGGATCGGCGTCGCCACGCCCATGGTCCGCAGGGTCGTGACAATCGCCAGGCCATCGAGCTCGGGCAACATGCGGTCGAGGGTGATCAAGTCGTAGTTGCCACTGACCGCACGCTCCAGCCCCTCGCGACCATTGTCGACCCAATCGACGTCGAGGCCGTGGCTGCTCAGTTCGGCGACAATTTCCCGGGCGGTCACGGCGTCGTCTTCGATGGTCAAGATGCGGGTCATAGGGCTGGCCTGATTAGGTGTTCACAACGTTGTGCAGCATTTTGCCAAGAAATGATCGACGGCTTACTAAATAAAAGTTCATGGAGATCAAAAGATCACAGCCTTCGGCAGCTCCTTCAGAGGATTACATTTCAAATGTCGGAGCTGCCGAAGGCTGCGATCTTTTGCTCTTCCCAATCAATGCAGAAAACCCGCTGAGCTTAGTGGTTTATTGCATATTGCATGGATCAGGGAAGTTCAAACTTTATAAGTTGTTGAAGTTGAAGGAGTTATTCAGAGCGCGCGACTGGCATGGTCACTGCAACTGCTGATTTGAAGAAGTTGTAACACCATCTTTCTGCCTGGAGCGATACAACAATGAATAGATCCTCAGATGGTTTCTATCCTGCGGCTGAAGAAGCGAGCACGCTCTCTGGCGTCTCTTGGGGGGCGATTTTCGCCGGGGCTGCTGCGGCAGCAGCGTTATCGCTGATCCTTGTGCTGCTCGGTTTTGGCCTGGGATTCTCGGCGGTCTCGCCTTGGGCCAACGAAGGCGTGAGTGCCAAAGGCCTGGGCATCTCGACGATTGTCTGGTTGGCCGTGACACAAATCATTGCCTCAGGGGCCGGTGGCTATATCGCCGGGCGCCTGCGGGTTAAATGGGCGTACATGCATGGCGATGAAGTTTACTTTCGCGACACCGCTCACGGGTTTCTCGCGTGGTGCGTTGCAACACTGGTAACCGCGACGCTGGTGGCCGGTTCGGTCAGCAGCATTGTCAGTGGTGGTGTTCAGGCTGGCGCACAAGTGGCCGGTGGCGCCGCCAGTGCCATGACTCAAGTGGCCGGTCAGGCTGCCGCCAATACCGACAGCGATCAGTACGGCTACTACATCGACAGCCTGTTTCGCGATGATCGTCCGGCCGCCGTCAGTGACGATGCCGCACGAGGCACCGTGACGCGGATTTTCGCGCAATCCTTGAAGGACGGTCAGTTGTCTGCGGAAGATCGCACCTACCTGGCTCAACTGGTAGCGCAACGGACCAATCTCACCCAAGCGGACGCTGAACGTCGTGTCGATGAAGTTTATGCCCGCACCCAGAAAGCGGTAGCCGACGCCAAACTGGCCGCACAACAAGCGGCTGATACCGCCGCCAAAGTAGCTGCCTGGACCACGTTGTGGATGTTCGTTGCACTGCTGATCGGCGCGTTTTTCGCAAGTTTTGCCGCGACTTTCGGTGGCCGTCGCCGGGATGCCGTGGTGTATCTGGAAACCGACACCTACGTCACCACCACCCCTGTTCGTTAACCCAGGAGAATCATCATGCGCTCATTACTGCTGTTCTTTCTTGGTGTACCGATCCCGATCATCATCCTGATCGCTCTGTTCATGCATTGATCGACTGGGGCTAGTCCCTCTGCCGCTTCTGCCTTTGGTGGAAGCGGCGTTTTTGTTTTGGGCAGTTACATTTGTATGCGTTGTTACGCCGTCATCGCGAGCAGGCTCACTCCTACAGGGGAACGCGATCATCTGTAGGAGTGAGCCTGTTCGCGAAGAGGGCAGATCAGACGCAGCACTTTATCCGTCAATCGGAGTACTCAAGAACTCCTCTAGCCCCTCGGCATACGCGGTAAACGCGACGATCCGCGGAAACTGCGCCACATCAACCTGATCCGGCACCACCAGGTTGGTAAAGCTCCACGCCACGGCCAGCGTGATGCCCTCCTGGCCAATCGAGCCATCGGTATTCAGCGGCTGCTTTTCAAGCTCTAGCTCCAGCGCTGAATACGCCGCAGCCAATTGGCCCTCGACCCGTTCAACCCAAGGCTCATATTGAATCTCCGCCGGTCGCAGGTTGCGCTCGTAATAAAGCTGCACTGACTTTTCGCTGGCCGCGAGTGCCAGGCCGATCAGGCGCAATGAACGCAGGCGTTGTTCGATACCCTTGGGCATCAGGCTGCGGGCAGGTTCGGACAGTGCTTCCAGGTAATCAAGGATCAGCGTCGAATCCATCAACACTTCACCGTCATCCAGCACCAGGGTAGGTGCCTTGACCACCGGATTGATTTGCTGGAACTGCTCGAAAGTCCTGAACACCGAAACCGATTCGTGCTCCAGCGCAATACCCAGGCGCTTGGCAGAAATGGCGACGCGTCGTACGTAGGGCGAATCCAGCATGCCGATCAGCTTCATTTAACCGCTCCTTGAAATGGCCCATTTCGGGAGGGACAACCTTAGCTGAGGTTGGATGAGCTGCAAACGCCATCGTCCTGTGCCGCCGTTTGTCTTCTATATACCTGTGCTGGATTGAATTTCTTGCTATAAACGCACTCCGATGACCGCCTGAATGCCTGCCGTAGAGCATTTTCGAGGCTTTGTCGGACAAATTCGCTGACTTTTCAGTTGCTGAGGCCACAACTCGGCCTTAGACTGCCGCCCCTCGTAAATTGAGTGCCGGGTGGCGCTTGGAACAAACTGCGCCTTTCCGATGACCTGACCAGGTCTGCCGGAACGCTCCCTAATTCGCCTTAATGCACGTTTTTTTATAGAGATATCAATGACAAAGGACAAGTTGCTGGCCATGCCGGCGGATGACTACATGAATGCCGAGCAACATGCTTTTTTCTCTGAGCTGTTGCAGAACATGAAAGTCGAAACCCATGAGCGCATCGAACAGAACCGCATCGCCATCGAGAGCCTGGACACCCCGGCCGACCCGGCTGACGCGGCTTCCGTTGAAGAAGAGCGCACCTGGCTGGTAAACGCGATCGATCGCGACCAGCGCATGCTGCCTCAGTTGGAACAAGCCCTTGAGCGCATCAAGGAAGACAGCTTTGGCTGGTGCGACGACAGCGGCGAGGCAATCGGCCTCAAGCGCCTGCTGATCAGCCCGACCACCAAGTACTGCATCGAAGCTCAAGAACGTCACGAGCAGATCGACAAGCACCAGCGTCAGGCCTGATTCTGTGAGGCAGCCCGTTTAACGTGGGCTGCCTTGAAAAGATCGCAGCCTTCGGCAGCTCCTACACGGTGTTACGTGAACCTGTAGGAACTGCCGAAGGCTGCGATCTTTGCTTTTCCACGTCTACAGAAAACCCCGCAATTCTATTGATCTACTGCAACGCCCCCGACTAAAGGCTCATAGATAATGGCCTTATAGTGGCGTTCAATGCGAAGACAACAATTAGAATATTTCCGGGGTGACCAAGATGACGAGAGACGGATCTCTGGTGGCGGCAGCGCCTGCACCAGTGCTTTTGCCGAAAAATCGCTGGCTGACGCCGACGCTGCAAAGCATCGCCCTGATGCTGTTGCTGTGTGGCATATCGCTGTGGGGCTGGTCGCTATACCTTGGCCTGCCATTGGCCGTGCTGATCATCTGGCTGCCGCGCCTGCGTTCGCGCGCGACCCCCGAAGCTGTTCCCACCGATACGTCCAGCGCCATTTCCGCGTTGACCCGTGACCTTTCCTACACCACCAGCCATAACGCTCTGTCAGCCGCGGGCGTGGCGTTCTCGGTCAAGCAACTGGCGGACAAGCTGCAATCGCAACTGGGCGCAGCGGCGCAAATTGTCAGCAACGCCGAAGTAATGATCGCGACTGAGCAGGCGACCTCGACCCTCAGCCGTGAGGCATTGGGTGCTGCAAGCGAGGCACATCAGAGCGGAGCAGCGGGGCGCACCGAGTTGCTTGAGTCGATTGCGCGCATGCATCAACTCAGTCAGCGCGCCAATAACAGTCGAGAATTGATTGAGGCGCTGAGCCTGCGCAGCGACGATATTCAGCGCGTTACCCTGGTGATTCAGTCCATTGCCAGCCAGACCAACCTGCTGGCCCTGAACGCGGCGATTGAAGCTGCACGAGCCGGGGAACATGGGCGCGGCTTTGCGGTAGTGGCTGACGAAGTGCGCGGTCTGGCCGCACGCACGGCGACCGCGACTGGCGAAGTCGGCGAGATGGTGGCGGATATTCAGCAACGCACCGCGCAAGTGGTGGAGCAGATTCGGCAACTGTCGAGCGATCTCGACACCGGCGTCCGGCAGGTCGAGCACACCGGCCAGCATCTGGAGAACATTGCGCGTTTAGCGGCCAGCGTCGAAAGCCAGGTCGGCGAAATCGCCCGAGGCGCGGAAACAAACCGTGAGCAACTCGATAGCCTGTTTCATGCCATCCAGCAGATGCGTAGCGACCTGGCTGTCAGTGATCAACAAACTCAACGCCTGGCGCAGGCCGCGGTTCAAATGGAAGGCCAGGCCGAGACCATCAGCGAACGTCTGGCGGAAGTCGGGCTGGACGATTACCACCAGCGGATTTACGACTTGGCCCGGGAGGGCGCGAGCCAGATTGCGGCGCGCTTCGAAGCAGATATTGACGCGGGCCGTATCAGCCTCGACGATCTGTTCGACCGTCATTATCAGGTGATCGCCGGCACCAGCCCGGCCAAATACCAGACGCGCTTCGACCGCTACACCGATCAGGTCCTGCCGGCGATTCAGGAACCGCTGTTGCCGCGCCATGAAGGGCTGGTGTTCGCCATCGCCTGCACCCAGCAAGGTTATGTGCCGACCCATAACACAATCTTCAGCCAGCCACTGACCGGTGATGTGCAGGTCGATACCCTGCAAAACCGCACCAAACGCAAATTCGCCGACCGCACCGGGATTCGTTGCGGCAGCCATCAGCAGGCGGTGCTGCTGCAAACCTACACGCGCGATACCGGAGAGTTGATGCACGACCTGTCGGTGCCGATCATGGTTAAAGGGCGGCATTGGGGTGGTTTGCGTTTGGGGTACAAGCCGGAAAAGCCTCGCTAGATATTGCTGCCATTCGACCAGGCGCGTGATTTGCCTTTTGTAGGAGCCCGGCTTGCTGGAGATGGCGTTATTGAGAACGTCATCGCCAGCAAGCCGGCTCCTACAGGTCTGAATTGCACCGGGTCGTTGTGGGTTGAGCGCGGTTTTCTGTAGGAGCCCGGCTTGCTGGCGATGGCGTCATTGAGGGTGTTATCGCCAGCAAGCCAGCTCCTACAGGTCTGAATTGCATCGGGTCGTTTGGGTTGAACGCGGTTTTTTGTAGGAGCCCGGCTTGCTGGCGATGGCGTTATTGAGAGCGCCATCGCCCGCAAGTAGGTTCCTACAGGTCGCGATTTATTGTTACGAATCTGGCAACGAAGCTGTGCAGGGGGGTTGCTGTTTCCTTTTGAGTGAACTCATTAACATACCTTCATAGTTAGGTTGCTAACGGAGTTCGAAGAGTCAACATGCAAAGCAAAGTTGATGTCGCCGTAATGATTGGCAGCGGTGTCCCCGCCAGTTTGCGTGCGTTGGGGCAGAGTGTTTGTTGGGTGGTGCTGCTCAATGGTGAACGTCGGGGAACGGCGTTCTCCAGTCGCGATGAAGCGGAAGAGTGCAAGGCTGCCTGGTTGGCACGTTTGAATGCCGAGGTGCCAGACAGCCTGCATTAAGCTCAGGTCAGTGGATCTGGTGCATGCGCAGGTTGAGGTCGTCGACCACCCGCGCCCAGTCGGCATCTTCGCGCAGTTGTTCCTTCAGGAAACCCGCCTGTTGCGGTGTCCAGAACTCGGCGTCGATGAGTTTCTTGTCATCGGGAAGAGGGGAATGGCTGGCAATGAAATCGTCGATAGCTTTTTGCGAAGAGTCCAGGCCCAACTGATCGAACAAGCCTTTCAAGTCATGTGTCGGTGATTCCATCTTCATCTCCTTGCAGGTGATCGGTCGCGTCGAGTACGAGATCTGAAGTACGACCCCATTTCATCTGATGGAGTCGCGCTTCAGGAGTTCGAAAGCGATGTTCAAACGCAGGAAAGAGCATAGACGGCAAAAACGATAATCAGGCTTTCAATGCACCGGCATCGACGGCAGCCTTTAATTCCTTGGCGGATTCTTGCGCGGCGAGGGCGGCGACGTCCGAAGTCTTGAACCAGCGATCTTTTTCGACCTGGTGATAGCTCACGGTTTTCAGCGGCGGTTTGGCACGCATCACAATGACTGCCTGGAATTCGCCCTCGACCTCTCTGGCTTCGCCCCGGATAAAAAACTCGCCGATATCAAATTCCGTCACGTAGCAGCCTTCCCTTGTAAATATTGTTGTGTTTAACGCTGATTGGGCGGGCAGTATGGCAGTAGTTGCATGCCGGCGGCTGAGTTAAGTCGCCGGCATGACGAAACGTCTATTGAAATGAGCGGTATTCAGGCGTCCAGGCGCGACTCAAGCGAGCGGGCGAGGGCGCAAGCCTCGTTGTGGTCTGCGCGGAAACCTCTTACGTACCCGGTGGAAATTTCTTTGATATGGAAGAAGGCGTTTCCGGCCAATACCACCTGAAAACGCAGCGGGGCGGCTTCCTGGCAGTGAAGTTGAGGATGTCGCATCACCAGCGGATACAGGGTTGGCGAGTTGTCGATGTAAGGTTTCTGAGGGTAGGCGAAGTGTGTCAGCGTGCACATATGAAGTCCTTTTCGTTGTTTTGCCGACGTATGTACGTCGTTATGGGTAGTCTCGGTGAGCATCGCTGCTCTAGAATCACCGTCACTGGTGGGTGATTGATGTTTATCTAAAGCAATTTTCGGCTGGCGATATGTAAGAAAAGTGCTTTTTTTTGAGAGTTTTTTCCCTGAAGTTGATAGTCCGTATTTCTCTGGCCGTACAAAGGGCGTTTTCCTTCAACCTTTGTCGAATGCCAGGCAAGACGATGTGAGCGACATCCAGTAGTCTGCTCAAGCCTCGTGATGGATGAGTCCTCTGCTCATTCAGGATTTCAACCCGGGTTATCTGGCTTCACCTTCGGCATTGCCGCTTTTTTTGGCTGTGCGCTTTTTTCGCGTGCGGCGTCATTTTCAGATGTGGGGATGTTTCCTTGGCAGTAAGTAATCTCGATATGCATGCTTTGTTCGTGCTGGGTGATTTGCGCGCAAAGCTGGTTAAACAGTTTCAGTCACGTTTCGTTTACATCACCGAACAAAACGCTGAAGGCATCTACATTGCCGAAATCGACACTGAATCAGCGCTGGTGGTGGACGACAAACCGGGACTTAAGCTCAAGGTCGGCGATCATTTCAGCGCTTCAGTACTGCCCAGCCGCGAAGGCGGCAAACTGGAAATCAAATTCCGCGATATCAAACTGACGGCCTACGGCCTGGGCGATTACGCCTTCGTCACCACCGCCGATGGCCATGCCATCGTGTTCAAGGAAGGTCACAGCGTGGTGATGGTGTTTGCCGCGCACCAGCAATTGCAGGAAGGCCTGACCAAAACCCTGAAAGCGGTGACCGCCAAGGCAGCCAAGTGGCGCAAAGGCGAACTGGTGACGTTCAAGGCCAGCGAGTAATGAGCCTGACCCGCGCCGACTTCCACGAACAGAACCTCGCCAGCGCTCAAACCGAAGCCCAACGGCTGTTCGAGCAGAAGGCTGTGCTGCAGGGAGCCTGGTTGAATTGGGTGGCTTCGCAGCTCTATACGTTGCGCCCGGCCGAGTACGCCAGCATGGTCAGAAGAGAGCTCGCGCGCTTGCAGGAAATTTCCGAAAACTAATCCATGCCCCCTCGAAAGTAGGAACCTCTACTACAGTCATTGGACTGATTATTCAGAGGCTTCGCGGTCTTCTGCCAGGCCATCCTGCGATTGCTGTGAACAGCACGAGGTGCAAAAGCATGAAAGGTTTTCGACGGTTGCTGGCCGCTGCCCTGGCCACTTTCGGGTTGTTGGCGTCACCCGTTCCGGTCATGGCGGCCCAGGCGCCGATTCACTTTGCCGACCTGAATTGGGAAAGCGGCAGCTTGATCACCGATATCCTGCGGATCATTGTCGAGAAGGGCTACGGGCTGCCGACCGACACCTTGCCGGGCACCACCATCACCCTGGAAACCGCGCTGGCCAACAATGACATTCAGGTCATCGGTGAAGAATGGGCCGGTCGCAGCCCTGTGTGGGTCAAGGCTGAAGCAGAAGGCAAGGTCGTGAGTCTCGGTGATACGGTCAAGGGCGCGACTGAAGGCTGGTGGGTGCCGGAGTATGTGATCAAGGGCGATCCGGCCAAGGGCATCAAGCCGATGGCGCCGGACTTGCGCAGCGTTAGCGACCTGCCCAAGTACAAGGATGTGTTCAAGGACCCGGAAGCCCCGACCAAGGGGCGTTTCCTCAACAGTCCCATCGGCTGGACCTCGGAAGTGGTCAACAAGCAGAAGCTCAAGGCCTATGGGCTGGAAGACACCTACGTTAACTTCCGCAGTGGGTCCGGGGCGGCTCTGGACGCGGAAATCAGTTCGTCGATTCGTCGGGGCAAACCGGTGTTGTTCTATTACTGGTCACCGACGCCGTTGCTTGGTCGCTTCAAGCTGATCCAGCTGGAAGAACCGCCATTCGACGCCGAAGCCTGGAAAACCCTGACCGACGCCGACAATCCGAATCCACGGCCGACGCGCTCGCTGGCCTCAAAGTTGTCCATTGGCGTTTCCACGCCATTTCAGAAGCAATACCCGCAGATTGCCGACTTCTTCAGCAAGGTCGATTTTCCCATTGATCCGTTGAACAAGGCGTTGGCAGAGATGAGCGAAAAACACACCGCGCCGCGTCAGGCAGCAGAAGATTTCATGAAAAAACATCCGGACGTATGGCAGGCCTGGCTGCCGAAGGATATAGCGGACAAGGTATCTGCCGGACTGTAGGAGCTGGCGCAGCCTGCGATCTTCTGCCCTTGATCTAAAAAATCAAAATCAAAAGATCGCAGCCTGCGGCAGCTCCTACAATGTCTGTTCCAAATCCATTTCCAGGATTTCAGACCATGACCTTTGTGCTGGCTCAATGGCTGGTGACGGTGTTTGCGGTGATCAGCCTGATACATGTGTACTGGGCGTTAGGTGGCGAATGGGCGGCCGTGGCGGCGGTGCCGCAGGTGCCGGTGGAAGGCGGCGAGCGATTGCGACCGGCCTTCAAGCCGCGAGGCTGGATCACGCTGGTGGTCGCGGGGGCGTTGTTTCTGATTGCCCTGTTGGTATGTCTGCGAGTGGGCTGGTGGATGCCGGCGGTGTCCCATTGGTCGCTGCAATGGATCATCAGCGCGATCGCGCTTCTGTTGTTTGCCCGGGCTATCGGTGATTCGGAGTTGGTGGGTTTCTTCAAGGAAGTCAAAGGCTCGAAGTTCGCCCGACTGGATACGTGGGTGTACTCGCCGTTGTGTGTGGTGCTGGGGGCGGGGTTGTTGGCCGTTGCCTGGGTCTGAGGGAAAGCAAAAGATCGCAGCCTTCGGCAGCTCCTACAGGTATAAGCATTCCAACGTAGGAGCTGCCGAAGGCTGCGATCTTTTGATCTTAACGCCCGCTCTCAGTCCGACGACTCGAAACCTCCGCCGGCACATCATCCCCCGCCATGCGTTTACGAAACAACGCCGCCCGCGCCAGCAACAACGTGGTCACCGGCACGGTAATCGCCAGCAAGATCGGAATCAGCCAGGCGTGCAACACCGGCCCGGACTTGAGCGCCGAAAAGTAAATGATCGAAGCCAATGCCACACACCATGCGCCCAGCGTCGAGGCCAGGGCCGGCGGGTGCATGCGCTGGAAATAATCCTTCATCCGCACCAGGCCGATGGCGCCGACTAACGCAAACACGCCGCCGAGTACCAACAGGATCGCCACCGGGAGTTCCACCCACAGAGACAGCTCAGCGTTCATTCAATCACCTCGCCACGCAGCAGGAACTTCGCCAGGGCAAACGAGCCGACGAAGCCGAACAGCGCGATCAGCAGCGCCGCCTCGAAGTAGGTGTCACTGGCATAACGAATGCCCAGCGTCAGCATCATCAGCATCGCGATGATGTACAGGTAGTCCAGCGCCAGAACCCGGTCCTGTGCCGACGGCCCCTTGAACAGGCGGATCAAGGTCAGGATCATCCCCAGCGAAAAGAGGAAAAGACTCAGCAGAATTGCGTTCGACAGCAGGGCGCTCATTCGAATATCTCCATCAATGGCCGCTCGTAAGTCGCCTTGAAGTGCTCGATGAACAGCGCTTCATCGTCCAGATCGAAAACGTGCAGCAACAGAATGCTGCGGTCCAGTGCCAGCTCCGACCAGACCGTCCCGGGCACCACCGTGCAGATCATCGACAGCGTCGCCAGTCCATTGGCATCGCGCAGGTCCAGCGGCACCTTGATGAATCGCGAGCGCGGTGGGCGACGACCGGCATTGAGCACGCCCCAGGCCACGGCGAGGTTGGACATCACCACATCGCGACCGACCACCAGGAACAGGCGCAGGATCACCCCCGGTCGACGGATGCGGATGGGCAGCGGGCGTAACTTGCGCATCATCAGCGGTGCACAGAACCCCAACACGGCACCCAACAGCAAGTTGCCGGGGCTCATTGAAACGTTGAGTACCAGCCACAGCAGCCACAGAGCCAGCGACAGCCACGGCGCAGGAAACAGACGCCTCATGGTTGCACCTCCAGCAGCGCAGCCCTGGCTTCCGGACTCGGAACCGCCCGCGTACCCAGCACGGCCATCACGTATTGCTGCGGGTTGTTCAAGGCGTCGGCGGCCGCCTGGGTGTAGCGCAACAGCGGCTCGGCCTTGAACGTCAGCAGGATGCTCAAGCCCAGCAACGCGAAGATCGGCACGCACTCAAGCCGTCGCAGGATCGGCGACGGCCGTTCTTGCGGCGTCCAGAAGCGCTGGATGCCCAAACGCGAGAAGGCGACCAGAGACGCCAGACCGGAAAGAATCAGCAGCGCCAGCAAACCCCACGCCGCGTTAGAGACCGGTTCCTCACTGCCGTTGCCCAGCCCCAGCGGATTGAGCAGGGCGCTGAGCAGGCTGAGTTTGCCGATGAATCCGGAGAGTGGCGGCATGCCGATGATCAGTAGTGCGCAGGCAATGAAGCTCAAGCCGAGGAATGCCATGGTCCACGGAATCACCTGGCCGACCACGGCTTTCTGATCGTCGTCGAGGTTGATGCCTTTGGCCGGATGCAACGATTCCAATGGCCGCGGCAGCATTTCGTTTTCATCTTCCAGAGGAATTTCGTTGGCCGAGCGCGAGCGTTCGATCAACTCGGCCAGCAGGAACAATGCGCTCAACGCCAGGGTCGAGCTGACCAGATAGAACATTGCCGCGCCGATCAGGTTGGGCTGGGCGAAACCGATGGCCGACAACAGAATCCCCGCCGACACCAGAATGCTCAGGCTGGCCATGCGCTCCAGGCGTTGTGCGGCGAGGATAGCTACTGCCGCGCAGACGATGGTCGCCATGCCGCCGTAGATCAGCCAGTCGCCACCAAAGTACGCTGACGCCCCGGCCTGCCCGGAGAACAACAGGGTCCAAAGGCGCAGAATGGTGTAGATGCCGACCTTGGTCATGATCGCGAACATTGCCGCCACCGGTGCGCTTGCCGAAGAGTAGGCGGGCACCAGCCAGAAGTTCAGCGGCCACATCCCGGCCTTGGCCAGGAAGGCGACGGCCAAAATGCCCGCGCCAGCGTGCAGCAGGCCGCGATCGGCTTCCGGCACCAGCGGGATTTTCAGCGCCAGGTCGGCCATGTTCAGCGTGCCGGTCACGCCATAAATGAGCGCCGCGCCAATCAGGAACAGCGTCGAGGCCAGCAGATTGATCGAGATGTAATGCAGGCCCGACGACACCCGCGCCCGACCCGAACCGTGCAGCATCAAGCCGTAGGACGCCGCCAGCAGCACTTCGAAAAACACGAACAGGTTGAACAGGTCCGCGGTCAGGAACGCGCCATACAACCCCATCAACTGAATCTGGAACAGCGCGTGGAAGCTGGAGCCGGCACTGTCCCAGCGCGCCATGGCGAACAGCAGCGCGCTGACGCCGATGATCCCGGTCAACACCAGCATCAGCGCCGACAGGCGATCGACCACCAGCACCAGGCCAAACGGCACCTGCCAGTTGCCCGGCAGGTACACGCCGATGGAGCCGGGAACATCGGTGGTCTGCGTCCATTGCAGCAGCAGAACGGAAATGCCCAGCCCCAGCAAACTGGAGAACAGGTTGATTTTGGCTTTGAGCGGACGATGTTTCTCGCCGAGCATCAGCATGATGGCGGCGGTCAGCAGCGGCAGCAGAATCGGTGCCGCGATCAGGTGCGTCATGGCATTCATTCTTTAGGCTCCCGGCCATCCACATGGTCGGTGCCGGTCAGGCCGCGGGAAGCCAGCAAGACCACCAGGAACAGCGCGGTCATGGCGAAGCTGATCACGATGGCGGTCAGCACCAGCGCTTGCGGCAGCGGGTCGGTGTAATGCAGCAGATCCTGCGGCACGCCATCCTTGATGATCGGCTCTTTGCCGATGAACAAACTGCCCATGCTGAAGATGAACAAGTTGACGCCATAGGACAGCAGGCACAGGCCCATGACCACCTGGAACGTCCGTGGACGCAGGATCAGCCAGACGCCGGACGCGGCGAGGACGCCGATGGCGATTGCGATGACTTCTTCCATCAGACGGCTCCCTTGGCTGTAACGGGTTTAGGCTGGCCAGCGGTTTTGTGGCCGCGGACCGATTGGTGGGCGAGGGCGGTGAGGATCAACAGCGTCGAGCCAACCACTACGGCGTACACGCCAACGTCGAAGAACAGCGCACTGGCCAGGTGAATGTCGCCCAGCACGGGCAGGTCAAAATGCCAGGTGTGGGTGGTCAGGAACGGATAGCCGACCGCCATTGCACCCAGGCCCGTGACCGTGGCGAACAGCAGGCCGACGCTCATCCAGCGCAGCGGGCGCAGGCTCATTTGGGCCTCGACCCACTGGGTGCCAGCCACCATGTATTGCAGAATGAACGCCACCGACATCACCAGCCCCGCGACGAAACCGCCGCCCGGTTGGTTGTGCCCGCGCATGAACAGGTAGAACGACACCACCAGCGCAATCGGCAACAGCAAACGCACCAGCACCGCCGGCACCATCATGAAGCCGAGCGCGGTGTCGCTGGCGTGACGCGGGTTGACCAGGTCGGTGACGACATCGGGCGCCAACAACCGCTGTTGCGCCGGCAATTGCAGGCTTTCTTTCGGTGGGCGGAAGCGACGCAGCAGGGCGAACACAGTCAGGGCTACCGCCGCCAGCACGGTGATTTCACCGAGGGTGTCGAAGCCACGGAAGTCCACCAGCATCACGTTGACCACGTTGCTGCCGCCGCCTTCAGGCAGGGCGCGGCTCAAGTAGAACGAGGAAATGTCGTTCGGCGTCTGGCGCGTCAGCATGGCGTAGGACAGCAACGCCATGCCGCCACCGACCACGGTCGACAGCAGCAAGTCGCGGATACGGCGGATACGCGCCTTGCGCAGGCTGCTCGGCAACGGCGAAACCTCTTCGATCCGTCGCGGCAACCAGCGCAGGCCCAGCAGGATCAGCACCGTGGTCACCACTTCGACCACCAGTTGCGTCAACGCCAGGTCTGGCGCAGAGAACCAGACGAAGGTCACGCAGGTCATCAGGCCGCAAACGCTGACCATGGTCAGGGCGGCGAGACGGTGATACTTGGCCTGATATGCGGCACCGAGGGCGCAGGCAATCGCCAGCAGCCAAAGGATGACGAACACGATTGAGCCCGGAATCTTCGGCCGATCGCCCCAGCTCAGGCTGCTGTGCAGCATCGGGATCAGCCCGGCCAACACGGCGGCGAGCACCATCAGGAACAATTGGGTTTGCAGACGCCGGGTGCTGATTCGCCGCTCCAGACGCCGGGCCAGGCGCATCTTGATCACGAGGATTCGTTCGAACAGGCGCTTGCCGTTGAGCCGGCCAATCAGCGGCGGGTAGCGGAAGCGCCCGCGCTTGAGTTGATTGCGCAGGAGCAGATACAAGACGATGCCGCCGGACATCGCGATCAGACTCATGATCATCGGTGCGTTCAAGCCGTGCCAGATCGCCAGGCTGTACTCCGGCAGCGTGCCGCCTACGACCGGTTGCGCGGCAGCGGCGAGCAACGGGCCGACCACTTGCGCCGGGAAAATCCCTACCACCAGGCAGGCGAACACCAGCAACTCGACCGGCGCGCGCATCCAGCGCGGCGGCTCGTGCGGGGTGTGGGGCAGGTCGGTAGCGGTGGGGCCGAAGAACACGTCGACGGTGAAGCGCAGGGAATAGGCGACGCTGAACGTCCCGGCGATGGTCGCGACAATCGGCAGGGTCATCTCGACCCAGGCGGTCGCGTTGATGAACACGGTTTCGGCGAAGAACATTTCTTTCGACAGAAAGCCGTTGAGCAGCGGCACGCCGGCCATCGAGGCGCTGGCGACCATGGCCAGGGTGGCGGTGAACGGAATCAGCTTGAACAGGCCATTGAGCCGGCGAATGTCGCGGGTGCCGCTTTCGTGGTCGATGATCCCGGCGGCCATGAACAGCGAGGCCTTGAAGGTGGCGTGGTTGAGAATGTGGAACACCGCGGCCACGGCGGCCAGCGGACTGTTCAGGCCCAACAGCAAAGTGATCAGGCCCAAGTGGCTGATGGTCGAGTACGCCAGCAAGCCCTTGAGGTCGTTCTGAAACATCGCGCAATAAGCGCCGAGCAACAGGGTGCAAGCCCCGGCGCCGCTGACGATGTAGAACCATTCTTCACTGCCGGACAGCGACGGCCACAGCCGTGCCAGCAGAAACACGCCGGCCTTGACCATGGTTGCCGAGTGCAAATAGGCCGATACCGGTGTCGGCGCGGCCATGGCGTGGGGCAGCCAGAAGTGGAAAGGGAATTGCGCACTTTTGCTCAGAGCGCCGATCAGGATCAGGGGTAGCAGGATGGGATAAAGGGCATGTGCGCGAATCAGATCGCCGGCGGCCAGGACCTTGTCCAGGTCATAGCTGCCGACCACATGGCCAAGCAGCATGACCCCCGCCAGCAGGCACAAACCACCCGCGCCGGTGACCATCAGCGCCATGTACGCGCCGCGTCGCGCGTCGGCGCGGTGGTGCCAGTAGCCGATCAACAGGAACGAGAAGAGGCTGGTCAGCTCCCAGAAAAACACGATCTGGATCAGGTTGCCGGAGATCACCAGCCCGAGCATGGCGCCCATGAACGCCAGGAAAAACGCGAAGAACCGCGGCACCGGATCGTCCGGCGACATGTAGTAACGGGCGTACAACGACACCAGCGTGCCGATGCCCAGGACCAGCATCGAGAACAGCCAGGCGAAGCCGTCCATGCGCAGGACGAAGTTCAAGCCCAGGCTGGGCAGCCAGAAAAATTCTTCGCGGATAACGCCGCCATGGGCGATTTGCGGGTACAGGAGGGCGACCTGAACGGTGCCAATCAAGGCGACCATGCCAGCCAACAGCGATTCGGTGTTACGTGCGTTGTGTGGCAGCAGCGCGGCCAGACAGCTGCCTATAAAAGGCAGAAGCAGTAGAACTATCAGGGACATAGGCTTCTAATCTGCGGAAGTTTGTGAAGCATCATACGTGCCAGCTCCCGGATCGCCAAACGCCAAGCTGTCGCAGAATCCTACACGGTAGACGGAAAAGTCTTGCTTCACATTGTTTCAGGGATATGGATTCCGTCAGTCCCGCCCCCATCGCGGGCAAGCCCGCTCCCACAGGATTCGTGTTGTACACAAAACTCATGTACACATCCAAACCCTGTGGGAGCGGGCTTGCCCGCGATAGCGATTTTTAAATCACTGCTGATGCCAAGCCTTAACCCTGGGTTTCCCGCTCCAGATCTTCCGCCGCCGAGACAGCCTTACCCTTGGTCTTCAACTCACTGACAATCACCGCCGCCACAATCAACCCGGCCCCTAGCAACGCAATCGCTGGCAAACGCTCCCCGGCGATTCGCCCGACAATCCCGGCCCACACCGGCTCACCGGCATAAATCAAGGTTGCCCGGGTCGGTGAAACACTTTTCTGCGCCCAGTTCATCGCCACCTGGATCGCCGCACTGGCCGCGCCCAACCCCAGCGCGCTGCACAACAGCAACCAGGAGAAGTCCGGAATATGTTCCTGGGTCGGCACTACCATCAGGAACGACAAAACCGAAGTCACCGCCAATTGCACCACGGTCACCCGCTTCACATCGACTTGACCGGCGAAGTTGCTGATCAGAATGATCTCTGCAGCAATGGCGATGGCGCTGATCAACGTGGCGATTTCACCTGGGCTGAAATTCAATGCCGCGCCGGAAGGCCCCGACAGCAGCATCAACCCGGTAAAGGCGAGCATGATCCCGATGCTCGGCATCAGCCCCGGACGACGCCCCAGCACCAGCCATTGCAGCAACGGCACGAAGGGTACGTACAACGCGGTGATGAACGCCGACTGGCTGCTGGGAATGCTCTGCAAACCCACCGTCTGCAAGCCGTAACCGAGCATGATCGCCACGCCGATAAAGGCGCCGGCCTTGAGTTCGAACAAGGTCAGTTCCCGCAAGCTGCGCCATGAGAACAGGGCGACGATGATCGCGGCGGCGGCAAAACGCAGGCCGACGAAAAACATCGGGCCGCTGACGGTCATCGCATGCTGGACCAGCAAAAAGGTCCCGCCCCACACCATGGTGATCAGCACCAGCACGCACTCGGCCTTGCTGAGCCGCAGGAAACGGGAAGAAGCCTGGGAGGAGTTCGCCGACGTCATGATCTTGCACACTATTTGAGGGGGACGCACAATGCGCCGGAAGTTGGGCAGTATACTGCGCAGCACCACCAAGTGAGCAATATAGTGCACAAAGATTCCTCGCCACGGGCTTCGGTCCTCCAGCACGTCAGCCAGAACATTCGCCGTTTGCGCCATGCCGCGGATATGAGCCAGACCGCGTTGGCGGAAAAGTCCGGTGTCAGCCGGCGGATGCTGGTAGCCATCGAGGCCGGCGAAAAGAACGTCAGCTTGACCACCCTCGACCGTGTCGCCGAAGCGCTGGACGTGGCATTCAGCGACCTGATCCAGGCTCCCGATGTGCGCGACCATAGCCGCATCAACGAGCTGGCCTGGGCCGGCACGATTCCCGGCAGTAAGGCCGTACTGCTGGCCAAGGCCAACGCCACCCGCGAAGTCGAACTCTGGGAATGGCGCCTCGAACCAGGCGAGCATTACCCTTCAGAGCCGGACGCCGATGGCTGGAGCGAGCAGTTCTACGTCTTCGAAGGCTGCCTGACCCTGATGGTCGGCGATGTACCGCACACCATCAGCGCCGGTGAGTTCTTCATGTTCGCCAGCAACCAGCCGCACTCCTATCGCAACGATGGGCCGGTGGCGGTGCGGTTCGTGCGTAACGTGGTGATCTGACTGTTGGCCCATCAACAGTGACGATCAAGTACGCCTCCACGGCCTGCGTCCTCGACACCGGCCGGGTGGTGTTGTCCGGCAGCGCCAGCGAGCTGCTGGCCTGTGGCGATCTGCATGACTTCTATCTAGGTAAACACTGATCAGTGAGAACGGCATGAGTGAAACCCAAAGCGGACAGACGACCGACGCCATCCGTCACGCGGACATCCTGGTCATCGGCGGCGGCCTCAGCGGCGCGATGCTGGCGGCGCAGTTGTTGCGCCTGCCGGGCAAGCGCCAGGTGCTGGTGATCGAACCGCGCGCCGAACTGGGGCGCGGCGAGGCGTACAGCGCCGTGGAACTGGGCCATACGCTCAACGGCAACGCGGCGCGTATGAGCGTCGACCCGGACAACGCCGACGACTTGACCCAGTGGCTGACTGACTTCATCGCCGCCGGTGGCTGGCCGAAGTCGGATGAACAGCATGTGCCGGTCAGTGAACTGTTCCCGCCACGGGGGATTTTCGGCCTGTACGTGCAGCAACGTCTGGCCGAGGCGCAAGCGTTGGGGGCGTTGAATGGTTCGACGGTCGAGCATGTGCGGGCCGAGGTCGTGGATCTGCAAACCGATGCGCAGTCGGTGCACTTGACCTTGAGCGACGGCCAGCATCTTCAAGGCTCTTTTGCCGTGCTCGCAACGGGTATGTTCCCCGCCGCGCGCACACCGCAAACCGAATCCAGCGGCTTGAACGCAGCGGCGCTCGATCCTTGGGACGTAGCGGCCATGCAGCAGCTCGATCCGCAGTCGACGGTGCTGATCATCGGCTCGGGCCTGACCATGGTCGATGCGGTGGTGTCGCTGGAGCAGGCCGGGCATCGCGGGCCGATCGAGGTGTTTTCCCGTCACGGCTTGTTGCCCCATGTGCGGCGCCAGCCTCCGGCCTGGGTGGATTTCCTGGCGGAGGATCACAGTATCCGCACGCCACGCCAGCTGGTGCGCGAATTGCGCCGACATTGTCGCGATGCCATTGCCCAAGGGATTGATTGGCAGGCGCCGCTGGACACGGTGCGGGCGCATATCGGCCGTTTGTGGAATCAGGCCACCGACGTGCAACGCCGTCAGTTTGTCAGGCATGTACGGCCATGGTGGGAAAGCCATCATCACCGCTCGCCGCCATTGAGCGCCGAACTGGTGGAACGCTTGCACGGAGAAGGGCGGTTGCGGATTCAGGCGGCGTCGTTCAAAGGGCTGGAGCCTGCTGCGGGCGGTGGCGTGAGTATTTGTATTCGTCGGCGGGGTGAGGCTGAAACGGTTGTCGTCAGTGGCGCAGCGTTGATCAACTCCAGCGGCATCGAATATGACTGGCGACGAGTGGCGCGACCGTTGCCACAGCAATTGCTGGCGCGCGGATTGATCAAACCGGGACATCTGGCGCTGGGGATTGCGGCGCAGGTCGATGGCGCGGTGCTGGATGCCGATGGCCATCCGGCCAGTCGCCTGTTCGCCATGGGCCCGCCGTTACGCGGGATGTGGTGGGAAAGCACGGCCGTCACCGACGTCGCCAGCCAGGCCAAAGCCCTGGCCGCCCGATTGGCCACACCCCGAACCCTGTTGGAATAACCCTGTGGCGAGCGAGCCTGCTCGCGCTGGGCTGCGCAGCGGCCCCAGGATTTTGTGAGCGCTACGCACTCAAGCGCGAGCAAGCTCGCTCGCCACATTAGAAATGAAGAAACCCCGCACGTTGGCGGGGTTTCTTGGCCGCACGATTAGCCACACCGTAATAGCTGTTGGAATCACCCTGTGGCGAGCGAGCTTGCTCGCGCTGGGCTGAGCAGCGGCCCCAGGATTTTGTGAGCGCTACGCACTCAAGCGCGAGCAAGCTCGCTCGCCACATTAGAAATGAAGAAACCCCGCACTTTGGCGGGGTTTCTTGGCCGCACGATTAGCCACACCGTAATAGCTGTTGGAATCACCCTGTGGTGAGCGAGCTTGCTCGCGCTGGGCTGCGCAGCGACCCCAGGATTTTGTGAGCGCTACGCACTCAAGCGCGAGCAAGCTCGCTCGCCACATTTGAAATGAAGAAACCCCGCACTTTGGCGGGGTTTCTTGGCCGCACGATTAGCCACACCGTAATAGCTGTTGGAATAACCCTGTGGCGAGCGAGCTTGCTCGCGCTGGGCTGCGCAGCGGCCCCAGAATTTTTGTGAGCGCTACGCACTCAAGCGCGAGCAAGCTCGCTCGCCACATTTGAAATGAAGAAACCCCGCACGTTGGCGGGGTTTCTTGGCCGCACGATTAGCCACACCGTAATAGCTGTTGGAATCACCCTGTGGCGAGCGAGCTTGCTCGCGCTGGGCTGCGCAGCGGCCCCAGGATTTTGTGAGCGCTACGCACTCAAGCGCGAGCAAGCTCGCTCGCCACATTAGAAATGAAGAAACCCCGCACGTTGGCGGGGTTTCTTGTTTCAAGCAGCTCAAGGCCGTTGATCAATAGCGCTGATATTTGGAACCGAACTCAGGGCGGTTTTCCGCGACGTAGAGTTTGCTTGCCTGGCTGTCTTTGTGGTCAACGCTGACGGTGTTCACGTTCAGTGTGGCCGGTTGGCTGACGTTGGCCGCTGCAACGACGGGTGCAGTGGCGTGTGGGGCGGCGATGGCGGAAGTGGCGCCAAGGACTGAAAGGGCGAAGCCGATACCGATGATGCTTTTCATGATGTTGCTCCAGAGCGTGGGGAGAAGATGTGGCCACTGTAGAGCTGGAGCGTCGTGATGAAAAAACACCTGTAGGCATAGTCGTTATCGAGAACAGTGATCCTTGCAAAACAAAAACTGTGGGAGCGGGCTTGCCCGCGATGGGGACCTGACAGTCGACGATGATGTCGCCTGGCAGTCCGTCATCGCGGGCAAGCCCGCTCCCACAGGTTCTTTGCTGTTTTGCAGGCCGTGATCAGTAACGCTGATATTTCGAGCCGAATTCGGCGCGGTTTTCGGCGACGATCACTCCACCGCGCACGGCGTTGCTCGGGATCGAGGCAACGCGTTCACGCAGTTCCTGCAGACGATCGGCGCCACCTTCGGCAACGCGGTTCTGGATCAGGCGATCGGAACCACCTTCGGCGACACGGTTGTCGATCAGGCGATCGGAACCACCTTCGGCAACGCGGTTCTGGATCAGGCGATCGGAACCACCCTCGGCCACGCGATTTTGTTGCAAACGGTCCGAACCACCTTCTGCCAGCAAGGCCGCGTTCGTGCTGTTGGACGCAGCGCTCGCCGTGTTGGCTGAGGCCAGGTTCGACAAGCCGAGACCGCCAATCAATGCCAGACCGAGTGCCAGGGACGAAACTTTCGAGAAGTTGAACATGGGTAATTCTCCGTGCGCTTAAGTGATGTGCGGTCAGTAGCGGTTGCTATCTGGTGGTCACAGTTAAACGCCGGGGTGTATCGCTGATGTGTGCTCGAACGGTCCGAAATCGGCTTCTGCGTATCCAGACCGGGTTTCTATACAAACGGATACAAAACCTCAGAAAAAATCGCGATCAACTTTGCGCGTCGAGCATTTCCACCGGGTAGGAGAACACGTAGCCCTCGCTGCGCACGGTTTTGATGTAGGTCGATTCCCGTGAGTCGTCCTTCAGCCGTTGGCGCAGGCGACTGACCAGCAAGTCGATGGAGCGGTCGAACAGGTCGGCGTCGCGACCCTGGGTCAGGTTGAGCAACTGGTCGCGGCTCAGCACCCGTTGCGGGTGATCGAGGAATACCCGCAGCAGCCGGTATTCAGCGCCACTGAGTGCCACCAGGGTGTCGTCTTCGTCAAGCAGATGACGGGCGGTGGTGTCCAGGCGCCAGCGACCGAAACCGAGCATGCGGCCGCTCTCTGTGATCAACAGATTCGGTGGCAACATTCGCGTACGGCGCAATACGGCATTGATCCGCGCCAGCAGTTCGCGGGCGGCGAAGGGTTTGGTCAGGTAGTCGTCGGCGCCCATTTCCAGCCCGAGGATGCGGTCGGTTTCGTCATTGCGCGCAGTGAGCATCAGGATCGGCGTGGCTTTGTGCTTGCCCGAGCGCAGTTCACGGCACAGGACCAGGCCGTCATCGCCGGGGAGCATGATGTCGAGCACGATCAGGTCGACCTGGTTGGCATCGAGGAAGCTGCGCATCTGCCGGCCGTCGGCGACCACGGTGGTGCGCAGGCCGTTTTTCTTCAGGTAATTACCGACCAGTTCGCGAATCTCGCGGTCGTCATCGACGATCAGGATGTGGTTGACGTGGTCCATCGGTCGATCCTCTTGTTTTTGTCTTTGCCAGCCTTGCGGCCGACCATACATTTTGTACGAGCTGGCTTGCCAGCGATAGCGGCCTTACCCGATCTATTGTGGGAGCTGGCTTGCCAGCGATGGCGCCCGTAAAACCAGCGCAATATTAAAGGACGCCTTCGCCAGCAAGCCGGCTCCTACAGATCGCGGTATCGGCTCCAATCCGTCACGCCTTCCCCAGCATCTCGATCAAACTCTGTGGCCACACCGTCTCCGTGGTTTGTTCCAGTTCGGCAACCGACCACCATTTGTGCTCAGTCATCACCCGCGCTTCTTCAACTGTCCAGCCATCGCGCGTCAATTGCTCGCGTTCAGCGCGCACGACAAAGTAGTGCTCCACCGCCAACACCGTCTCACCACTGGGCAGCATCATCGAAAAGCGCCGCTGCGCAACACTGGCGCCGACCGCGTCAACCTGCAGGCCGGTTTCTTCAAACAGTTCCCGTATTGCCGCGGCTTCGAAGGTTTCACCGCTCTCCAGGCCGCCACCGGGCGTCGCCCAGTAGTTTTGGCCGCAAAGAGCGTCATTTTTGTGCTGGAAACGAAACAGCAGGACCTGATGGTCGGGATTGATGACCAGCAGTCTGGCGGCATTGCGTTGGCGCATGTTGATTTTCCTGTCCCTGAAAGCAGCGAGCCGAAGCAATGGCTTCGGCTCGCAGTGTGACGGTTTACATTAGATTGTTTACGCAACCACTCGATAACACGGCACATACGCCGCACCACCCGGCAACTTCATCCGGTGTTGCGCAACAAATGCCTTGAGCAGTTGATCCAGCGGCTGCATTACCGCCGCATCGCCACGGATCTGGTATGGCCCGTGTTGTTCGATCAGGCGGATGCCCTTGTCCTTGACGTTGCCGGCGACGATGCCGGAGAACGCGCGGCGCAGGTTGGCGGCCAGTTCGTGGGCCGGCAGGTCGCGGCTCAGTTTCAGGTTGGCCATGTTTTCGTGGGTCGGGTCGAAGGGGCGCTGGAAGCCTTCGTCGATTTTCAGCAGCCAGTTGAAGTGGAACGCGTCATTGCGCTCGCGGCGGAACTGCTTGACCGCTTTGAGGCCCTGGGTCATCTGCCGCGCGACCTGGGCCGGGTCGTCGATGATGATTTCATAATGCTTCTTGGCTTCGTCGCCGAGGGTGGCGCCGACGAACGCGTCAAGCTGCTCCAGGTACGGCGCGGCATGTTTCGGCCCGGTGAGGATGACCGGGAAGGGCAGGCCGGCGTTGTCCGGGTGCATCAGGATACCGAGCAGGTACAGGAACTCTTCGGCCGTACCGGCGCCGCCCGGGAAGATGATGATGCCGTGACCGACGCGGACGAAGGCTTCCAGGCGTTTCTCGATGTCCGGCAGGATCACCAGTTCGTTGACGATCGGGTTCGGCGCCTCGGCGGCGATGATCCCGGGTTCGGTCAAACCGAGGTAACGGCCACCGTGGATGCGTTGCTTGGCGTGGGCGATGGTGGCGCCTTTCATCGGGCCTTTCATCACGCCGGGGCCGCAACCGGTGCAGACGTCGAGGCTGCGCAGGCCCAGTTCGTGGCCGACTTTCTTGGTGTATTTGTATTCTTCGGTGTTGATCGAGTGGCCGCCCCAGCACACTACGATTTTCGGCTCGACGCCGGGGCGCAGGGTGCGAGCGTTGCGCAGCAGGTGGAAGACGTAGTCGCTGATGCCTTGGGAGGTACTCAAGTCAATACGTTGACTGTCGAGTTCGTTTTCGGTGTAGACGATGTCGCGCAGGGCGCTGAACAGCATTTCGCGGGTGCTGGCGATCATTTCGCCGTCGACGAAGGCGTCGGCCGGGGCGTTCAGCAGTTCCAGGCGTACGCCACGGTCTTGTTGGTGAATGCGGATTTCGAAGTCCTTGTAGGCTTCGAGGATGGTCTTGGCGTTATCGACGTGGGCGCCGGTATTGAGGATGGCCAGGGCGCATTGGCGGAAGATGTCGTAGGTGCTACCGGATCCGGCTGCACTCAGTTGCTGGACTTCCCGTTGGGAGAGTGTTTCCAGGCTGCCTTTCGGGCTGACCGAAGCGTTGATTACTTGTCGTTGGGTCATTCAATGATCCTTAAAACGATGTCATTCCTACAGAAACAACGAATGGCATCCGAATAGTGTGCATCCATGAAAGAAGATGGCACTAAATACGCGGTCTCGCCATGTCCCCGATTGACGATGAAAAGATGAAAAGGGACCCCAGCATAGCTAAATCCCGCTCAGAGGCGATAATGCTCCGCGCTCTTTTTAACCGGCGAGCCTTTTTTTTCATTGAAGCCAAGGAATCCCGACGTCATGTTCGAAATCCAGCCGATGAACGCCGACACCTATCGGCAACAGACGCGACGCAGCACGGTGATTATCGCGTTGATCTTCCTGGCCCTGGCGATGGCGTTGTCCACCGCGGCGGTGGCGATATTCGGCGAGCCTGGCGGGGACAATCTAAGGTTCAACATTGGTGGTGTGTTTGCGGCGGTGCTGCTGATGGCGGCGCTGATGCGCAAGCTGTTCTGGACCCAGGACTGGATGGCCCCGGCGGTCTACAGTTGGCAACTCAAGCGCAGCCTGATGAGCATCACCAACGTCATGCACCACGTCACCACTGGGGTTGAGGCGGGCGATCCGACCGCCATGAAGCTGCTACGGTTCTATCATCTGGGGTTGAACCAAATGCATCAACTGGATGGTAATTCCAGCGATCACGGCCAATTGAGCCGGGAAATGGAGCAACACCGGGCGCGGATGGAGGCGCTGGGCATGGACACTGAACAGACACGATTGGACCCGGCCTGGATTGAAACCGTGAAGCTGGCATCGCGGTAGCCGCCGGAACCTTTCACACGAGTTCAAGGAGCGAAGCATGGGCAACCCGTCCATTTACGAGCGTATCGAAAGCAACCGGTCGGGCATTGCCCGGCTCAAGGTGCGCTCGGTCGTGACCCTCATGGTCGCGGTGTGCTTGTCGATGACGGCGATGGTGATCTGGGAAGCCTGGAGTTCGCGCCAGTACCATCTGCGTGACAAGGAAGTGGCGATGTCCAACCTTGCGCAGACGTTGGCCTCGCAAGCGCAAGCATCGATCAAGCAAGCAGATACGCTGCTGTTTGCCTTGGTCGATCGCCTCGAAAACGACGGTATGAATCAGGACAGGCTGCATCGCCTTCAGCGCTTGCTCAGCGCGCAGCGCAATGAGCTGAGCCAGATCCATGGCTTGTTCATTTATGACGAAACCGGGCAGTGGATCGCCAACTCCAACGGCGCCGAAGTGGGCGTTGCCAACAATTCCGACCGCGAGTATTTCATTTTCCACCGCGATCACCCCGACCGCGGGCCACACATTGGGCCGTCGATCAAAAGTCGTTCCAGTGGCGAGTGGATCATGACCGTGTCGCGCCGGATCAATCATCCGGACGGCAGTTTCGCCGGCGTGGCGCTTGCAACGATTTATCTCAGCCACTTCCTGCAACTCTACGACAGCATCGACATGGGCCATAACGGCGTGATCAACCTGATTGCCGACGATGGCAGCATCATTGTGCGTCGCCCATTCAATGAGGCGGACATCGGGGTCAGCCTGGCGAACAGTCCGTTGTTCACCCAATTACTGCCCAACGCCAGTGCGGGAACGGCCACGATCCGGTCCGTCATTGATGGAGTCGAGCGCGTGGTGGGTTATCGGCGGGTCGAGGGTTATCCGTTGATCTCTTTTGCCGCTCTCAACAAGGACGAGGTGCTGGTCGGTTGGCGCAAGCAGTCATTGCTCAGTGCCGCTATCGTCGCGTTGCTGCTGGGCTTTTTGGGTGTGCTTGGCTATCGCCTGATCAAGTTGATGAAGCAGCAGAATCGTGTCCAGGGCGAGTTGCTCGACTCCCAGGAAAAGCTGCTTGAGCTCAATCGCAATCTGGAATTGCTGGCGCTGGAGGACGCGCTCACCGGGTTGGCCAACCGGCGCCAGTTCGACCTGTTCATCCACGCGGAAATGGGGCGCTCGCGCCGCAACATGACTGGCCTGGCGCTGCTGATGATCGATGTCGACCATTTCAAGGCGTTCAACGATTTCTACGGTCACCTGGCCGGTGATGAGTGTTTGCGCAACATCAGCGCAATCATTACCAGGAATATTCAGCGCCCCGGTGACCTGGCATCCCGCTTTGGTGGCGAAGAGTTTGCCGTGGTGCTACCCGGTACGGACTACGTCGGGGCTTTTCTGGTGGCGGAAAAAATTCGTCGGGCGGTGCAGACGGAAGGCCTTGCGCACAGTAAAAGCCCCGAAGCCGTGGTGACGGTGAGTGTGGGCGTCTGCGGATACGATCCGGCGTCGCAAGCGCGGATCGAGGATTTGATTGGTGCCGCCGACAAGGCGTTATACGTGGCCAAGGCCAGTGGCCGGAACATGAGCGTCATTGCCAATTGAGTGCGGGAGTTCAAACAAACTGATCGATGCCCTCGACCAGCCGGGTGGACAGGTACGATTGCTTGAGTTTTTCCAGCCACCAGCCCAGCGCTCGGCCGTCATGATCGCCGCGCCAACCGGCGTAAATGATGTTCGGCTCGCGCGGGTCGGCCATCTGCTTTTCAATCAGCGCGCCGTTTTTCAATAACGACCCGACCCGATGCCTCGGCAGCCAGCCCACGCCCAGCCCGTGGCACTGGGCGAGAATTTTTGCGCGCATCGTCGGCACGGCCAGCACCGGTTGCCCACCGGAGACGCCGTAGGTTCGGCCTTCGGTGGTTTTCGACGAGTCGGCCACGACGATCGCCCGGTGCTGCGTCACTGTCGCCCTGGAAATCGGCTCCTTGACCCGGGCCAGCGGATGCTTGGGCGAGACGGCGAACACCCACTGCATTTCCCCCAGTTGCATCCAGCGCAAGGAGGGGATCGCCGGCGGTTCGTTGGTGGCGCCGATCACCAGGTCCGCGCGGCCATCACGCAGGGCGTCCCAGACTCCTTTGAGCACTTCCTGAGTGATGCGCAACGGCACGCCGGACCCCAGCGCATCGAATTCCTCAATCACCGGGATAAAGCTTTCGAATTCCAGCAGTTCATCAGTGACGATCCATAACCGACTCTCCCAACCACTGGCCACTTGCTGCACCCTTTGAGTCAGGCGCGAGACGTCCTGCATCAGCCGCGCCGCTTCATTGACCAGCAACTCGCCTGCCGGGGTGAGCTTCAATCGATAGCGGCGGCGGTCGAACAACAAGGCGTCGAAGCGCTCCTCCAGTTGTCGCGCGGCGTACGACACGGTGGAGGGTGCCTTGCCAAGGTGAGCGGCGGCCCGCGACAGGCTGCCGGTTTCACGGATGGCTTCGAGCAATGCCAGATCTTCCATCGACAGCATGTTCAATCCTCGGGCGGGGGGTGAAGATCAAAAGATCGCAGCCTGCGGCAGCTCCTGCATTGATCGAGTGTAGGAGCTGCCGAAGGCTGCGATCTTTTATGCGGTGCGTTGCCGAATCACCCGAAGATAAACCAACACGTTGACCGCCAGCACCACACCGGCCAAGCCTAGCTGAATGGTCGGTGTCAGCCCGGCCGGGTAAATGATCGGCCACAGGTAATGGTCGATGAAGCCGCCGCCGTAGCCGGTTTGCCCGGCGGCGTGGCGCATGAGGTTTTCCCAGTGGGTCAGCGGGCAGGGCAGATGGAAAAATTCAACTGCCACACCCCATGCGGCAGCGGGCAAGTGCCACCCAATCAGGGCGCGCCATTTGAGCACCAGCAACCCGCCGAACAACACGAACAGGATGAACGCCAGGTGAAACAGCACCAGCCCGTCGGCGGCGATTCGATAGAGCATGTCGACTCCCGGACGCGTCAGGCGAATGACCTCATGGTACGCGGGCTGGAGGTCATCAATCACGCCCGGTTAGCCAATGCGCAAGATTGTTCAAGAAATTCACCGCGACTGCTGGCACAGTCTGTGGTCTTTCCCTGGTTGTAGAGCGTTATGTCCAATTCACATATGCCGCGCAGCGCTTTTCTGCGCGGAGCCGCGGCGATCATGCCGTTGTCCCTGGCGACGGCGCCCTGGGGTTTGCTGGCCGGGTCCATGGCCATCGAAGCCAATCTCACGCCCCTGCAAGGCCAGGGTTTGTCGAGCATCGTGTTTGCCGGTGCCGCGCAACTGGTGGCCATCGGCATGCTCAAGGGCGGGGCGGGAATTTTTTCGATCCTGCTGACCACGTTGCTGCTGACCTCCCAGCATTTGCTCTACGGCATGAGCCTGCGTTCGGTGATTTCTCCGTTGCCGGGTCGCTGGCGGGTGGGCCTGGGCTTTTTGCTCACCGATGAGCTGTTCGCGTTGACCAGTCAACATGACAAACAGCAGTTCAACCGCTGGTATGCCCTGGGCGTCGGCCTGACGTTTTACATCGCCTGGAATCTCTTCACCCTGGCCGGCATCGTGCTGGGCAGCAGCATTCCCGGCCTCGAACACCTGGGCCTGGATTTCTCCATCGCCGCCACCTTCATCGCCCTGATCACCCCGGTGGTGCGCAATGTGCCGACCGTGGTCTGCGTCGCGGTGTCGTTGTTCTGCTCGGTCCTGCTCAGCTACTGGCAGTGGGGCTCGGCGCTGGTGCTGTCGGGGCTGGCGGGGATGACCGCTGGCTTTATCTGCAACAAATTCCAGGGAGCGCGTACATGATGGTCTGGGCGGTGATTTTCGGCATGGGGGCGCTGGTTTTCCTCAATCGCTACGTGTTTCTGGAGCCGCGCCTGCCGGTGCGCCTGAGCAGCAACGCCCGGCAGTTCCTCGGTTTCGCGGTGCCAGGCATGCTCACCGCGATTTGCGGGCCGATTGTATTCATGCCGGACAAACAGCTGAATTTGCAATGGGACAACCCGTACCTGCTCAGTTCGCTGGTGGCCGTGGGCCTCGTGCTTTACACCCGCAATACCTTGCTCAGCATGTTGTTGAGCATGGGGTTTTTCTTTTTGCTGCGATGGTGGCTTTGAGCCGGGCTCGGGAAATTGTTCTACGCTTAAAACCGATGACCGATCCCTTCAGGAAGAGAGGTGAACATGGCAACTGAACAAAAGCATCCGGACCCGGATGAAGACATGGATGAACCGACGGAAGAAGAAATTGAAGCGCAAAAGCGTGCGGAGAAAACGTGGAAGCATGACTACAGCCGGGAGCTGTCGGAGATCGATCAAGACCGACCGCTGAAGCCTTGAACCGCAAACAATGCCCCTATAGGCCTTGCCGCAGGCTGCGATCTTTTGATTTTGTTTTTTAAGATCAAGATCAAAAGATCGCAGCCTGCGGCAGCTCCTACAGGGGGGGTGTGTACCTGTCAGGCGTCGACAAATGAGAAATCAGGATGAGCAGCCCGATAACCCAGGGTTTTGTCGATCCAGGCGTTCAGTTCGTTGACCATCACTGGCGGTTTGCCTGGATAGCCTTCAAGGGTAGAACTCAGGATGTTGTCGATGTTGGGGACTGAACTCAGGTTTCGGGTCTTTATGTAGTGCCCGATATAACAGTCCAGTGGCAAGTGTTCTGTCGACGAAAGATAAACGCACGTCAGACTCACGACTTGATCAATTGTAAAATCGTCGCGCAATTTAGTTTCTCTGCAAGGCTTGTTTTCAGGATTTCCTTAATCATTGACTCTATGGTCAACTGGGTATTGCGATTGGAAATGCGGCGCGCATCCTAGCGGCAGTTGTTGCAAATGTATGCACGATCGCCGGATTGTCTGACAAGCGGTTAGCTCGCAACATTCATCATTTATATAAGTGTTAATTGAGTTAGACAGCCTATGTAACGTTTCTAAGGGCTTCGACTTTAATTAAGTCTTATTTATGCCTGTATTGCTGTGGTTAGTGACAGGTTCAGACAATTTCTTCAACCAATCCCGCCCACTGGTTTCTGGTGTTGCCAACCGCTTTGTCGACCTTGTGCCACTGGAACACATCACTGCTTTCACCCTGCAAAAGCACCATCTGCTCGGCACGCTCCTTGGGGGTGGCCGGGTCCAGCCATTCCCGCGCCAGTTCTGCCGAAAACACCACTGGGCGGCGATCATGAATATCGAGCATCCCGCCTGCGCTGTCGGCGGTGATGATGACAAAGCCGTCATCGTCACGAGGGGCTGCACTGCCCACAGGAAACTGCCCAATCGCCGCACAGAAAATCGGACCGCGGTCACGGCGCCGGATCAGCCAGGGTTGCCGTGTCGAGTCTCCGGCATCGACCCACTCGAACCAGTTGTCGACCGGGCAGATCGCGCGATGTGGCCAGATCGCACGGAAGAACGGGCCGTGGGCGACTTTCTCGACCCGCGCGTTGATCGGCGCCGCGCGATCCTTCGCCCAATGCGGCCGCCAGCCCCAGCGTTGCGAGTCGGCGTGCAGGCCGTCGCTTTCAAGATGCAGCAACGCGAGTTGCGTGGTGGGCGCGGCGTTATAGCGTGCCAACGGTTCATCCCCGACATGGTTGATCAACGCATCGGGAATGCTCAGCACCGCGACGAAATCATGGATGCCTCGATACTGCGACAGTCTTCCGCACATCGACTGATTCCTCCGGTTTGGAGTGTTCAGCATAGATGCTTCTGTAGGAGCCCTGCTTGCCAGCGATGGCGATCTTGCGGGCGCCATCGCTGGCAAGCCAGGCTCCTACGGATTGTAGCGGTGTTCCAAATCCAGGGTCTCACGCTAACCCTGTAGGAGCCTGGCTTGCCGGCGATGGCGATCTTGCGGGCGCTATCGCTGGCAAGCCAGGCTCCTACGGATTGTGGTGGTGTTCCAAATCCAGGGTCTCACGCTAACCCTGTAGGAGCCCGGCTTGCCGGCGATGGCGATCTTGCGGGCGCTATCGCTGGCAAGCCAGGCTCCTACGGATTGTGGCGGTGTTCGGAATTAGCGGATGACCTTGAGCCTGTCAGCTCAAATCACATGCGCCCGCTGCAATTCGGTCAACGACAACGCCTTGAGCTGCGCCAGCAACGGGTCGCGTCTATCACGCGGGTGTGCCAGCTGCACTGCCAGTTCCTGACGAATGCTGCTCGGGCGATTGTCCATCACAAGCACGCGATCGCTGAGGTACAGCGCTTCGTCGACATCGTGAGTCACCAACAGCAGGGCAATGGCGTGACGTTCGGCCAGTTGCAGCAGCAGGTCTTGCAGTTTCATGCGGGTGAACGCGTCTACCGCACTGAACGGTTCGTCGAGCAGCAACACTTGCGGTCGGGAGTAGAGGCCGCGGGCGATGGCCACCCGTTGCGCCATGCCGCCGGATAGCGCCTTGGGCAACGCCTGGGCGAAACCGCCGAGGCCGACTTCCTCGATCAACTGCGCGACCCAGGCCTTGTCGTAGTGGTTGTCGGCACTGAAACCGATGTTTTGCTCGACCGTCAGCCACGGCATCAGGCGCGGTTCCTGGAACACGAAAGCGACTTCACCGGCGTTGCTGCGCAGTTCACCCTGGAAATCTTTTTCCAGCCCGGCGACGATCCGCAGCAAGGTGCTTTTGCCGCAGCCGCTGGGACCGAGCAGGCTGACGGTTTCCTGAGGCTGCAACTGTAAGTGGACGTTGTGGAGGACCGTTGTCGCGGCAAAGGTTTTGCGCTCGACGTGGATGTCCAGCAGGTGTTCGGTCATGGCTCAATCTCCCGCGTTTTGGCCGTTGAAGGTGTCGCGCCAGGCCAGGAAGCGTTTCTCCAGGCTGGCGAGAATGCCGTCGCTGAATTTGCCCAGCAGCGCCAGTACGAGGATTGCCGCCAGCACGATGTCCGGGCGCGAGGTTTCGCGACCGTCACTGAGCAGATAACCCAGGCCTTTAGTTGCGGCGATCAGCTCGGCAGCCACCAGAAACATCCAGGCCAGGCTCATGCCGCTGCGTAATCCGGTGAACAGGCCGGGCAGGGCGGCGGGCAGCAGAATCCGCCGGACCAGGCGACGGCGACTGAAACCGTACATCTGTCCAACCTCCACCAGTTTGCGGTCGATGTCGCGAATCGCCGCGACGCCATTGAGGTACACCGGGAAGAAGGCGCCGATGGCGATCAGGACGATTTTCGAGGTCTCGTCGATGCCCAGCCACAGCAACAACAGCGGCACCCAGGCCAGGCTCGGAATCGAGCGCAGGCCGGCGAATGTCGGCTCCAGCCAGGCTTCGGCCTCACGGCTCAAACCGACCCACGCGGCGAACACCAGGGCCAGACTGGCGCCGATGGCGAAGCCCAGCAATACGCGCAACAGACTGGCGCTGATGTGCTTCCACAATGCGCCTTCGGCGAGGTCGCGCAGGGTCAGGGCAATTTCGCTGGGGGCGGGCATCTGGTAGGACGGCAGCCAACCGATGCGTACGACGAATTCCAGTACGACGATGATCAACAGTGGAAGCGCCAAGCCCTTGAGGCGTAGGCGCCAGGCGTTGTTCAGGCGACGCGGTGCAGGTAATGCCACGAGGGCGGGGAGGGTTTTGCTTTTGCTGGTCATGGGGTTTTCTCCAGACATGACAAGAACAAAAGATCGCAGCCTGCGGCAGCTCCTACATTGGGATATGCATTTCCCTGTAGGAGCTGCCGTGTTGCGGTCGAATTTTTTTAGACCATGATGTAGGAGCGTCGATCTAAGGAAGCATCATGGGTTATCGGGTTGTCACGTCAGAGGAAAAAGCAGAAGCCATTCGCTTGGTTGTGGAGATGCATTACT
>NZ_JAGYGD010000042.1:0-52641 GCF_019947275.1 Pseudomonas sp. GL-RE-29
GAGTTGAAGGGGATGGTGGGGCATTTCAGGCTTTGATTGCGGCCTGATAGAAATGCGTACTTGTGTAGGAGCCGGCTTGCTGGCGATGGTCGTTAACGATTACACGCAGTGACGGGTTGAACGCGGTGTACCAATCGCCAGCAAGCTGGCTCCTACAGGTCATCTTTGTTCCCCGAGATTCCGTGAGCCCAAAGAAAAGCCACCTTCCGGTGGCTTTTCTGTATTCGCTCAATGATCAGTCGTAGATCACTTTCTTCTTCCAGTCCGCATCCGCCTCGACGTCCTTGAGGCCTTCGGTCAACTGGTTGACTTCACCTTCTACCGGGGCAATGCGGTCCATGACTTGCGCGTTGGCGCGGGCCAGGAGTTTTTCCAGGTATTCCAGCTGTTCGGCGTAGACCTGTGGTTCCTGTTGTTTGCGCAGGTATTGCACGCCACGTTCGAACGCCAGGCGTGCCTGACCCGGCTGGTTCTGTTGCAGGGAATGCTGGCCGAGATTGTTGAAGAATTCGATGTGCAGCAGCACCAGGATATGGCGAACCTCACGGATCCAGCGCTTGGCTTCATTGGGTGGCAGGAAACCGTCCTGGGCGGCGCGGGTGATTTGGCCGTGCAAGGCTTCGAGCAG
Organism: Pseudomonas sp. GL-RE-29; assembly: GCF_019947275.1. Lineage (NCBI taxonomy): Bacteria > Pseudomonadati > Pseudomonadota > Gammaproteobacteria > Pseudomonadales > Pseudomonadaceae > Pseudomonas > Pseudomonas sp. GL-RE-29. The sequence goes on from NZ_JAGYGD010000042.1 coordinate 629, forward strand.
GAAGCGCACGTCCTTGGCCTTGGCTTCGGTCTGGATCGGTGCCGGCGGGTTGTTGACCGGGATCGACTCGCCTTGGCCAACCAGGGTCTCAAGCTCGGTGATTCGTGCTTTAAGGTTGGAGCTGGTCTTTTCCAGGTTCAGCAGGCGTTGGCAGACGTTCAGTTCCAGGCGGGTTATCAGCAGCTTGAGCGCTGGTGTCATTAACTGGCCGGGAAAGGTCTCGGTGATTTCTCCGCAACGACGCAGGCGATCGTTGAGTTCAACCTTGGTGCGGGCCCTTTCCACCTTATTGTTTTCCACCACATGGTTGATGTAGCCAATGGCGATCAAGAGTGCGATCCCGACTACGACGAGCAGGGTGATCATGAGTGGTGTCACCGGTAAGACCTCTCTTATAGGGTTTGTGCGCGAGTGTAGTGGCTTGGCATTTAAGCGCCTAGGGCCGCTCGACGAGTTGGATCAGCGGGCTTCAACTTGTATCGGCCTGGACCTGTTTATATAGATGCTGGCACTCACGGAGCAGATTGCCATCACTCGTGCGTCGACTATAACGTCTTGGCGGGTGTCAGAATATAGGCGCCAAACACCGGATGACGGAAAAACCGGAATGCTGCCGAAAAGCAGGGCGAAGTCATTGATTTAAATAAATTTATAACTGGGGGTTGACGACCTCTCAATCCATCCATAGAATGCGCGCCACTTGCAGCGTAAAGCACACAGCGAAACGAAGCAGGTAGTGAATGTTGTACGTGTGTCCCCTTCGTCTAGTGGCCTAGGACACCGCCCTTTCACGGCGGTAACAGGGGTTCGAGTCCCCTAGGGGACGCCAATGCGGGAATAGCTCAGTTGGTAGAGCACGACCTTGCCAAGGTCGGGGTCGCGAGTTCGAGTCTCGTTTCCCGCTCCAATTTTAAACAGCGTTGCTTTCGGGCAGGGCTGAGTGAAACCAGAACCAAGTCTTCGGATGCGGATCTGGGCACCGAAACACACACCATGTGTTCCGGGCAGCGTGTCCCCTTCGTCTAGTGGCCTAGGACACCGCCCTTTCACGGCGGTAACAGGGGTTCGAGTCCCCTAGGGGACGCCATTTGCGGGAATAGCTCAGTTGGTAGAGCACGACCTTGCCAAGGTCGGGGTCGCGAGTTCGAGTCTCGTTTCCCGCTCCATATTTAACAAAAACGCCGCTCAGCAATGAGCGGCGTTTTTGTTTGTGCGCGATTTGTACCTGTCCTAACAGTCGGCTGATGTCTAACGTCTCCATAGCTTTAGCCTTACATCATTTCTAATGTCAGCGCAGGCTTCGATCAGACGCTCAATATCTTCATCGCTGAGACCAGAGTTCATTGAAAGTCGAATTAATGAGCGATTGAGTCCGGTTGCGGGAGCGCAGAAAACTGAGCCGAATATGCCTCGCGCCTGCAAGGCGTCCCGCAATCGCAAGGTCAGCAATTCAAGCCCCGGTTCCAGGGCAATAATCTGTTCGCTTCCTGCACTCACGTCATAGCCGAGTTGCGTGAGGGCTGTTCTGACTTTACGGGTGATTGCATGCAGCCTGCTGCGCCGGTCATCGGCGTGCTGCAGAAATTCAGCAGCCTGTTCGAACCAGGTCAACTCGTGATCGAGCAGGCTGGAGCTGAAAATGGCGGGATAGGACTCCATGGCAAAATAATCCCTGAAACTGGCAGGGCACGTAATCAGACCGGCGCGCCCGGCAAATGCCTTGGCCAGGCTGACGGTTTGGAAATGAACTTTGTCGTACAGGTGATGGTGAGCGACCAGTCCTGCGCCCTGTGTCCCATGCGTTCCGAGAGAATGGGATTCGTCGACGACCAGCGCGCAATTATGCCGTTGGGCAACATCGGCGAAATCAGTCAATGGGCAGCGACTGCCATTGGTGCTGTAGATCGCATCGACGGCAATGATTCCCTGACCATGTTTCTTGATCTGGCGCTCCGCATGCGTGGCGTCGTTGTGAGCGAAAGCGACTGAGCGCGCACCCGCGGCGTGCGCTCCCTGCCACAAAGACATGTGCGCATGGATATCCAGATAAACAGGGATGGTGGGGCTGGCAATAGCTTGCAGCAGTCCAACATTGGCGGTCCAGCCTGATTGGCAAAGGATACTGGCTTGAGCGCCCATGAAGTGCGCCAACCGTTGCTCCAGCTTGGCCATGGGCGTGTCACCGTGAAGGAACACGGCAGACATCAACAATTGGTGCCGGGTTTGAAGGACGGCGCGGGCCTGGGCTTCGATCAATTGATGCTCGGTTGCCAGGCAAAGATAGTCGTTGCTCGACAGATGCAGTGCGTCGGGACCCGGTTCTGCGCCACGCAACAAATGCTGACCTGCCCAGCGTTGCTGGACCCGCCCAATGGAGTGACTTTCTATTCGTGCCTGAACAAAGTCAGGCAGGTAAGCGTAGTGGGGTTGTTGCGGGGCAGGGTGGTGTATTAAGTGTGATTCCGGCATGGATCAACTCCTTTGCGCAGCGATCAGTAGGTTTGATCGCCGTGCCTCGTTGATCGAACTACACCCCCGAAAGCTCTCCCTGACTACTGTCAGAGTTGACAGTTCTTTAGAGAATTCGACGAATGACCACCAAATAAAAAGGCCCGCCAGTCAGTCTGAGCGGGCCTTTTTAATGCGCGGTGAATTTACATCGACAAAATCAACCGTCCCGCAAAAAGAATAAGGATCACGCCCATCGTGCGTTCGAACCAGTGCCCCATCCGCATAAACAGCAACCTCACCCTGCTGCTTGAAAAGAACACCGCAACAATCACAAACCACAGCGCATTCACAACGCACATCCACACTCCGTACAGCGCCTGAATCTCCAGCGGCGTGCTGGCGCTGATGATGGTGGTGAAGATTGCCAGGAAGAACAGGGTGGCTTTGGGGTTGGTGGCGTTAGTCAAAAAGCCTGTAGTAAACGCCTTCAGCAACGTTTGCTCGACGACGGGTTTATCAGTCGGCTCATCGCCTTCCATAACTGACTTCGGACGACTGCGCAGCAGGTTCACACCCAGATAAAGAATGTAGGCACCGCCCACGACCTTGGCCACCGTCAGCAACCAGGGAATGGTGTGCATCAACGCACCTACGCCCAGTAAGGTGTACAGCACGTGAACGGAAATCCCCGCGCCGATCCCCAAGGCTGTACAGATGCCAACCACGCGGCCGAAACGCACGCTCTGGCGAATCGTCACCGCAAAATCCGGTCCGGGAGCGACCACGGCCAGAAAGTGAATGGTCGCCAGCGCCAGAAACTCACCCAGGTAATTCGAAAGCATCTCAGGTCCATCTATCAGAGCGTCAACGAAGCCTGCGAATGCAGGCTCCCTCGGAGGTATGCGATGTCGCAGGCGACATCGCCTAAAGGCTCAATCCACGTGATAGTGGACGGACAACGTGCCTTTCTTTTGCGAAACGGATTCGATTGTGACCGTGCCCAAATCCTTCAGGCTCCGTACATGGGTGCCACCGCAGCCATAGGCGGGCAGTTCACCGAACCCGATTTCCCGGTCGCCTTCGCGCAACGACGTCAGGCGCGGTAGATCGTGGGCGATCCACTGCTCGATGCCGTGTTGAACGGTCTGGACGTCGACGTCGAGTGCCGATTCTGCAGGCTTGAACTGCACGCGACCTTCGCCAGGCCAGTGATGCGCCTTGATCGGCATCCAGCCCATGGCCTGGACTAAATGGCCAATCAAATGGCCGGTGGAGTGCATGCGTGTATTGAGCTGGCGGCGCGGCTCATCGACCCGGATCTGGGTCATGCCAGGCTTTACCGGATGATCGACGAAATGGACGATCCGATCCGGATCCTGAACCACGCGCAGCACCCGGCTTTCGCCAATCCAGCCGGTGTCAAAGGGTTGCCCGCCGCCCTGAGGGTGAAACAATGTTGCGCGCAACACCACGGCGAACTCGTTCTCATGGGGCGTGCATTCCAGGATTTCCACATTGGCCTTGAGGTCATCACTATGGAAAAAGAGGCGAAGCGTCATATTCCATGCTCGTATGAATGTTTCCATTTTTCATTATATGAAGTGTGGAATTACGTGATAATCCGTTCAAACATCAAAGGACTGTTGCGTCGTGAGCATAAATCTTCCACTGCCGCTGCTCGGAGAAATGGCGATTTTCGTCAAGGTTGTCGAGACCGGCAGCTTCTCCGAAGCGGCTCGTCAATTGGGCTCTTCGCCCTCGGCTGTGAGTCGCAGCATCTCGCGACTGGAGAAGGCGCTGGCCACCCGTTTGCTGCAACGGACCACGCGCAAGTTACGTTTGAGTGACGGTGGCGAGGAGGTATTCAAGCGTTGTCAGGAGATGGTCAACGCGGCTCGCTCAGTCATGGAAATCAGTGGTCAGTTCACAGATGAGCCCGAGGGGGTGGTGCGCCTCAGCGTCCCGAAAGCGGTCGGCCGGATCGTAATTCACCCGCATATACCGGAGTTTTTGCGCCGTTATCCCAAGGTGGATGTAGAGCTATTGCTGGAGGATCGGCAGGTGGACCTGATCGACGATCACGTCGACCTGGCGATTCGTATCACCGACCGGCCGCCAGCGGGATTGGTGGGGCGACAGTTGCTGAGCATCGACCATTTACTCTGCGCCACACCCCAATATCTGGCTGAGCACGGTACGCCGACTCACCCCCATGACTTGCTCAACCACAGTTGCATTTACTTGGGCGAAACCCCGAGCGATGCGCGCTGGAAGTTCAAGAAAGGCAGCAAATCTGTCACCGTCGGCGTGCGCGGGCGATACGCCGCCAATCACACGGGTGTACGTTTTGGCGCGGTGTTGCAGCATATCGGTATTGGCAGCCTGCCGTATTTCACGGCGCGTCGTGCCCTGGAGAAGGGGTTGATGGTGCAAGTGCTGCCAGACTGGACGTTTCTGGCGTCCTACCACGGCGGCGCCTGGTTACTGCATTCGCCTACTCGCTACCTGCCACCCAAGCTACGGGTGTTGATCGATTACCTGGTGGAGTGCATGGAGAATGAACCGACGCTGGGCAAACCAGGCAAGCCCGGCAACTTGAGTACGGCTGTATCGGAGTATGAGTTGCCCGAGAGTGATGGGTTGTTCTGAATCAAAAGCAAAAGATCCAAAAAAATAGGCCTGCATGTTCAACCATGCGGGCCTTTTGCATCAGTGCTTACTGTCCTGATTCGACAACGCCAGCAGCTGCTTTTCCTGGTTCCAGTCAAACGGTTCGTCATTCTGTTCGGCTTCGAAGCGACGTTCTTCCAGCGCCTGATACAGGTCGATTTCATCATCGGGCATGTAGTGCAGGCAGTCACCGGCGAAGTACCACAGCAGGTCGCGCGGCACCAAATGGGCGATTTGCGGATAGCGGGTGATGACCTGGCAAAGGATGTCCTGGCCCAGATATTGGCTTTCGATCGGGTCGACCGGCAGCAGTGCAAGCAGTTCGTCGAAGCGCTCGAGGAACAAGGCATGGCTTTCGTCGGGAACCTGTTCGGCCTCACCCACGGCGACCAGGATGCTGCGCAAATGGTCGAGCAAAACGAGATGGTCGGCAACGATGTTGGACACGAGATAAGTCCTCAAGAGCAAAACGGGCGCGGGAGTATAAAGCTCCCGCGCGCATTTTCCCATGATAGAGAGCCGGATGGGTCAGCGGACCTTACCATCGGTCAGTGCTATTTCCTCTTTATCGAAATCATCGACATCGATCACCTTGCGCTGCGCCGCTTCTGCGTCACGCAGGGTCTGCGCTTCGACCGGTTGCAACACGCCGGCTTCCAGTGCCGCATCGATGACATGTTCGCCAGCGGCCGGTTTGAGTTGGCCGCTCTTGAGCGCGACATGCAGTTTTTTTCGCAAGGGTTGTGCAGCGTTCAACTGATCGTAGGCGTGTTGCAGGACACCTACCGGATCTTCGTTCGATTGCGGGCGATAGCAGCCTAAGAGCAATTCCTCCAGGGCCGGATCGCCCTTGGCACGACCGATCACTGCTGCAACTTCGGCACCGAGCTTGTCCGATGGCCCCTTATGGCGACGACCGAACGGGAACACGATCACCCGCAACAGGCAGCCCAACACCTTGTTCGGGAAGTTGCTCAGCAGCTCATCCATGGCTCGCTCGCCGTGCCCCAGGCTTTCCTCCATGGCCCAGGTGAACAGCGGCGTCATGTATTCCGGCGCGTCGAGGTCGTTGTAGCGCTTGAGCGCGGCGCTCGCCAGGTACATGTTGCTGAGGACATCACCCAGACGTGCCGACAGGCGTTCGCGGCGTTTCAGTTCGCCGCCGAGCAACATCATGCTGAGGTCGGCGAGCAGCGCGAACGCAGCGGCCTGACGGTTGAGTGCGCGGAAGTAACCTTGGCTGAGCTTGTCGCCGGGCACGTGTTCCAGATGCCCGAAACCGAGGTTCAGCACCAACGTGCTGGCCGCGTTGCTCACCGCAAAACCGATGTGTTTGAGCAGCAAACCGTCGAATTCGATCAGTGCCTGATCCTTGTCCTCGCGAGTCGCGAGGGCCATTTCCTTGAGTACGAAAGGATGGCAGCGAATTGCGCCTTGGCCGAAGATCATCAGGTTGCGCGACAGAATGTTCGCGCCTTCCACGGTAATGAAAATCGGCGCGCCGTTCCATTTGCGCCCGAGGTAGTTGTTCGGCCCCATGATGATCGCCTTGCCGCCGTGCACATCCATCGCCTGGCTGATGCACTCGCGACCGCGTTCGGTGAGGTGGTACTTGAGAATCGCCGACAGCACCGATGGTTTCTCGCCGAGGTCCACTGCGTTGGCAGTCAGCATTCGTGCGGCGTCCATCATCCAGGCGTTGCCACCGATACGCGCCATGGCTTCCTGGATGCCTTCGAAAGCGGAGATCGGAACGTTGAACTGCTCGCGAATCTGCGCGTACTGGCCGGTTACCAGGCTAGTGAACTTGGCCATGCCAGTGCCTACCGCCGGCAGGGAGATCGAACGCCCGACCGACAGGCAATTCATCAGCATCATCCAGCCTTTGCCGAGCATTTCCTGGCCGCCGATCAAGAACTCCAGCGGCACGAAAACGTCCTTGCCGGAGTTCGGGCCGTTCATGAACGCCGCACCCAATGGCAGGTGTCGACGGCCGATTTCAACGCCGGGGAGATCGGTCGGAATCAGTGCCAGGCTGATGCCCAGGTCTTCCTCTTCTCCCAGTAAATGGTCCGGATCGTAAGCCTTGAACGCCAGGCCGAGCAGGGTGGCCACCGGGCCCAGGGTGATGTAGCGCTTTTCCCAGTTCAGGCGCAGGCCGAGGGTTTCCTTGCCTTCCCATTCACCTTTGCAAATCACCCCGGTGTCGGGCATGCCGCCCGCGTCGGAACCGGCCAGAGGACCGGTCAGTGCAAAGCAGGGAATCTCGTCGCCGCGCGCCAGACGTGGCAGGTAATGGTTGCGTTGTTCGTCAGTGCCGTAATGCAGCAACAGTTCGGCAGGGCCGAGGGAGTTGGGGACCATCACGGTGGAGGCGAGGTCGCCGCTGTGGCTCGCCAGTTTCATCGCCACCTGGGAGTGGGCGTAAGCGGAGAAACCCTTGCCGCCAAACTCCTTGGGAATGATCAGGGCAAAGAAGCCGTTGTCCTTGATGTAAGCCCAAGCCTCGGCGGGCAAATCCATGGTTTGACCGAGCTGCCAGTCGCTGACCATGCCGCAGAGTTCTTCGGTCGGGCCGTCAATAAAGGCCTGTTCCTCTTCGCTCAGTTGCACTTTGGGATAGGACAGCAGTTTGTTCCAGTCCGGGCGACCACTGAACAGTTCGCCGTCCCACCACACGGTGCCCGCTTCGATGGCATCGCGTTCGGTTTCCGACATCGGCGGCAGGGTTTTCTGGAACCAGTTGAACATCGGTGCGCTGAAGAATTTGCGCCGCAGATCAGGCAATAGCAGGGGCGCCGCCACAGCGGCGGTCAGCACCCAGAAGATAAACAGCAGCCAACCCGGTGCGCGGCTGAACGCGCCCATTGCCAGCAGATAGACAGCCACGATGCCCAAGGCAGGCAGTGGCGCGATGCGACGGTGGGCTAAATAAGCTATCCCGACAACCAGAACCAGTATCCACAACAGCAGCATATTTAATCCTCCGTGAACCCAGGGCGAACCAACCCACAGAGCTTAGACGGCATCCGCGAAACGGGGTGGTCAGAGCGATGTGATTGAAATCGTGGGAAACCCTGGATGATTGTGTAGGCCTTATCCGCGACAGACCGTGAAAGATCGTTCATTGAGCGGGCGGCAAAGCGCCCATGTTTGGCCGAAACGTCGTTATCTCTGTGCTGAACCTCTCGCTAGACTCGGGACTTCCCCAGGAGATTGCCCTCATGCACGAGTATCTGAGTCCCGGTCGCTTCATCGATAGTGACCACCCCTCGGTGGTGGAGTTCGCCGAAAAACATCGTGGCGCCAGTCGCGACTCGCTCGAGCAGGCGATCCATCTCTATTACGCCGTGCGCGAGGCCGTGCGTTACAACCCGTATACCTTCAGCCGTGATCCGCAAACCTTGCGCGGCAGCTATGCGCTGACGACCGGGGAAAGTTACTGCGTGCCCAAAGCCACGTTGCTGGCCGGTGCAGCACGGCATTGCGGGATACCTGCACGGATCGGTCTGGCGGATGTGCGCAATCATTTGTCGACGCCGCGTTTGCTCCAATTGCTCAAGAGCGACGTGTTCGCCATGCACGGCTACACCGAGCTTTATTTGAACGGGCGTTGGGTCAAGGCGACGCCTGCCTTCAACCAGGGTTTGTGCGAGCTGTTCAATGTGGCGCCGCTGGAATTCGACGGGATCAACGACAGCGTTTTTCATCCCTTCAATCGCGACGGCGAGAAGTTGATGGAGTACCTGATTGATCACGGTCAATACACCGACGTACCGGAAACGTTCTTCTTCGAACACCTTGAAAAGTGTTATCCGCACCTGTTTGGCGAGCAGCTACCGCAGCTGCTGGGCGACATGCAGAGCGATTTGAGTCGCGCCTGATCCGGCGTATGCTGCCTGCGCATTCATCAATCGAGAGGGCGGTCATGCTGAAGATCTGGGGTCGGAAAAATTCATCGAATGTCAGAAAACCTTTGTGGGCCGCCGAGGAGCTGGGCCTGGACTACGAGGCCATCGATGCGGGCGGCGCCTATGGTGTCGTCGATACGCCCGAGTACCGCGCCATGAACCCCAATGGCCGTGTGCCGGTGATTGAAGACGACGGTTTCGTATTGTGGGAATCCAACGCCATCGTCCGTTACCTGTTGGCCAAACATGCGGCGAATACCCCGTGGTGTCCGGCAGATCCGCAAGTACGGGCCACCGCGGACAAGTGGATGGACTGGACCACTTCCAATTTGGCCGGACCGTTCCGCACGGTTTTCTGGGGCGTGTTGCGTACCCCGGCCGATCAGCAGGACTGGCCCGCGATCAAGGCTGCGATCAAGGAATGCGAAGCGCTGCTGGCGATGGCCGATCAAGCGCTGGCGACCAAGCCTTACCTGTCCGGTGACGAGATCGGCATGGGCGACATTCCCCTGGGCAGTTTCATTTATGCCTGGTTCGAGATGCCGATCGAGCGTGCGCCAATGCCACATCTAGAGGCTTGGTACGCGCGGTTGCAAGAGCGTCCGGCGTATCGCAAGGCCGTTATGACCGCGTTGACTTAATACCTACTATCGACACACTTGACTGTACTTGTGTGGCGGCGACAAGCACCATTGCGCTCATGCAGCGCGGTTGCATTGCTCGCCGCCCGCCACTATTTATCCTTTTCTTCCCTTCTTGGTGCATAAATCCGATATGAGTTCCGCTCTGTCCATCCGGCAGCTAACCAAAACCTACGGCAACGGTTTCCAGGCCCTGAGTGGTATCGATCTGGATGTCGCCGAAGGTGACTTCTTCGCCTTGCTCGGCCCGAACGGCGCCGGCAAATCCACGACCATCGGCATTCTCTCGACCCTGGTGAACAAGACCAGCGGCACGGTGAATATCTTCGGTCACGACCTGGACAAGAACCCGGCGCAGCTCAAACGCTCCATCGGCGTCGTGCCCCAGGAATTCAATTTCAACCAGTTCGAAAAGACCTTCGACATCGTCGTGACCCAGGCCGGTTACTACGGCATTCCATCGAAAGTCGCCAAGGAGCGCGCCGAGCAGTATCTGACCCAACTCGGTCTGTGGGACAAACGCGATGTGCCGTCGCGTTCGCTGTCCGGCGGCATGAAGCGTCGTTTGATGATCGCCCGTGCGCTGGTTCACGAACCGCGCCTGTTGATCCTCGACGAACCGACTGCCGGCGTGGACATCGAACTGCGACGTTCGATGTGGACCTTCCTCACCGAGCTGAACCAGAAAGGCATCACCATCATCCTCACCACGCACTATCTGGAAGAGGCTGAGCAGCTGTGCCGCAACATCGGCATCATCGACCACGGCGTCATCGTCGAAAACACCAGCATGAAGCAGTTGCTCGGTCAGCTGCATGTCGAGACTTTCCTGCTGGACTTGAAGAACGGTGTCAGCGCGCCGCCGCAACTGATCGGTTATCCGTCACGCTTGCTCGATGGTCACACCCTGGAAGTCCAGGTCGACAAGAGCATGGGCATCACGGCGCTGTTCACTCAGCTGGCGCAGCAAAACATTGAAGTGTTGAGCCTGCGTAACAAAACCAATCGCCTCGAGGAGTTGTTCGTGTCCCTGGTGGAGAAAAATCTGTCGAAGGTGGCGGTATGAGTTCCGAGCTGCAACCCAACCTCGTTGCCCTCAACACCATTGTTTACCGTGAGGTCCGGCGCTTTACCCGGATCTGGCCGCAGACGCTGCTGCCGCCAGCGATCACCATGGTTCTGTATTTCGTGATTTTCGGTAACCTGATCGGTCGGCAAATCGGCGATATGGGTGGCTTCACCTATATGGAATACATCGTGCCGGGGCTGATCATGATGTCGGTGATCACCAACTCCTACGGCAACGTGGTATCGAGTTTCTTCGGCAGCAAGTTCCAGCGCTCCATCGAAGAACTAATGGTATCGCCGGTTTCCCCGCACACCATCCTGATCGGCTACACCCTCGGTGGCGTATTGCGCGGGTTGATGGTCGGGATCATCGTGACGCTGCTGTCGCTGTTCTTCACCGATTTGCAGGTGCATCACCTGGGCGTGACCATTCTGGTGGTGGTGCTGACGGCAACGATCTTCTCGCTGCTGGGTTTCATCAACGCCGTGTTTGCGCGCAACTTCGATGACATCTCGATCATCCCGACGTTTGTGCTGACGCCGTTAACCTACCTGGGCGGGGTGTTCTACTCGATCTCGTTGCTGCCGCCATTCTGGCAGACCGTGTCGCTGGCCAACCCGGTGCTGCACATGGTCAACGCATTCCGTTACGGCATTCTTGGGGTGTCGGATATCCGGATCAGCATTGCGATTACGTTCATGCTGGTGGCAACGGTCGTGTTGTACCTCGGTTGTGCGCGGTTGCTGGTGAGTGGGCGGGGGATGCGTACTTAAGATCTCAGTACACAAATGCCCTGTAGGAGCCGGCTTGCTGGCGATGACGGCAGTTCAGTCGGCATCACCGCGCCTGCCTGCAATCGCCAGCAAGCCGGTTCCTGCAGATTGGGGGTTTGCAAATGCTGTTGCGGTTGTCGCCGCAATGGATAGGGTCCCAATCAAAACAGCGGCCTCCCAATGGGAGGCCGTTTTGCATTCTCACATCCGCCGCTGCTTGCGTCGCCGCCACTGCCGCGCTACCCACCAGCGCCAGTACATCATCACCAGGCAATAAGCCAACGCCCCCAGCACCAGCCCCGTCACCACCGACCCCAACAAGAATGGCTGCCACAAAGTCGATAACTCGCCGCGGATCCATTCCCAGGTCAGCTCATCCGGCAGATGGCGAGCGGGGACGTCCATCAACCAGGCGCCGGTCTGATAAGTGCAGAAGAAAACCGCCGGCATGGTGATCGGGTTGGTCAGCCAGACCAGGCTCACCGCAATAGGCATGTTGCCGCGCACGATGATCGCGAGAATCGCAGCAACCAGCATCTGCAACGGAATCGGCAGGAATGCCGCGAACAGACCGACCGCCATGGCCCGGGCGACGGAATGGCGATTGAGGTGCCAGAGGTTCGGGTCATGCAGCAGAGTGCCGAGAAAGCGTAAGGATTTGTGTTCCTTGATGCTGGTCGGGTCTGGCATGTAGCGTTTGAATAAGCGCCGGGGCATAAGGCTTCTCGGTCGGTTAAGGCGGCAAGTATGTCTGGATTCTGCGGGCCGCCCATTCAGACTTTGTGACAATTAATAACGACGGCCGTGCGATCACTCGTCTATGCCTAGGGACGGGACTCTCAAGGACGGGCTTATGCGCACAGGGATGTTGGCGCTGGCGTTGGGTCTGTTGGCCTTGCGTTTTTTACCGGCATTGCCGCCGGTCGGGTTATGGCTGTTGATGCCGGTTGTAGGTTTGATGTTGTTGCCGTTCAGGACCTATCCGGTAGCGTTTTTCCTGTTCGGTTTGAGTTGGGCCTGTTTGCAGGCGCAATGGGCGCTGGATGATCGCTTGCCCCCGAACCTGGACGGTCAAACGCGCTGGGTCGAAGGGCGGGTGGTGGGCTTGCCCCAGCACAACGACGGCGTGGTGCGTTTCGAACTGGCGGACGCACGCTCGCGACACGGCAAAGTGCCGCCACTGATGCGCCTGGCCTGGTACGACGGACCACCAGTGAACAGCGGCGAACGTTGGCGACTGGCGGTCAAGTTAAAGCGTCCTGCCGGGCTGCTCAATCCCCATGCCTTCGATTACGACGCCTGGCTGCTCGCGCAACGCATCGGCGCGACCGGCACGGTCAAGGACGGCGAACGACTGGCCGAGGCACGCTGGGCCTGGCGCGACGGCATCCGCCAGCGGTTGCTGGCGACAGACGCCCAAGGCCGAGCCGGGGCGCTGGCGGCGTTGGTGCTCGGAGACGGCGCCGGGCTCAGTCGCGAAGACTGGCAGGTGCTGCAAGACACCGGCACCGTGCATTTGTTGGTGATATCCGGGCAACACGTCGGGCTGCTGGCGGGGGTTGTGTATCTGTTGATTGCCGGACTCGCCCGTTATGGCCTGTGGCCAAGCCGCCTGCCCTGGCTGCCCTGGGCCTGTGGCCTGGCATTCGCGGCCGCAATTGGTTATGGGCTGTTGGCCGGCTTCGAGGTGCCGGTGCGTCGAGCCTGTCTGATGATCGGTTTGGTGCTGTTATGGCGTCTTCGCTTCCGCCATCTTGGCGCCTGGTGGCCTTTGCTGCTGGCGCTCAATGGCGTTTTGCTGTTGGACCCGTTGGCGAGTTTGCAACCGGGATTCTGGTTGTCGTTCGCGGCGGTGGCGGTGCTGATCTTCACCTTCGGCGGTCGGCTGGGACCGTGGCGCTGGTGGCAAACCTGGACCCGCGCGCAATGGCTGATCGCAATCGGCCTGGGCCCGTTGCTGCTGGTACTCGGCTTGCCGATCAGCGTTAGCGGACCGCTGGTCAACTTGTTGGCGGTGCCGTGGATCAGTCTGGTGGTGCTGCCACCGGCCTTGCTCGGGACGCTGTTGTTGCCGGTGCCTTATGTGGGCGAAGGGTTGCTGTGGCTAGCGGGTGGTTTGATCGACGGACTGTTCCGCGGCCTGGCCCTGATGGCCGGACAGATTCCAGCATGGGTGCCGACGGCGATTCCGCTGTGGGTCTGGTGCATCGGTGCCTTGGGCGCCGTTTTACTGTTGCTGCCGCGCGGCGTACCGATGCGCCCGTTGGGCTGGCCGATGCTGCTATTGCTGGTTTTTCCGCCACGCCCGATGTTATCGCAAGGCATCGCCGAAGTCTGGCAACTGGATGTCGGCCAGGGCTTGGCCATCCTTGTGCGCACGCGCCATCACACGCTGCTGTATGACACCGGCCCGCGTTTCGGCGATTTCGACCTCGGTGAACGAGTGGTGCTGCCGTCATTGCGCAAACTCGGCGTGAAACAACTTGACCTGATGCTGATCAGTCACGCCGACGCCGATCATGCCGGTGGCGCGCGGGCGGTTGCCAGTGGGCTACCAGTGACAAGGGTGCTCAGTGGCGACCCGCTGGCCCTGCCTGTCGAGTTGCACGCCGAGGCCTGTGAGAGTGGTCACCAGTGGACCTGGGACGCGGTGAAGTTCCAACTTTGGCAATGGCCGTCGGCCAGTGACAGCAATCAGAAATCCTGCGTTTTGCAGATTGAAGCCAATGGCGAACGAATGTTGTTGACCGGCGACATCGACATTGCCGCCGAAAAAGCTCTGCTTGACAGCCCCATGGCCGTCACCACCGAGTGGCTGCAATCACCGCACCATGGCAGTCGCAGTTCGTCATCGATGGCGCTGCTCAACGGCTTGCAGCCCAAAGCCGTGCTGATTTCAAGGGGGCAGGGTAATTCGTTCGGTCATCCGCACCCGACGGTGCTGGCGCGCTATCGAAAGCGCGACATGGCGATTTACGACAGTGCGGAGCAGGGGGCCATTCATCTGCAACTGGGACGTTTTGGATCGCCGCACGCAATGCGTCTGGAACGGCGCTTCTGGCGCGATCCGCCGCCCTTGAATCAATAACCGCGAGTTATGACAGGCCGACCGGATGCGACATCACGGTCTTCGGTGCGCCGACCCCCTATGTTAGAGTGGCGCACTTTTTCGAGGGGATTGTCACTGTGTGGGAATTGGTCAAATCCGGCGGCTGGATGATGCTGCCGATCATCCTGAGTTCCATCGCGGCAATGGCAATCGTTGCCGAGCGTCTGTGGACCCTGCGAGCCAGTCGTGTGACCCCGGAGCATTTGCTCGGGCAGGTCTGGGTCTGGATCAAGGACAAGCAACTCAACAAGGAAAAACTCAAGGAGCTGCGCGCCAACTCGCCACTGGGTGAGATCCTGGCGGCTGGCCTGGCCAACTCCAAACATGGTCGCGAGATCATGAAAGAGTGCATCGAAGAGGCCGCCGCGCGCGTCATCCACGAACTGGAGCGCTACATCAACGCCCTCGGCACCATCGCCGCCATGGCTCCGTTGCTGGGCCTGCTCGGTACGGTGCTGGGCATGATCGACATTTTCAGCGCGTTCATGGGCACGGGCATGACCACCAACGCCTCGGTGCTGGCCGGTGGTATCTCGAAAGCGTTGATCACCACGGCTGCGGGCCTGATGGTCGGTATCCCGTCGGTGTTCTTCCACCGTTTCCTGCAACGCCGGATCGATGAGCTGGTGGTAGGCATGGAGCAGGAAGCGATCAAACTGGTCGAAGTCGTTCAGGGTGATCGTGATGTAGACCTGGCTGGGGGCAAAGCGTGAAATTCCGCCGCAAGCAACGGGAGAACGTGGATATCAACCTCGCGTCGCTGATTGACGTGGTGTTTATCCTGCTGCTGTTTTTCGTCGTGACGACGACTTTTACCCGTGAAACCCAACTGCGCGTCGAGCTGCCGGAAGCCGTTAGCGGTTCGCCCGCCGAGGACCAATCCAAGCAACTGGACATCGCGATCAGTGCCGACGGCGTGTTCTCGGTGAACAACCAGGTCCTGCCGAAAAGCGATTTGGCCACCCTGATGGACGCATTGCAGAAAGAATCCAATGGCGACACCAATCGGCCGCTGTCCATCAGCGCCGACGGCAAATCCCAGCATCAATCCGTCATCACGGCCATGGACGCCGCTGGCAAGCTCGGCTTCAACCACCTGCGCATGACCACAGTCGAAGCGGCGGCGCCCGCGCCCTGATGGCCATGTCCGATCGCCTGCTCGCCGCTTGGTATCAAGGTCATCCGGCCCTCAAGCTGTTGCAGCCGCTGGAGTGGTTGTACCGGCGCGTGGTCATTAACAAGCGCAAGCGCTTCCTGGCCGGCGAGGGTGAGATCTACCAGCCGCCCGTGCCGCTGATCATCGTCGGCAACATCACCGTCGGCGGTACCGGCAAGACGCCGCTGATTCTGTGGATGATCGAGCATTGCCAGCGCAGCGGTTTGCGGGTCGGCGTGGTCAGCCGTGGCTACGGTGCCAAGCCGCCACGGTTGCCGTGGCGGGTCGAAGCCGATCAAAGCGCGGACGTTGCAGGTGATGAACCTCTGCTGATTGTCCAGCGCACGGGCGTACCTTTGATGATCGATCCGAATCGCAGCGCCGCCGTCAAAGCCTTGCTCGCGAGTGAGCCGCTGGACCTGATCCTGTCCGATGACGGTATGCAACATTACCGTTTGGCTCGTGACCTGGAACTGGTGCTGATCGACAATGCCCGAGGCCTGGGTAATCAGCGATGCTTGCCGGCCGGGCCTTTGCGTGAGCCGATGGAGCGTCTGCAAAGCGTCGACGCCGTGCTCTACAACGGTGCCGCGGCTGATCGTGACGGCGGTTTCGCCTTCCAGCTGCAACCGACTGCGCTGATCAATCTGCAAAGCGCTGAGCGTCGTCCCCTCGACCATTTCGCGCCCGGTCAGGCCTTGCACGCGGTGGCCGGGATCGGCAATCCGCAGCGTTTCTTCAATACCCTCGAAACGTTACACTGGCAGCCTGTTCCACATGCGTTTGCCGACCACGCCGAATACAGCGTGCAGGCCTTGAATTTTACCCCGTCATTGCCGTTGGTTATGACCGAAAAGGACGCGGTGAAGTGCCGTGCCTTCGCCGCCGCCGATTGGTGGTACCTGGCGGTTGATGCTGTGCCGTCGCCGGCCTTCGTGGCCTGGTTCGATACACAGCTGATGCGCCTGTTGCCGGCTCGTCTGTTGCCTTAAATCCGTTTTTTTCCAGGGAATGCTCATGGACACCAAATTGCTCGACATCCTCGCTTGCCCGGTCTGCAAAGGCCCGCTCAAGCTCAGCGCCGACAAGACCGAGCTGATCAGCAAGGGCGCCGGCCTGGCGTACCCGATTCGCGACGGTATCCCGGTGATGCTCGAAAGCGAAGCCCGTACCCTGACCACCGACGAGCGCCTGGATAAATGACCACAGCCTTCACCGTCGTCATTCCATCGCGTTACGCCTCCACCCGTTTGCCGGGCAAGCCGCTGCTGCTGATCGGCGGCAAGCCGATGATTCAGCACGTCTGGGAACAGGCGAGCAAAAGCAGCGCCCAGCGCGTGGTGGTCGCCACTGACGATGCGCGCATTGTCGAGGCCTGCAAGGGTTTTGGCGCCGAAGTGGTGCTGACTCGCGAAGACCACAATTCCGGCACTGATCGCCTGGCGGAAGTCGCGGCGAAACTGGGCCTGGCGCCCGACGCCATCGTCGTTAACGTCCAGGGCGACGAACCGCTGATCCCGCCGAGCGTGATCGATCAGGTCGCCGCTAACCTGGCGGCGCACACCGAAGCGCGCATGGCCACCCTGGCCGAGCCGATCGAAGACGTCGAAACCCTGTTCAATCCCAACGTGGTCAAGGTCGTCAGCGACCTCAATGGCCTGGCGCTGACTTTCAGTCGCGCCACATTGCCATGGGCGCGCGATACTTTCGCCCAAAGCCGCGAGCAGCTGCCGGAAGGCGTTCCGTACCGTCGCCACATCGGCATCTATGCCTACCGCGCCGGTTTCTTGCAGGACTTCGTCAACTGGGGTCCATGCTGGCTGGAAAACACCGAGTGCCTGGAACAACTCCGCGCGCTGTGGCACGGCGTACGAATTCACGTCGCCGATGCGCTGATCGCACCGCCGCCCGGCGTCGACACTGTTGAAGACCTTGAGCGCGTTCGTCGCCTGCTGGAGGCCTGATGCGGGTTTTGTTTGTGTGCCTGGGCAACATCTGCCGGTCACCCACGGCCGAAGGCGTGCTGCGGCATAAACTGCGCGAGGCGGGGCTGGCGGATCAAATCGAAGTCGCCTCGGCCGGCACCGGTGACTGGCACGTCGGCAAGGCACCGGACAAGCGCAGTCAGGCAGCGGCGAAACTGCGTGGTTACGACCTGTCCGCCCAGCGCGCCCAGCAAGTGACCCGCGCCGATTTCGCCACGTACGACCTGATCCTCGCGATGGACAACAGCAACCTGCGCAACCTCAAGGCCTTGCAACCGGCGAAGGGCAAGGCCGAGCTGGACCTGTTCCTGCGGCGCTACGAGTCGGACGTCGATGAAGTGCCTGACCCGTACTACGATGGCGATCAGGGCTTCGAGCAAGTGTTGGATTTGATCGAGCGTGCCAGTGATTTGCTGGTGATCGAGTTGAAGGGGCGGTTATGAGTTTGCAGGTGTGTTCGCAGGTTTCGCTCAAGCCGTTCAACAGTTTTGGCGTGGATGTTCAGGCCCGCCTGTTTGCCGAGGCGCATAGCGACGCCGATGTGCGCGAAGCGCTGGCCTATGCGCAGGAACATGATGTGCCGCTGCTGGTGATCGGCGGTGGCAGCAATTTGTTGCTGACTGCCGATATCGATTCGCT
The DNA here is from genome assembly GCF_019947275.1 of Pseudomonas sp. GL-RE-29. NCBI lineage: Bacteria > Pseudomonadati > Pseudomonadota > Gammaproteobacteria > Pseudomonadales > Pseudomonadaceae > Pseudomonas > Pseudomonas sp. GL-RE-29. The sequence continues at coordinate 19,033 of NZ_JAGYGD010000042.1, forward strand.
GGTGCTGCGCATGGCCACCCGTGGCATTCGGGTGGTGAGCGACGACGGCAACAAAGTGGTGATCGAAGCAGAGGCTGGCGAGCCTTGGCATCCGTTCGTGCAACACACCTTGGTTCAGGGTTTGTCCGGCCTGGAAAACCTTAGCTTGATTCCTGGCACCGTCGGCGCGGCACCGATGCAGAACATCGGCGCATACGGGGTGGAAATCAAGGACGTGTTTGCCGGCCTGACTGCGCTCGATCGTCAAAGCGGCGAACTGCGCGACTTCACCCTGGAAGAATGCAACTTCGCTTACCGCGACAGCCTGTTCAAACAGCAGCCGGGGCGCTGGCTGATTCTGCGGGTGCGTTTCAACCTCGACCGCACCGCGCACCTGCATCTGGAATACGGCCCGGTGCGCCAGCGCTTGACTGAACAAGGCATCGATCATCCGACCGCCACCGATGTCAGCCAGGCCATTTGCAGCATCCGCAACGAAAAACTGCCGGACCCGGTGGTGCTCGGCAATGCCGGCAGTTTCTTCAAGAACCCGTTGGTCTCGGCGGCGCTGGTTGCCCGACTCAAGGTCGAACATCCGGATCTGGTGGCCTACGCGCAACCTGACGGGCAAATGAAACTGGCCGCCGGCTGGTTGATCGAGCGGGCAGGGTGGAAAGGTTTCCGCGAAGCCGACGCGGGCGTGCACAAGTTGCAGGCACTGGTGCTGGTCAACTACGGCGGCGCCACCGGGTTGCAGTTGCTCGACCTGGCACAGCGCATTCAGAAAGACATTTCAGAGCGTTTCCATGTCGAGCTGGAAATGGAACCGAACCGTTATTGAAGCTACGCTTTCAGGATGGATCTCAAGCCCTGCACATCTTTCAATGTGCGGGGCTTTTTTATGACATTCATCCTGTAGGAGCTGCCGAAGGCTGCGATCTTTTGATCTTTTTTTTTAAAATCAAAATCAAAAGATCGCAGCCTTCGGCAGTTCCTACAGGGCTCGCGTTATCTATGCTTTCCGGGAAGAAGTTTTCTGTTAATGCTGGGTTAACTTAGCCGTCTGACGATCCAGCATTTATTCCACCAAAGGCCCAGTGCAGACGTGTTCGTCAGCACAAGAGAGCCCATTAGCCTGAGTCGATCTGTGATAACCAAACCGCTTGGCTAAAGCGGCAGATTGCTCGACCCCATAACCCAATACTATGCGGGCGTGCCCATGATTACCCTGAAGCTCAATGGTCAAGACCATCAACTCGACGTCACCGAGGACATGCCGCTGCTCTGGGCAATCCGCGATGTGGCCGGCTACAACGGCACCAAATTCGGCTGCGGCATGGGCTTGTGCGGTGCTTGCACCATCCATATCGAAGGCGCTCCGGCGCGCAGTTGCATCACGCCGATTGGCTCGGTAGTGGGGCAGAACGTCACCACTATCGACAATCTGCACGCCGACCCGGTCGGCAAAGTCGTGCAGCAAGCCTGGCTCGACACTGCGGTAGCCCAGTGCGGTTACTGCCAGGGCGGGCAAATCATGTCGGCCACTGCGTTGCTCAAGACCAATCCGAACCCGAGCGACGAGCAGATCGAAGAGGCGATGGTCGGCAACATCTGCCGCTGCGGCACCTACAACCGCATCAAGACTGCCATCCGCCAGGCATCCACTCACCTGAAGGAGGCCAAGGCATGAGCCAGTTACCGAATGATTTCGCCCTGAGCAACCTCAGCCGCCGTGGTTTCCTAAAAGGTGTGGGCGCTGCCGGTGCGCTGGTGGTCGCTGCGAGTTGGGGCTGGCAGGACGTGTTTGCCGAAGAAGTGAAGAAATTCGGCGCCGATGGCATGCCCAATGGTTGGGTGGATGATCCCAAGGTTTACGTCAGCATCGCCGCCGATGGCACGGTGACGGTGGTGTGCAACCGTTCAGAAATGGGCCAAGGCGTGCGCACCAGTCTGACCATGGTGGTTGCCGATGAACTAGAAGCTGATTGGGCTCGGGTCAAAGTGCAGCAGGCGCCGGGTGACGAAGTGCGCTTCGGCAACCAGGACACCGACGGTTCGCGCAGCATGCGCCACTGGTACGAGCCGATGCGCCGCTGTGGCGCCGCCGCGCGGACCATGCTCGAACAGGCCGCCGCCGACCAGTGGAAAGTGCCGGTCAGCGAATGCCATGCGCAGCTGCATAAAGTCATCCACAAACCCTCCGGCCGCGAGCTGGGTTATGGCGCCCTGGCCGCTGCTGCCGGTGCGTTGGCCGTGCCGGCGCGTGACAGCCTGAAGCTCAAACAACCTTCGGAATTCCGCTACATCGGCAAGGAGGGCACCAAGGCCATCGACGGTGAGGACATCGTCAACGGTCGCGCGGTCTATGGCGCCGACGTGCATTTCGACGGCATGTTGTTCGCCACCATTGCCCGGCCTGCGGTGTACGGCGGCAAGGTCAAGAGCTTCGATGGCAGCGCCGCGATGAAAGTCCCGGGCGTGGTCAAAGTGATTCAGATCGAAAGCCGTCCGCTGCCTTCGGAGTTTCAGCCGCTGGGTGGTATCGCCGTGGTGGCCAACAACACCTGGGCGGCAATCAAGGGCCGTGAAGCGCTGAAGATCGAGTGGGATGATGGCGCCAACGCCAGTTATGACTCGATTGCCTACCGCAAGGAACTGGAAGCCGCCTCGCTCAAGCCCGGCAAAGTAGTGCGCAATACCGGCAACATCGAGGAGGCCATGAGTAGCGCCGACAGCACCCTTGAAGCCTCCTACTACCTGCCGCATCTGTCGCAATCGCCGATGGAACCGATGGTCGCCATCGCCCGCTATAAGGATGGCGTGTGCGAAGCCTGGGGGCCGAGCCAGGCGCCACAAGTTACCCGTGAACGCATCGGCGAGCGCCTGGGCCTGCCGTTCGATAACGTCACGTTCAATGTCACGTTGCTAGGTGGCGGTTTCGGTCGCAAGTCCAAGCCCGATTTCATTATTGAAGCAGCCATCCTGGCCAAGGAATTCCCCGGTAAAGCCGTGCGGGTGCAATGGACCCGTGAAGACGACATTCATTGTTCCTACTTCCACACCGTATCGGCGGAGTACCTCAAGGCCAGTCTGAACAAGGACGGTCTGCCGTCCGGCTGGTTACACCGCACGGTGGCGCCGAGTATCACCGCGCTATTCGCCCCGGGCATGAACCATGAGGCTGCGTTCGAGTTGGGCATGGGCTTCACCAACATGGCCTATGCGATCCCCAACATCCGTCTGGAAAACCCCGAAGCCACCGTCCACACCCGGGTTGGCTGGTATCGCTCGGTGTCGAACATTCCCCACGGTTTCGCGATCCAGAGTTTCATCGATGAACTGGCGCACAAGGCCGGGGAAGATCCGCTCAAGTATCAGATCAAATTGCTCGGCCCGGATCGTCAGATTGATCCGCTTACCTTGAGTGAAGAGTGGAACTACGGCGAATCGCCCGAGCGTTATCCGATCGACACCGCGCGCCTGCGCACGGTACTGGAAACCGCCGCCAAAGCCGCCGGTTGGGGGCGCGAGTTGCCGAAGGGCCGAGGGTTGGGCCTGGCGGTGCATTACAGCTTCGTGACCTACGTGGCTGCGGTGATTGAGGTCGAAGTCAAAGACGATGGCACCTTGATTGTGCATAAGGCTGACATCGCTGTGGATTGCGGGCCGCAGATCAACCCTGAACGCATTCGCGCGCAATTCGAAGGCGCTTGCGTCATGGGCCTGGGCAACGCGGTACTCGGCGAGATCAGCTTCAAGGACGGCAAGGTGCAGCAGGACAACTTCCACATGTACGAAGTGGCGCGCATGTCCCTGGCGCCGAAGGAAGTCGCTGTGCATCTCGTCACGCCACCGGGCACCGTGCCCTTGGGCGGCGTCGGCGAACCGGGCGTACCACCGATTGCGCCGGCGCTGTGCAATGCGATCTTCGCCGCTACTGGCAAGCGCATCCGCGATCTGCCGGTTCGCTATCAGTTGCAAGGCTGGCAGAAGGCCAAGGCCTGATGGACAGCGTCGATCTGAACGTCTTGCGCAGCGTGCTGGAGTGGCGCCGCGCCGGTCAGCGGGTGGTGTTGTACAGCGTGGTCCAGACCTGGGGCACCGCGCCCCGGGCGCCTGGTGCCATGCTGGCCTTGCGTGAGGACGGTGTGGTGATTGGTTCGGTGTCCGGCGGTTGTGTCGAGGACGACCTGATTGCCCGGCTGCACGATGGTCGTATCCCGACCGACGGGCCGCCGGTGCAACTGATTACCTACGGCGTGACCCGCGAAGAGGCGGCGCGCTTCGGTCTGCCCTGCGGCGGCACCTTGCGTTTGACCGAAGAGCGCGTCGGCGAACCGGGTTGGGTCGCCGAACTGCTGGCGCGCTGCGAAGCCCATGAAATCGTCGCTCGCTCGCTTGATATTTCAAGTGGTGAAGTGCTGTTGCAGCCAGCTGACAAAACCGATGTGCTGGCTTTTGATGGCCAGACGTTGCGGGCCATTTATGGCCCGCGTTGGCGCTTGTTGCTGATCGGTGCGGGGCAGTTATCGCGGTATGTCGCCGAAATGGCGCGGTTGCTGGATTTCGAGGTGTTGATCTGCGATCCGCGCAGCGAGTTCGTCTACGGCTGGGAAGAGCAGCACGGGCGATTCGTCTCGGGCATGCCCGACGAGGCCGTGCTGAACATCCAGACCGACGAACGCACGGCGATTGTCGCCCTTACTCATGACCCGCGACTGGATGACATGGCTTTGCTGACAGCTCTTGATTCCCCGGCGTTCTATGTCGGGGCGCTGGGTTCACGGGTCAACAGTCAGAAACGTCGGGACAACCTGGCTCAACTAGGCTTGTCGCAGCAGGCCATCGATCGATTGCACGGGCCAATCGGCTTGCATATTGGCAGTCACAGCCCGGCGGAAATTGCCTTGTCGCTGATGGCCGAGATTGTGGCGATCAAGAACGGCGTCGAGTTGAAGCAAAAGAAGCCGGTACGGGAGGGCGCATGAGTGAAGCCATTGGTGTGATTGTTCTTGCCGCGGGGCAGGGCAGTCGGTTTCGACAGGTCGCGGGCGATGAAAAGGACAAGTTGCTGGCGGACTGCGCGGGGCGTGATGGCGCAGTCCGATCCGTCATTGAGCAGGTTCTGGTCAATCTGCCGGTCACGTTGGAAAAGCGGGTTCTGGTGACAACGGCTGATCGTCCACAGGTGATCCGCATGGCCAAGGCCTATGGCTGCGAAATCGTGCTGATCGAGTCGACTGGAATGGGAGACAGCATTGCGGCTGGAGTGGCGGCGTGTGCGCAGCTTGATGGTTGGTTGATGGTGTTGGGGGATATGCCGTTTATCCTGCCTTCAAGCATTGAGCAAGTTGTGGATGAAGTGGCCGATGACTGCATCAGTGTGCCGGTTCAGGACGGCGAATACGGGCATCCGGTGGGATTTGGCCGCAGCTTTGGATCGGGGTTGATGGCGTTATCGGGTGATCGCGGGGCCAAGCCGTTGTTTGCGCAGGGGCGGGTGGTTGAAGTGACGGTGGATGATCCGGGTGTGTTGTGGGATGTGGATGTGCCTGAGAAATTGATGTTTGGAGATAGCTGAAAGATCAAAAGATCGCAGCCTTCGGCAGCTCCTACAGGGTTGCGCATTCCATTGTAGGAGCTGCCGAAGGCTGCGATCTTTTGATCTGTTGGGACATAAAAAAGCCCCGCCTGGGATTACCAGGCGGGGCTTTTTAGTGGCCGTTGGAATCAGACGAGAGGTTTAGGCTCGTGCTCTTTTTCCAGGGCTTGCTCGTGTTGCTCTACCGCTTCCTGAACGGAGCGAGGTGCTTCGTGGATCACCGATTCAACTGGCTCGGCAGCGACTTCGGCAGCCGGGGCAGGCGCTGCTTCGACCACGTCAGCAACAACCGGCGCAGACTCAGCGGCAACCACTTCAGCCGGAGCAGCAGCGGCGGCCAGTTCGGCCTCCTTCTGCAGACGCTCTTCTTCACGCTTGCGACGACGCACTTCACGCGGGTCGTTTGGCGCGCGGCCGCTTGGTGTCAGGGCGCTGACTGGAGCGGCTTCGACCACGGGGGCAGGCGCTTCGGCGACAACCGGTGCTTCAACCACTGGGGCTGGCTCGGCAGCAACAACCGGCTCGGAAACCACCGCTTCAGCCACTTCGACTTCAGCGACTGGCGCTGGAGCAGGCGTTTCAGCAACGGCTGGCTCGGCAACCCAGTTGAACGCGGTTTGCTCTTCGCGAACTTCACGAACGGTTTCGGTCACGTTTTCCGCAACGGTTTCAGCAACCGGCTCTGCAACCACGGCAGGCGCTTCAACGACAACAGCAGGCTCGGCAGCAGCTTCAACTTCAGGCTGTGCTTCACGAACCGGAGCTACTTCGATTTCCGGCGATGCAGTGGCTTCGACCGGAGTGATCGCTTCAACGACTGGCGCTTCGACTGGAGCGGATTCCAGGGTGGCGGCAGTGGCGCGTTCGGCTTGCTCGTTGGCTTGGGCTTCGGCCGGAGCGCTGATCACGGTGCTGGCAACGGCTGCGGTAACAGCCAGGCCGGCGGCCAGATCGGCAGTGCTTGGGGCTTCATTGCCTTCGCCGGCTTCGGATTCTTCCGAACCTTCGATCACATTGCCGTTGGCATCGCGTTGACGCTCGCGGCGGTTGCTGCGACGACGCTGGCCACGGGAACGGCGGCGTGGGCGATCGCCTTCGGCGCCGTCCTGACCATCTTCCTGCAGTTGCTCTTCGTTGGTGGTCAGCTCTTCTTCGGCAACGGCAGCAGCGGCTTGCTCGGCACGTGGTTGACGTTCCTCACGCGGTGGGCGTGGAGCGCGTTCTTCGCGTGGCTGACGGGCTGGACGCTCTTCAGCGGTGGCAGCAGCGGCGGCTGGGGCAGCGTCCAGAGGTTCACGCAGTTCACGAACACGCTCTTCACGCTCGCCACGTGGCTTGCGATCTTCACGCGGAGCGCGCGGTGCACGTTCTTCACGTGGCGCGCGTGGTGCGCGTTCCTCACGAGCTACGACCGGAGTCTCTTCGCGGGCTTCGCGTGGTGCGCGCTCTTCGCGTGGTTCACGTGGTGCGCGTTCTTCACGCGGTGCACGCTCTTCACGCGGTGCACGCTCTTCACGAGGCTTACGCTCTTCATCGCGGCGACCGTTACGGTTGCGGCTTTGCTGGCGACCGTTGCGACGCTCTTCGTTGCGGGCCGGACGCTCGGTGGTCGCTGGTTTTTCAACCACAACCGGAGCGGCAGGCTCTTCTTTAATAGCGAACAGGCTGACCAGCGACTTCACCAGGCCTTTGAACAGGCTTGGCTCTGGCACGGCGGCCGGTGCGGCAACCGGAGCAGCAACGACTTCGGTCGGAACCGGAGCATTGGCGCGGGCTGGAGCAGTCTTGACCGCGGCTTCCTGGCGAACCAGGGTGCGGGTCGCAGCGGCTGGCTGGACTTCTTCGACTTCGGCAGCGGCAGCAGCGATTTCGTAGCTGGACTGGTTGATCGCGGCTTCCGGGCTGTCGTCACGCAGACGCTGCACTTCGAAGTGCGGCGTTTCGAGGTGATCGTTCGGCAGAATGACGATGCGGGCACGGGTGCGCAGTTCGATCTTGGTGATCGAGTTGCGTTTTTCGTTGAGCAGGAACGCAGCCACCGGGATCGGCACTTGGGCGCGAACTTCAGCGGTGCGGTCTTTCAGGGCTTCTTCTTCGATCAGGCGCAGGATCGCCAGCGACAGCGATTCAACATCACGAATGATGCCGGTGCCGTTGCAACGCGGGCAAACGATGCCGCTGCTTTCGCCCAGGGATGGACGCAGGCGCTGACGGGACATTTCCAGCAGGCCGAAGCGCGAAATGCGACCGACTTGCACGCGAGCGCGGTCGGCTTCCAGGCATTCGCGGACTTTCTCTTCCACGGCGCGCTGATTCTTGGCAGGAGTCATGTCGATGAAATCGATGACGATCAGGCCGCCGATGTCGCGCAGGCGCAACTGACGGGCGATTTCTTCGGCGGCTTCAAGGTTGGTCTGCAGGGCGGTCTCTTCGATGTCGCTGCCTTTGGTGGCGCGCGCCGAGTTGATGTCGATGGACACCAGGGCTTCGGTCGGATCGATAACGATGGAACCACCGGAAGGCAGTTCGACGACGCGCTGGAAGGCGGTTTCGATCTGGCTTTCGATCTGGAAGCGGTTGAACAGCGGAACGCTGTCTTCGTACAGCTTGATCTTGCTGGCGTACTGCGGCATCACCTGGCGAATGAAGGTCAGGGCTTCGTCCTGGGCTTCAACGCTGTCGATCAGCACTTCGCCGATATCCTGGCGCAGGTAATCGCGGATGGCGCGGATGATCACGTTGCTTTCCTGGTAGATCAGGAAAGGCGCGGAACGATCCAGCGACGCTTCTTTGATGGCGGTCCAGAGTTGCAGCAGGTAGTCGAGGTCCCACTGCATTTCTTCGCTGCTGCGGCCCAGGCCGGCAGTGCGCACGATCAGACCCATGTCAGCCGGGGCAACCAGGCCGTTCAGGGCTTCACGCAGTTCGTTGCGCTCTTCACCTTCGATGCGACGGGAGATACCGCCGGCACGCGGGTTGTTCGGCATCAGAACGAGGTAACGACCGGCCAGGCTGATGAAGGTGGTCAGGGCTGCGCCCTTGTTGCCACGTTCTTCTTTTTCAACCTGAACGATAACTTCCTGGCCTTCGCTCAGGACGTCCTTGATGTTGACGCGGCCTTCAGGGGCTTTCTTGAAGTATTCGCGGGAGATTTCTTTGAGGGGCAGGAAGCCGTGGCGCTCAGAGCCGAAATCGACAAAGGCAGCCTCGAGGCTTGGTTCGATGCGAGTAATCCGGCCTTTATAGATGTTGGCCTTCTTTTGCTCGCGTGCACCGGATTCGATGTCCAGGTCGTAGAGGCGTTGGCCATCTACCAGTGCAACACGCAACTCTTCGGGTTGAGTTGCGTTAATCAGCATTCTTTTCATGTAGTACCGTCGGTTTCCGGGCTGCCGGAAACGGCGTTCGGCACACACGACTTCTCATGGTCGGTGTCAGGTGCGTCGGGAGTGGTTGGCCATTCCCGTGTCCAGCGAAGTCCGGCCAATGTGGGCCTTCATCGCGACGTACGCGTCCTGCTTGCTGTGGCTACTTAAGCACTCAGTCAGGAGGAGGAATCAACCGGCGGCTGTGGACGAGATGAAGCGTCTTGATAAAGCCTATTGCTACACAGTCCAGCGGTTGTGCATCTCCACCCTACACGTATCCCTGATAATTCGGGTGCTGCCGCGCGCAGAATCCGCAGCGGGTTGGCATTTACCGTGAGCTCCGAAAGGGGAGGGTCACGCATCATGGCTAATTTAGGCGATGTTTCCGAAGCGCTCGCTCGGGGTCATTCGCAGCTGACTGCACTTTGTGAACTGGCCGTGAATATGGCTCGCAAAACGAGTGAAAACTCTGCTTTACGGCGTGATTCAGGCCTCATGTCACCTGCGCTCGTTACACCTGCAAACTCCACCGTTACGTAGCGAAAGCCCCGTAGGACGGCCTCGCGTCCTGGTGAATTGCGTTGGTCAGGGCCGGTTTTTGACCGTTGGTCCGCTGTCCAGGCCGCTTTTGGCGGCGTTCGCGACTATAGCAGCAATGATTAAGTGCTTCAATTCCATAAAAAATTGTTATCATCCGCGCCATGACGACTACTGCCCCTTCGACCCCAGGCGTACAACTGCTTGAGGTCTCGCCGGAATATGCCGGCCAACGTATTGATAACTTCCTTCTCGCTCGGCTCAAAGGCGTGCCCAAGACCTTGATTTATCGCATTTTGCGTAAAGGCGAAGTGCGAGTGAACAAAGGTCGGATCAAGCCCGAATACAAGCTGCAGGCGGGCGATATCGTGCGCGTGCCGCCGGTTCGCGTGCCTGAGCGCGACGAGCCGGTGCCGCTGGCTCAAGGCCTGCTGCAGCGACTCGAAGCCTCGATTGTCTACGAAGACAAAGCGCTGCTCGTGATCAACAAGCCGTGCGGCATCGCCGTTCACGGCGGCAGCGGCTTGAATTACGGTGTCATCGAAGCCTTTCGTCAGTTGCGTCCCGATTGCAAGGAGCTCGAGCTGGTTCACCGTCTCGACCGTGACACTTCCGGCCTGCTGATGATCGCCAAGAAACGCAGCATGCTGCGTCACTTGCACACGGCCTTGCGCGGCGATGGCGTCGATAAGCGTTACATGGCGCTGGTTCGCGGTAACTGGGCGTCCTCGATCAAGCAAGTCCGGGCGGCGCTCGGCAAGAGCAATCTGCGCTCCGGCGAGCGTATGGTCGAAGTAGACGAGGAGGAGGGCAAGGAATCTGTGACCGTGTTCAAGGTCCTGCGTCGTTTCGGCGACTTTGCCACCCTGATCGAAGCCAAGCCGATCACCGGTCGCACTCACCAGATCCGCGTCCACACCTTGCACGCCGGGCACTGCATTGCCGGCGACACCAAGTATGGCGACGAAGGTTTCAGCAAGGAAATCCGGGACCTGGGCGGAAAACGCCTGTTCCTGCACGCCTACATGCTGACCGTGCCACTCCCTGATGGCGGTGAACTCAAGTTGCAGGCGCCGGTCGACGAGATGTGGGCCAAAACCGTGGAGCGATTGAGTGCGCCCATCTGATTACAAGCTGCTGATTTTCGATTGGGATGGCACGCTCGCCGATTCCATTGGTCGGATTGTCGAGGCGATGCACGTGGCATCCGAGCGATCCGGGTTTCAGTTGCGCGATGATTTTGCCGTCAAAGGCATCATCGGCCTGGGTCTGCCGGAAGCCATCCGCACCCTGTATCCGGAAATCGGCGATGCCGAACTGGTAGCGTTTCGTCAGCACTATGCGGATCACTACATCGCCTCCGAGGCGGTGCCTTCGCCGTTGTTCGAAGGTGTGGTCGAGTCGATGGAGGCGTTTCGTGCCGAGGGCTATCATTTGGCCGTGGCCACCGGCAAGGCGCGTCGCGGTCTGGATAGAGTGCTCAAGTCCCACGGCTGGGAAGATTATTTCGATATCACCCGTGCTGCCGACGAGACTGCGAGTAAGCCACACCCCCTGATGCTTGAGCAGATTCTTGCCCATTGCGAGGTCCGCCCGGAGCAGGCGTTGATGGTGGGCGATTCGTCCTTCGACTTGCAGATGGCGCGCAACGCCGGCATGGACTCGGTTGCGGTCAGCTATGGTGCTCAATCCATCGAAGCGTTGAAGCTTTATGAGCCGCGGCTGTCGATCGATCGATTTTCTGAATTGCATGCCTGGCTGAGTCAGCAGGCTTAATACGTTTTTTGCTGGGGTAGATGGCATGGCTGACGAATGGAAAGCGCCCGCCAAGGCGAGCGCAGAGAACGGCGACGAAAAGAGCTGGAAGCTGTTGGAAAAGACTTTGCTGGCCGGTGTGCAGGAACAGCGTCGGTCGCGTCGCTGGGGGATTTTCTTCAAGCTGCTGACTTTTGTGTACTTGTTCGTTGCACTGGCATTGTTCTCGCCATTGATGGACATGGAAAAAGCCGCCACTCGCAGTGGTAACTACACCGCACTGATCGACGTGACCGGCATGATCGCCGACAAGGAGCCGGCCAGCGCCGACAATATCGTAGGCAGCCTGCGTGCGGCCTTCGAGGACGACAAGGTCAAGGGTGTCATCCTGCGTATCAATAGTCCGGGCGGCAGTCCGGTGCAGTCAGGCTACGTCTATGACGAGATTCGCCGTCTGCGAGCTCTGCACCCCGATACCAAGCTGTACGCGGTGATTTCCGATCTCGGTGCCTCCGGTGCCTACTACATCGCCAGCGCTGCCGATCAGATCTACGCCGACAAGGCGAGCCTGGTGGGCTCTATCGGTGTAACGGCGGCCGGTTACGGCTTCGTCGGTACCATGGAAAAGCTGGGTGTAGAGCGACGCACCTACACGTCTGGCGAGCACAAATCGTTCCTCGATCCGTTTCAACCACAAAAACCCGAAGAGACTGCGTTCTGGCAGGGTGTGCTCGATACTACGCACAAGCAGTTCATCAACAGCGTCAAGCAGGGCCGTGGCGATCGCCTGAAGGACAAGGAGCATCCGGAGCTGTTCTCCGGGCTGGTCTGGTCTGGCGAGCAGGCACTGCCGTTGGGCTTGATTGATGGCCTGGGTAATGCGAGTTCGGTTGCGCGTGATGTAATCGGCGAAAAAGAGTTGGTGGACTTCACCGTTCAGGAGTCGCCTTTCGATCGCTTCTCGAAAAAGCTTGGTGCCAGCGTGGCTGAGCATTTGGCGATGTGGATGGGGTTTAACGGCCCGTCGCTGCGCTAAGCTGTTTCAAGATCAAAAGATCGCAGCCTGCGGCAGCTCCTACAGATTCGATGTCCGTTGCGGTGACACGAATCCCTGTAGGAGCTGCCGAAGGCTGCGATCTTTTGCTTTTCAGGGGATTTGCACGCCCTCGATCAGCAGCATGTCCACAAGGCGAATCAATGGCAGGCCGACAAGGCTGGTGGCATCAGGACCTTCGGTGCTTTGAAACAAGCTCACCCCCAAGCCTTCGGCCTTGAAGCTGCCAGCGCAATCGTAGGGCTGCTCTGCGTGCAGGTAGCGTTCGATGCGCGCGGCGTCGAGTGTGCGCATGTGTACGGTGAAAGGTACGCAGTCGACCTGGCAATGGCCGGTGTGGCTATTGAGCAGCGCCAGGCCCGTCAGGAAGGTCACGCTGGTGCCGCTTGAGGCTAGCAGTTGTTCGCGGGCCTTTTCGAAAGTGTGGGGTTTGCCAATAATCCTGTCGCCGAGCACGGCGACCTGGTCGGAACCGATGATCAAGTGAGCGCCATGGCTGCCGGCCAGCGCCCGGGCTTTTTCCTCGGCGAGGCGCTTAACCAGATCAATGGCGGATTCGCCAAGGCGATGGCTTTCGTCGATGTCAGGCGAGCTGCAGATGAACGGTAGCTGCAAGCGGGCCAGCAATTCCCGGCGATAAACCGAGCTGGAAGCGAGTAATAAAGGCAGCATGCGTGTCTCCAAATGGCAGGTGAGAATTCTAGCGGGGCTTCCAAGTGACGGACAGGGCTGAATTTCCTTTGACATGGGCGGGTGCATCCCTATAATGCTGCGCCTATGTTGAATGACCCGATTCCACCTCACGTTGACCCGCGCAAATTGGCTGATCGTGGCACCACCCTTCAAGGTGAAATGCTGCTGGCCGATTTGGAGAGACTCTGCGACCCGCTTTCCGACAATGTCGGTACGGTGCAGGCTAAATTCGTTTTTGAACGAGATGAACGTAAATCTGTGGTCATCCACAGCTTTATCGACACTGAAGTCAAAATGGTTTGCCAGCGTTGTCTTGAGCTGGTCACCCTGCCGATCCATAGCGAATGCAGTTACGCTGTGGTGAAGGAGGGTGCGAATACCCAGTCGTTGCCGAAAGGTTATGACGTGCTGGAACTGGGCGAAGATCCATTGGATCTGCAGTCACTGATCGAGGAGGAGCTTCTGCTCGCCTTGCCCATTGTGCCTGCTCATCATCCGGAAGAATGCCAGCAGCCGGCGGGAGCAGATGAGCCCGAACCGAGCGAGGACGAGGTAACGCGGTCCAACCCGTTCAGTGTATTGGCGCAGTTAAAGCGTGACCCAAACGTTTAGGAGTTAATCAATTATGGCTGTTCAGCAGAACAAAAAATCCCGCTCTGCCCGTGACATGCGCCGTTCGCACGACGCTCTCGAGGCTAGCACCCTGTCTGTAGAAAAAACCACTGGTGAAGTTCACCTGCGTCACCACGTATCGCCAGAAGGCGTATACCGTGGCCGTAAAGTGATCGACAAGGGCGCTGACGAGTAATCACTTGTCTGCTCAAGTCATCGCGATTGACGCAATGGGCGGGGACTTCGGTCCCCGCAGCATTGTCCAGGCCAGCCTTGCTTGCCTGTCTGCTACTCCCTCGCTGCACCTGACCCTTGTCGGTCAACCCTCCCTCCTTGAAGAATTGATCGCTGGCCAATCGGCTGTGGATCGCGCGCGCCTGTCGATTGCTCCGGCGTCCGAAGTCATCACCATGGACGAAAAACCTGCCCAGGCCTTGCGTGGCAAACCCGATTCGTCGATGCGCGTAGCGCTTGAGTTGTTGCGTGATGGCAAGGTTCAGGCCTGTGTCAGTGCCGGAAACACCGGTGCGCTGATGGCATTGTCGCGGTTTGTGCTCAAGACCTTGCCGGGCATTGACAGGCCGGCCATGGTGGCGGCGATTCCGACACAAAAGGGTTACTGCCAACTGCTCGACTTGGGTGCCAATGTCGATTGCAGTGCCGAGCATCTGTTGCAGTTCGCAGTGATGGGTTCGGTTGCCGCGGAAACCCTGGGTATCGTGCGTCCGCGTGTGGCGTTACTGAATATCGGCACCGAAGACATCAAGGGTAATCAGCAGGTCAAGCTGGCCGCGACTTTGTTGCAGGCTGCCCGTGGCATCAATTACATCGGTTTTGTCGAGGGCGACGGTTTGTATCGCGGCGAAGCGGATGTGGTGGTGTGCGACGGTTTTGTCGGCAATATCCTGCTCAAATCCAGCGAAGGCCTGGCGACCATGATTGCCGGGCGCATCGAGGCATTGTTCAAGAAAAGCCTGCCGTCGCGTCTGGTGGGTGCTTTGGCGTTGCCGCTGATGAAGCGTCTTCAAGCTGATCTGGCACCCGCAAGGCATAACGGAGCAAGCTTCCTTGGTTTGCAGGGGATTGTGGTGAAGAGCCACGGTTCTGCGGGGGTTCAGGGTTTTCAAAGTGCCATTTCCCGTGCCCTGATCGAGATTCAGGAAAACCTGCCGGAGCGGATTCACGGCCGTCTGGAGGATTTGTTGCTTTAGGCGTTTTCGTCGGACAATGCTTAAATGTGACTGCTCAGTTCATTTGGCCATCCAACTGTCAGTTTCTTGCGTCCCCGAAGCGGGACGTCAATTCTCCGACGACAAGATCATTAGGGGCTTGTTACATGTCTGCTTCCCTCGCATTCGTCTTTCCGGGACAGGGTTCGCAGTCCCTCGGCATGCTGGCCGAGTTGGGCGCGCAACATCCGGTTGTCCTCGAAACATTCAAAGAAGCTTCCGATGCTCTGGGTTATGACCTGTGGGCACTGACCCAGCAAGGGCCGGAAGAACAGCTCAATCAAACCGATAAAACCCAACCGGCCATTCTGACTGCCTCGATCGCCCTATGGCGCTTGTGGCTGGCTGAAGGCGGCGCGCGTCCGGCTTATGTTGCCGGTCACAGCCTGGGTGAATACAGCGCACTGGTCGCGGCGGGCAGTCTGAGCCTGGGCGATGCGGTGAAGCTGGTCGAGCGTCGCGGCCAACTGATGCAGGAAGCGGTTCCGGCCGGGCAGGGCGGTATGGCTGCCATCCTTGGCCTGGAAGACGCTGACGTGCTGGCAGCCTGTGCCGAAGCGGCGCAGGGCGAAGTGGTCAGCGCCGTGAACTTCAACTCCCCGGGCCAAGTGGTTATCGCCGGTGCCAAGGCTGCGGTCGAGCGCGCCATCGAGGGTTGCAAGGCCCGTGGTGCCAAACGCGCCATGCCACTGCCGGTCAGCGTTCCGTCCCATTGTGAGCTGATGCGTCCGGCTGCCGAGCGTTTCGCTGAATCCATCGCCGCTATCGACTGGCAAACACCGCAGATTCCTGTGGTGCAAAACGTCAGCGCCGATGTGCCGGCCGATCTGGAAACCCTCAAGCGCGATCTGCTTGAGCAGCTCTACAAGCCTGTACGCTGGGTTGAATCGGTCCAGGCGCTGGCCGCCAAGGGCGCGACCAATCTGGTCGAATGCGGCCCAGGCAAAGTGCTGGCCGGTCTGAACAAACGTTGCGCCGAAGGCGTATCGACATCCAACCTCAATACCCCAGACGCTTTCGCTGCCGCCCGTGCAGCGTTGGCCTGAATCAGGAGAAGCTTGCATGAGTCTGCAAGGTAAAGTTGCACTGGTCACCGGTGCGAGCCGCGGTATCGGCCAGGCTATCGCCCTGGAGCTGGGTCGTCAGGGTGCCATCGTTGTGGGTACCGCGACCTCCGCCTCGGGTGCCGAACGCATTGCCGCCACCCTGAAGGAAAACGGTATTCAAGGCACAGGCCTGGAACTCAACGTCACCAGCGACGAGTCCGTGGCAGCTGTCCTGGCGGCCATTCAGGAGCAGTTCGGTGCGCCGGCGATTCTGGTCAACAATGCCGGCATCACCCGCGATAACCTGATGATGCGCATGAAAGACGACGAATGGCATGACGTTGTCGATACCAACCTGAACAGTCTGTTCCGCCTGTCCAAGGGCGTTTTGCGCGGCATGACCAAGGCCCGTTGGGGACGAATTATCAGTATTGGCTCTGTTGTGGGTGCCATGGGCAACGCAGGCCAAGTAAACTACGCAGCCGCCAAGGCCGGTCTGGAAGGTTTCAGCCGTGCACTGGCGCGTGAAGTCGGTTCGCGTTCGATTACGGTAAACTCGGTGACCCCAGGGTTCATCGACACCGATATGACCCGCGAACTGCCTGAGGCACAGCGTGAAGCCTTGCAGACGCAGATTCCGCTGGGTCGTCTGGGGCAAGCTCAAGAGATCGCGTCTGTGGTCGCTTTTCTTGCATCCGACGGTGCGGCTTACGTTACTGGGGCTACAATCCCGGTGAACGGCGGGATGTACATGTAATTCAAATGTGACGGATTGCTTCAAAAAAATGTCATACGAGCTGTCTAAAATCCGTTATAAAGCTGCAATCTATTTATAGGCAGCGGGTCGCAGGGTTTGAGGAGTGAAGCTTTCAGTTGAAAAGCTGAAAAGTCTTTCTATACACTTACCCACTGGCCAGCTGCCTGAATTTGTCCATTAGGAGTGAAAACAAGGTATGAGCACCATCGAAGAGCGCGTCAAGAAAATCGTTGCCGAGCAACTGGGCGTTAAAGAAGAAGAAGTGGTCAACACTGCTTCCTTCGTTGAAGACCTGGGTGCTGACTCCCTTGACACCGTTGAGCTGGTGATGGCTCTGGAAGAGGAATTCGAGACCGAAATCCCTGACGAAGAAGCTGAGAAGATCACTACTGTACAAGCTGCAATCGACTACGTTACTAGCCACCAGGCGTAATAGTTTGTAATCGTTGCTTGCTGTCATGGAAAAACCGCACTGCCATCATGGCGTGCGGTTTTTTCTTTAGGCCTGATGCAAAGTCGTCATTTGAAAAAAGGAGAGTGCTGTGTCGCGTAGACGCGTCGTAGTCACCGGTATGGGTATGTTGTCGCCACTGGGCACGGATGTGCCGAGCAGTTGGCAGGGCATTCTGGCTGGCCGCAGTGGCATTGGTCTGATCGAACACACCGACCTTTCTGCCTATTCCACCCGTTTTGGCGGCTCGGTAAAGGGCTTCAATGTCGAGGAATACCTTTCGGTCAAGGAAGCTCGCAAACTCGACCTGTTCATTCAATACGGCCTGGCCGCTGGTTTTCAGGCAGTACGCAATGCTGGCCTCGAAGTCACCGACGCCAACCGTGAGCGCATCGGCGTGGCCATGGGTTCGGGTATTGGCGGTCTGACCAATATCGAAGAAACCAGCCGCACGTTGCACGAGACCGGCCCACGACGGATTTCTCCTTTCTTCGTGCCTGGCTCGATCATCAATATGATTTCCGGTTTCCTGTCCATCCACTTGGGCGCACAGGGACCTAACTACGCCATCGCCACTGCTTGCACCACCGGTACGCACTGTATCGGCATGGCGGCTCGCAACATCATGTACGACGAAGCCGATGTGATGATCGCCGGCGGCGCCGAGATGGCGGCCTGTGGTCTGGGCATGGGCGGCTTCGGTGCCTCTCGCGCGCTATCGACCCGCAACGACGAGCCGACCCGTGCCAGCCGTCCATGGGACAAGGGCCGTGATGGCTTCGTTCTGTCCGACGGTGCCGGTGCGTTGGTCCTCGAAGAGCTCGAGCACGCCAAGGCGCGCGGCGCGACGATTTATGCCGAGCTGATCGGCTTTGGTACCAGCGGCGATGCCTACCACATGACTTCGCCGCCAGCCGATGGCGCGGGTGCTGCGCGTTGCATCACCAATGCCCTGCGCGACGCGAAGATCAATGGCGATCAGGTGCAGTACGTCAACGCCCACGGCACCTCGACTCCTGCAGGCGACCTCGCGGAAGCCAATGCGATCAAGTCGGTGTTCGGCGATCACGCCTACAAATTGGCCGTCAGTTCGACCAAGTCCATGACCGGTCACCTGCTGGGTGCGGCGGGCGCGGTCGAGGCGATTTTCAGCGTGCTGGCGATCAACAGTCAGGTGGCGCCTCCGACCATCAACCTCGATGAGCCGGACGAAGGCTGCGATCTTGATTTCGTGCCGCACACTGCGCGCAACATGGATATCGATGTGGTCCTGTCCAACTCCTTTGGGTTTGGCGGCACCAACGGCTCGCTGGTGTTCCGCCGGTTCGCAGGCTGATGGAGAGCTGGGTCGACGGTCAGCCGGCTGACGCTCTGTCGCTGAAGGATCGCGGCCTGGCTTACGGCGATGGTCTGTTTGAGACCATCGCCGTGCGTGATGGGCGGCCTCTGTTGCTGGAGCGGCACTTGTCGCGCCTCGCCGATGGCTGCAAGCGCCTGGCGATTGCAGTCGATCACGAGCTGATCCGCAACGAACTGCTGGCCTATGCCACCGCGCTGGGTGACGGGGTGCTCAAGCTCATCCTTACCCGCGGCGACAGCTTGCGGGGTTACGCTCCTGATCCAACGGCCCAGGCCCGACGTATCCTGCAAGGTAATCCGCCTGCGGCGTATCCTGCGGTTCATGGCGAGCAGGGTGTTCGTCTGTTCCCCTGTACGACACGACTTTCCATTCAGCCTCTGCTGGCCGGTCTCAAGCACTTGAACCGACTTGAGCAAGTGATCGCCCGCTCCGAATGGCAAGACACCGATCATGCTGAAGGTTTGATGCTCGATCAGGCGGGTCGCGTCATCGAAGGTGTGTTCAGTAATCTGTTCCTGGTGCGCGATGGCGTGCTCATGACTGCTGATCTCAAGCGCTGCGGCGTCGAAGGCGTGATGCGCGCCGAATTATTGTTTCAAGCCGAGTCATCGGGCATTCCCACGCAAATCACCGATATCACCCTCGACCAGCTGCAATGGGCTGACGAAGTCTTTGTCTGCAATAGCGTGTATGGCGTTTGGCCGGTGCATGCCTATGCCGCTCTGAGCTGGCCGGTTGGGCCGCTCACCCGTAAACTCCAAACCATTGCCCGCGCGCTACTGGATGCTTGATACGTGAGACGTAAATTCTTGCTGCTGCTGGAAACCGGACTGGTTCTGGCGGGGCTGATGTTGGGCGCTTCTGCCTGGAAAATTCATTCGGCGCTGGTGCAGCCGCTGAATATCGCTCAGGAAGAACTGCTGGAGGTGCCGAAGGGCACCACACCGAACCGCACTTTCCTGCGACTTGAAGCCGATGGTCTCATCAAGGACGCTTTCTGGCTGCGCGTGTATTGGCGCTTCAATCTCCCCAAACAACCCCTGCACAGCGGCGAGTACCGCATGCTTCCCGGCATGACCGTCGAAGGTCTGATCGACTTGTGGAAGCGTGGGGAAATGGTGCAATACAGCGTGACGCTGGTGGAGGGCTGGAATTTCCATCAGGTCCGTGCAGCATTGGCCAAAGAGGAAAAACTCGATCACACCCTGGAAGGGTTGAGCGATAGCCAGGTCATGGAAAAACTCGGTCATGCCGGGCTTTTCCCGGAAGGGCGTTTCTTCCCCGATACCTACCGTTTTGTGCGTGGCATGACCGATGTCGAGCTGCTGAAAACCGCCTACGATCGCCTCGATGAGGTACTCGCCAAGGAGTGGAACCAGCGCGCGACCGACCTGCCGTACAGTGACCCCTACCAGGCGCTGATCATGGCCTCGCTGGTGGAAAAGGAAACCGGTGTGCCACAGGAGCGCGGGCAGATTGCCGGTGTGTTTGTGCGGCGCATGGCGATCGGCATGTTGTTGCAAACCGATCCGACGGTAATCTACGGCCTTGGTGACCGTTACAGCGGCAAGTTGACCCGCGCCCATCTCAAGGAGCCGACGCCATACAACACCTATGTGATCGCCGGCCTGCCGCCGACCCCGATTGCCATGGTCGGGCGTGAGGCGATCCACGCAGCGCTGAATCCGGTGGCGGGCAACAGTCTTTATTTTGTGGCGCGCGGTGATGGCAGCCACGTGTTCTCCGATGACCTGGACGCCCATAACAACGCGGTGCGGGAGTACCAGCTCAAGCGCCGCGCAGATTACCGTTCCAGCCCTGCACCGGTCACCGCGCCCGAGACGTCGCCAGCCCCGGCGCTGGAATCTCAGGCTGAGCCAGGTCAGGCCGAGCAAGAGCAGGAGCCGACCCCGGCCGCTTCACCTGATAACGCTCCCGAGGCTCTGCCGCCAGTTTCGCCGCAAGAGCCAGCGCCTGAACCTGCACCCGTGCCTGAGCCGGAAGCAGATGCACCGAAAAGCCCGCAATGACTCTGACTAAGGACTGCCTGTGACTGGCTTGTTTATTACTCTGGAAGGCCCGGAAGGCGCCGGCAAAAGCACCAATCGCGAATACCTGGCAGAGCGCCTGCGCGGCGCCGGTATCGAGGTCGTGCTGACCCGTGAACCGGGCGGCACGCCGTTGGCCGAGCGCATCCGCGAAGTGCTGTTGGCGCCAGTCGACGAAGTCATGAACTCGGACACCGAGCTGCTGCTGGTATTCGCTGCGCGAGCCCAGCACCTGGCCGAGGTGATTCGCCCGGCATTGGCCCGCGGTGCCGTGGTGTTGTGTGATCGTTTTACCGACTCGACGTACGCCTACCAGGGTGGTGGTCGCGGCTTGTCACTGGAGCGTATCGCTACCCTGGAAACCTTTGTACAGGGTGATTTGCGCCCTGATCTGACGCTGATCTTTGATCTGCCGGTGGAAGTGGGTCTGGCTCGCGCCAGTGCTCGTGGTCGTCTGGATCGTTTCGAGCTGGAAGGCCGGACCTTTTTCGACGCCGTGCGCAGTGCCTTCCTCAAGCGCGCCGCCGCGGAGCCTGCGCGCTACGTACTGGTCGACGCCGCGCAACCATTGGCACAGGTTCAGCAATCCCTGGATGCCTTGCTGCCTCGTTTGCTGGAGCTGACTCGTGGCTGAAGCCTATCCGTGGCAGGACAGTCTCTGGCAGCAGCTAGCCGGTCGTACGCAGCACGCTCACGCTTACCTGCTGCATGGTCCGGCCGGAATCGGCAAACGCGCGCTGGCCGAACGCTTGATGGCCAGCCTGTTGTGCCAGCGTCCGACCGCACAGGGCGCCTGCGGAGAATGCAAGTCCTGCCTGTTGCTCAAGGCCGGCAGTCACCCCGATAACTACATTCTGGAACCGGAAGAGGCCGACAAGGCTATCAAGGTCGATCAAGTTCGCGATCTGGTCAGCTTCGTGGTTCAGACCGCGCAGTTGGGCGGGCGCAAAGTGGTGCTGATCGAGCCGGTCGAGTCGATGAACATCAATGCCGCCAACGCCCTGCTCAAAAGTCTTGAAGAGCCGTCCGGCGATACCGTGTTGCTGTTGGTCAGCCATCAGCCGAGCCGTTTGCTGCCGACCATCAAGAGTCGCTGCGTGCAGCAGGCTTGCCCACTGCCGAGTGAGGCCATGAGTCGGGAATGGTTGGCCAAGGCACTGCCGGACTGTTCGGAAGAAGAACGCATCGAATTGCTGACATTGGCTGCCGGGTCGCCATTGGCCGCGGTCAACCTTCAGGCCCAGGGCGTGCGCGAGCAGCGCGCGCAAGTGGTCGAAGGGGTGAAGAAACTGCTCAAGCAGCAGCAATCGCCGACACAACTGGCCGAAGGCTGGAATGCGATTCCGTTGTTGCTGCTGTTCGACTGGTTCTGCGATTGGTCGAGCCTGATCCTGCGTTATCAATTGACCCAGGACGAAGCCGGGCTGGGACTGACGGATATGCGCAAAGTCATTCAGTACCTGGCGCAGAAAACCGGTCAGGAGAAGGTCCTGAGTATTCAGGACTGGATCCTCGCCCAGCGTCAGAAAGTGTTGAGCAAGGCCAACCTCAATCGGGTGTTGTTGCTGGAAGCGCTGCTGGTGCAATGGGCTTCTTTGCCTACCCAGAGGTGATCGCGCGGCCTAAACTCTGTCAATCAGCAGTGGAGGTCAGCATGAATGAACCTGTCAGCCCGGGGCCGCGTAACGGAATCTTGTCCCTGACCATCAAGGACAAGTCGGTGCTTTACGCGGCCTACATGCCCTTCATCAAGAACGGCGGCCTGTTTATCCCGACCAACAAGAGCTACAAGTTGGGCGACGAGGTATTCATGTTGCTGCATTTGATGGATGAACCGGAAAAGATCCCGGTGGCCGGCAAGGTCGCCTGGGTCACCCCCAAAGGCGCTCAGGGAAACCGCGCGGCCGGGGTTGGCGTGCAGTTCAATGAAGCCGACCACACCGCGCGCAGTCGCATCGAAACCCATCTGGCCGGAGTCATCAAATCCGACCGTCCCACTCATACGATGTAAGTTGCAGCCCTTTTTATGCTCGTAGATTCCCATTGTCACCTTGATCGCCTCGACCTCGCCGCCCACGACGGCTCCCTGGATGCTGCCCTTGAGGCGGCCCGTCAGCGTGGGGTAGGGCACTTTCTGTGTATCGGTGTCAGCGCGGACAACGCCGCTGATGTCAAAGCCCTGGCCGACCGGTATGACGACGTTGACTGCTCGGTCGGCGTGCATCCACTGGATGTTCAGCCCGGTGCAGCGCCCGCACTGGACTGGTTGCTACATGAACTCAATCACCCACGTGTGGTGGCGATCGGTGAAACCGGTCTGGACTATCACTACGAGCCCGAAGCGGCAGAGTTGCAGCAGGAATCTTTCCGCCTGCACCTGCAAGCTGCACAGCAAACCGGCAAGCCCGTGATCATCCACACCCGTGGCGCCCGCGCAGATACCCTGAACTTGCTGCGTGAAGCGGCGCTGCCCCAGGCGGGCGTGCTGCATTGCTTCACCGAAGACTGGGACATGGCCAAAGCCGCGCTCGACATGGGTTATTACATTTCCCTGTCCGGTATTGTCACTTTCCGCAATGCCGACGCGTTGCGTGATGTGGCGAGCAAGGTGCCTGCTGACCGATTGCTGGTGGAAACCGACTCACCGTACCTGGCGCCGATCCCCCATCGCGGCAAGCCGAACTTGCCGCAGTATGTGCGGGAAGTGGCAGAGTTCCTGGCGATGTTGCGGGGGGAGTCCTACGAGCGATTTGCCGAGCAGACCACCGAAAATTTCAAGCGCCTGTTTCCGCTGGCGCATGTGAAAGGTTAAATCGCAGGCAAAAAAAACCCGGGTTCTGGGGGGTGAATCCGGGTTAAGACCATTAGGAGTAAAACAATGGCACGCGGTCCGTTGGTACCAATATCGGCGCGACACTTGGGGGAGATGCCCCGCCGACAGTTCAAGTATTGATCACTATTGCGCCGTTGCCAGTTTACTAGCCCCGGTTTTTAAACAATTTTGGAATACGCCCGCTTCGGAAGCGTTCTCATCAACTGAAGACCTTGTACGAAATCATCAAGAAACACTGACATGGTCGGATGATCCGTGCATTTTTGCGTAATTTAGGCATAATACGCGGCTTCGAATTTTGACCCCTACAGACCTTTTCTTATGCATAAAGAACCTCGTAAGGTCCGTGAGTTTCGTCGCCGCGAGCAAGAAATTCTCGATACCGCGCTCAAGCTGTTCCTCGAACAAGGTGAAGACAGTGTCACCGTCGAGATGATTGCTGATGCCGTCGGTATCGGCAAAGGCACGATCTACAAGCACTTCAAATCCAAAGCCGAGATTTATCTGCGCCTGATGCTCGACTACGAGCGCGATTTGAACGAGCTGCTGCATTCCGCCGACGTCGACAAGGACAAGGAAGCCCTGTCCCGCGCTTACTTCGAATTCCGCATGCGTGATCCACAGCGTTATCGCTTGTTCGATCGCCTGGAAGAAAAGGTAGTCAAGGGCAACCAGGTGCCGGAGATGATCGAGGAGCTGCACAAGATTCGCGCCTCGAACTTCGAACGCCTGACCCTGTTGATCAAGGGCCGCATCAGCGAAGGCAAGTTAGAAGACGTGCCGCCGTATTTCCACTATTGCGCGTCCTGGGCGCTGGTGCACGGTGCCGTGGCGCTGTATCACTCGCCGTTCTGGAGCAATGTGCTGGAAGATCAGGAAGGCTTCTTCCAGTTCCTGATGGACATCGGCGTGCGCATGGGCAACAAGCGCAAGCGCGACACCGACACCCCGAGCAGCTGAGCCATTCAGCTGCCTTATTGCGTTGTGATTTCCCTACATGGCGCAATGCCGCAGGAATATACTCAGGCATGGGACTTGCTAAAACTTGATTTGTGAGTCAAGTTTTAGCGGTTCGATTTTCTTTCGCCGGAGTGATCCATGATCGTTGACCGTCAAGGCAGGCATTTTCGCAATTTGCGGATCAGCCTGACCTCAGCCTGCAATTACGCTTGTACCTACTGCGTGCCCAACGGCAAGCGGCTGGTGGCTGCGCAGGATGAATTGTCGGCCGAGGCCATGGCACGCGGCGTGGCTTATCTGATTGAAGCGGCAGGCATCGAGCGTTTGCGCATCACCGGTGGCGAGCCGTTGGTCAGCCCGAAACTCGAAGCCTTCATGACCGCTGTCGGCAAAATGGGCTTGGAAGACATCAGCCTGACCACTAACGGTCAATTGCTGGCGAAGAAGCTTCCTTTGTTGGTGGATGCCGGCATTCGGCGGATCAACGTTTCCCTCGATACCCTGGATGCCAGCGCATTCCGCACAATCGCACGTGGTGGTGACCTGGCTACCGTGCTCGACGGCATGGATCAGGCCAGTGCCGCTGGCATCAAGATCAAGGTCAACATGGTGCCATTGCGCGGGCAGAACCTCGATCAAGTGATGCCATTGCTCGATTACTGCCTGGAACGCGGTTATGAATTGCGCTTCATCGAGCTGATGCGCATGGGCCACCTGGCCAGCGATTCCAACGCCTTTCTTCAGCAGTTTGTCAGTCTTCAGCAGTTGCTGAGTCTGATCGGCGAGCATTACGAATACCTCCAGGCTGACGCTCCCGTCGATGCCACGGCGGTGCGCTACGAGATTCCGGGCATGGGCCATTTCGGCGTGATTGCCAACGAAAGCGTGCCGTTCTGCCGAACCTGTTCGCGACTGCGCCTTTCGTCTACTGGATGGCTGCATGGCTGCCTGTCGTCGAGTAACCGACACTATGTCGGCGATCTGCTGGACAAGCCGCGTCATCAAGCTTTGCCGGGCTTACAGCGGCTTTTAGTGAAAGCCTTGGGCGATAAGCAGGAAGTGGCGTTTTCCGGTGGGGCGACGGTCATGAAGATTATCGGCGGCTGATCTGGCCCTGTGGCAAGGGAGCTTGCTCCCGTTGGGGTGCGAAGCAGCTCTAAATTATCAAACACACAGTATTCCTCACTATTTACGACGGCTGCGCAGCCGAGCGGGAGCAAGCTCCCTCGTCACAGGTCCGCATTATCAATCTGGAAATATCCGTGGTCGCAAGGAATGGCGCAAAATCTGCATCCCACCGCCATTCGCCGGTTTTCCGTCACCGGCCTCTGGAGGATAGGATGCGTAGCCTGGTTTTGCTGCTGGCCGTTTTGGCGCTTGGTGGCTGCATGAATGTCAGCGATATGGCCGAAGGGACTCGCTACCACATGAGCGACGCGGGCCTGCTGGACCATAGCGACAGCCGCCGTGTGAACAACCTGCGCATTCAGCCGGACTCGTTCGTCTACATCGCCCAAGGCGCGTTCATGCCGCCGGGCAGTGCCGTTTATCCACGACCCAATGTCATTGCCGAAGTGGCCTTCGACGGTTTTGTCGATTATTTCCCGATGGTCCGGCGCGCCCGCGCACCGGAAGGCCTTGACCAGGCCATGAGCGAAGCCCGTTCCGTCGGTGCCCATTACCTGCTCTATACCCGTTTCGCCAAGTCTGACGACCGCATCGGCAACTCGGATGAATGGCTGGATCAGGAAGCGCTGGATCGCCTCGGTGTCGACAGTGGTGTGATTCAGATCATGTTGATCGAGACCAGCACCCAGTATTTGATTGATACTGCACGTATCAAGAGTCGTGGCGGTTTGCTGACGTTCCACGACAAGAAGCCAGAAGACCTGATGGGCCCGCCGCTGGAGCAATACGCTCGTAGCTTGCTGGGGCTCAGCGACCAGTAATCCAAGGAGATCGCCATGAGTGGCCCGCAAAAAGCCAACGACCTGTTGGGGCAAATCCCCAAAACCAAAGGCTTGCCGCCGGTCCACCTGTGGAACCCCGACTTCTGCGGCGACATCGACATGCGCATCGCCCGCGACGGCACCTGGTATTACCTGGGTACACCGATCGGGCGCAAGCCGATGGTCAAGTTGTTCTCCACCATCATTCGTCGCGACGGCGATGATTACTTCCTCATCACCCCGGTCGAGAAGGTCGGCATAAAGGTCGATGACGCGCCTTTCGTGGCGATTGCCGTGGACGTAGAAGGCGAGGGCGAGGTGCAGATCTTGCGTTTCACCACCAACGTCGACGAAACCACCGACGCCGGTGCGGAGCACCCGATTCGCGTGGTGATCGATCCGGTCACCCAGGAGCCGGCGCCGTACGTACATGTGCGCACTAACCTTGAGGCGTTGATCCATCGCAATGTGTTCTACCAACTGGTGGAGCTGGCGGTCAGCCGAGAGATCGACGGGCAGCGCTGGTTGGGTGTGTGGAGTGGCGGGGAGTTTTTCCGTATCGGTCTGGAGCCTTGAAAAGATCGCAGCCTTCGGCGGTTCCTGTTGGAGCTGCCGAAGGCTGCGATCTTTTTATTTGACAGCCAATCATATGATGATTAGCGTGGGCACCCATCGCAAACGGCTTTGAGGTGTCCATGTCCAGCAGCTTTCATGCTACGACCGTCGATTGGCTGGGGTGCTGGATCGCAACCGGTCAAGTGAAGCCTGGCGAAACCCTCAAGGTCGAAGCCGACCTCGGCGAACAACTCGGCGTCAGCCGCACGGTTATTCGCGAGGCCATCAAGACCCTGGTTGCCAAAGGCATGCTCGAAGTCGGGCCGAAAGTCGGCACGCGGGTGTTGCCGGTGCGGCGCTGGAATCTGTTTGATCCGCAAGTCGTCGGCTGGCTGTCGCGCAGCGGCTTGCCGGAAAACTTCGTCGATGACTTGCTCGACCTGCGCCGAACCATCGAACCAATGGCCGTACGCTGGGCCTGCGAACGAGCGACCGTCGAGCAGGTGGAGGCGGTTTTGCTGGCCTACAACGCGCTGGAGCGGGCAGTCGACAGCGGCATCGATTACAACCGCGCCGACCAGTTTTTCCACGAGTGCATCCTCGCCGCCAGCCACAATCAATTCATCGAACAGATGGTCCCGGCCCTCGGCGCGCTGCTGGCGGTGTGTTTTGAAGTGTCCGCCGCCGACCCGGATGAGCTGCGCCGCACCTTGCCAATTCACAAAGACATGGCCGACGCCATCGCCGCCCGGGATGCCGCGCGGGGTGTCTGGGCCTGCATGACCCTGATCGACAACGCCGACCTGGCCATCAAACGCTATTACCCGCAATTCATGGCCGACAAAAAAGCCAGCTGACAACGAAGACCCTGTGTAGGAGCCGGCTTGCTGGCGATAGCGATTGTGATCTTGGAAAACGCCATCGCCAGCAAGCCGGCTCCTACACAAAAAACAATAAGAAAGCAGGAGGTTTCATGACGTGGACTGCGGTTACCGAACACCGGGCGCAGCTTGGCGAAGGCCCGTTCTGGGATGTGCCGACCCAGGCGTTGTACTGGGTGGACATCGCCGGCAAGCAAGCGCTGCGGTTGATCGGCGCCAACGTGCAGATCTGGCAGTTGCCGGAGCATGTGTCGGCCTTCATTCCCTGCGAAAGCGGCGACGCGCTGGTGACCTTGAGCAGCGGTGTGTATCGCCTTGATCTGGATTCGCCAGGCCTGGATCCTCATCTGACATTGCTCTGCGTCGCCGACCCGCAACCCGGCAACCGCGCCAATGAAGCCCGCTGCGACGCCCAAGGCCGACTCTGGCTCGGCACCATGCAAAACAACATTGGCGAACAGGGCGAAGACTTGCCCATTGAACGGCGTTCCGGCGGTCTGTTCCGCATTGATCGCGATGCGCGGGTGACGCCGCTGCTCCGTGGGCTTGGCATTCCCAATACGCTGCTGTGGAGCGATGACGCTACCACCGTGTATTTCGGCGACAGCCTCGACGGCGCGCTGTATCAGCATTTCATTCGCACCGATGGCAGCCTCGAACCGGCTCAGCCCTGGTTCGGTGCTCATGGGCGCGGCGGTCCGGACGGCTCGGCGATGGATGCTGAAGGTTTCATCTGGAACGCCCGTTGGGACGGCAGCTGCCTGCTGAGGTTGAGCCCGGAAGGCAAAGTCGATCGGGTGATCGAGCTGCCGGTCAGCCGCCCGACCAGTTGCGTGTTCGGCGATGACGACTTGAAAACCCTGTACATCACCAGCGCCGCGAGCCCGCTTGAGCATCCGCTGGATGGGGCGGTGTTGTCGATACGTGTCGATGTGCCCGGAAAGCGCTGTACGCGATTTGCCGGGTAAATCCCAAAATATGGGATGTTAAATTATATATTGAGATTATTTGGTGGTCGGGTTTATAGTCGGCGCCATCAGTTACACGCACTCACACTTAAAAAAACAAAACAGGTGAAGTGATGCAGCGATATTCCACCGCATTCCCTTGCGGAGTCAGTGCCTCAGAACGTCTCTTCGATGAAACGTTTTTGCGTTCGCCTGTTTCTTTCCAACGTTTAACGTCTTTTGACCGGACATCCACGGATGCCCGGTTTTCGTCGTGCTTTCGAAAGGAGTCCTGATTCATGACTGAATCTCTTTCCTTGCCGCCGGTTCCCGAACCGCCGAAAGGTGAGCGCCTGAAAAACAAAGTCGTGCTGCTGACCGGCGCCGCTCAGGGTATTGGCGAGGCGATTGTCGCGACCTTCGCTTCCCAGCAAGCGAAGTTGGTCATCAGCGATATCCAGGGCGAGAAAGTCGAAACAGTCGCGGCGTACTGGCGGGATAAAGGCGCCGACGTCGTGGCGATCAAGGCCGACGTTTCGCAGCAGCAGGATCTGCACGCCATGGCCAGACTGGCGGTCGAACGCCACGGTCGGATCGACGTGCTGGTCAACTGCGCCGGAGTCAACGTATTCCGCGATCCGCTGGAAATGACCGAAGAAGATTGGCGCCGCTGCTTCGCCATCGATCTTGATGGCGCCTGGTTCGGGTGCAAGGCTGTGTTGCCGCAAATGATTGAGCAGGGCATCGGCAGCATCATCAACATTGCCTCGACCCATTCCTCCCACATTATTCCGGGCTGCTTTCCGTACCCGGTGGCCAAGCATGGTTTGCTCGGCCTGACCCGCGCCTTGGGCATCGAGTACGCGCCCAAGGGCATTCGCGTCAACGCCATCGCGCCGGGCTACATCGAAACCCAACTGAACGTCGACTACTGGAACGGCTTTGCCGACCCTCACGCCGAGCGTCAGCGTGCCTTTGATCTGCATCCGCCCAAGCGTATCGGCCAGCCTGTTGAAGTGGCCATGACCGCTGTATTCCTGGCCAGTGATGAAGCGCCGTTCATCAATGCCTCATGCATCACCATCGATGGCGGGCGCTCGGTGATGTACCACGACTGAGTAACCGGGATTTCAGGCACACAACTACGCTTGAAATCCAATCATCATACGATATGACTATTGGCAGTACGGTTTCACCGCTTTCAAAATAACGCTCAAAAAAAAATAACAAGGAGTCAGCTTATGAATCGTCGTCATGCAATCCGTTCCCTGTGCTGTGCCGCTCTGGCGGTCACTGCGGTCAGCCTGAGCAGCACGCTGCTGGCGGCCGAGGAAGTGAAAATCGGTTTCCTGGTCAAGCAAGCGGAAGAGCCCTGGTTCCAGACCGAATGGGCGTTTGCCGAAAAAGCCGGGAAAGAGAAGGGCTTCACTCTGATCAAGATCGCCGTGCCTGATGGCGAGAAAACCCTGTCGGCCATCGACAGCCTTGCGGCCAACGGCGCCAAGGGCTTCGTGATCTGCCCGCCAGACGTATCCCTCGGCCCGGCGATCATGGCCAAGGCCAAACTCAACGGGTTGAAAGTGATCGCCGTCGATGACCGCTTCGTCGATGCCAGCGGCAAGTTCATGGAAGACGTGCCGTACCTCGGCATGGCGGCGTACGAAGTCGGCCAGAAACAAGGTGCCGCCATGGCCACCGAAGCGAAAAAACGTGGCTGGGACTGGAAAGACACCTACGCGGTGATCAACACCTACAACGAACTCGACACCGGCAAGAAACGCACCGACGGTTCGGTCAAGGCGCTGGAAGATGCCGGCATGCCGAAAGACCACATCCTGTTCTCCGCCCTGAAAACCCTCGACGTACCGGGCAGCATGGACGCCACCAACTCCGCGCTGGTGAAACTGCCGGGTGCGGCGAAGAACCTGATCATCGGCGGCATGAACGACAACACCGTACTGGGCGGCGTGCGCGCCACCGAGAGCGCCGGTTTTGCCGCGGCGAACGTGATCGGCATCGGCATCAACGGCACCGACGCCATCGGCGAACTGAAGAAACCCAACAGCGGCTTCTACGGCTCGATGCTGCCAAGCCCGCACATCGAGGGCTACAACACCGCCGCGATGATGTACGAGTGGGTCACCACCGGCAAAGAACCGGCGAAGTACACCGCGATGGACGACGTGACGCTGATCACCCGCGACAACTTCAAGCAGGAACTGGAAAAGATCGGCCTGTGGAACTGAGGCTCGGTTGATTTCATCGGCAGCCCCGGCAACGGGGTTGCCTGATCGGTGTGATGAGGTGGTTTATGCACGCGCAAACACAAGTACAACAACACACTGCCGGTGGCAGCTTGCGCTTCAACGGGATCGGCAAGACCTTTCCCGGGGTGAAGGCGCTGGATGGCATCAGCTTCGTCGCCCATCCGGGGCAGGTTCATGCCTTGATGGGCGAGAACGGCGCTGGCAAGTCGACTCTGCTGAAAATCCTCGGTGGCGCCTACATTCCGAGCAGCGGTGATTTGCAGATCGGCGAGCGGACGATGGCTTTCAAGTCCACCGCCGACAGCATCGGCAGCGGCGTCGCGGTGATCCACCAGGAACTGCACCTGGTGCCGGAAATGACCGTGGCGGAGAACCTGTTTCTCGGTCACCTGCCGGCCAGCTTCGGCCTGATCAATCGCGGCACCCTGCGTCAGCAAGCGCTGGCCTGCCTCAAGGGGCTGGCTGACGAAATCGACCCGCAAGAGAAAGTCGGGCGTCTGTCCCTCGGTCAGCGGCAACTGGTGGAAATCGCCAAGGCCCTGTCCCGTGGCGCACACGTGATCGCCTTTGATGAACCCACCAGCAGCCTTTCGGCGCGGGAGATCGATCGCTTGATGGCGATCATCGGTCGCCTGCGCGACGAAGGAAAAGTGGTGTTGTATGTCTCCCATCGCATGGAGGAAGTGTTCCGCATCTGCAACGCGGTGACCGTGTTCAAGGACGGTCGCTACGTGCGTACCTTCGAAGACATGAGCGAGCTGACCCACGATCAACTGGTTACCTGCATGGTCGGTCGCGATATCCAGGACATCTACGATTATCGCTCCCGCCCCCGTGGTGCGGTGGCGTTGAAGGTCGATGGCCTGCTTGGGCCTGGCCTGCGTGAACCGGTGAGTTTCGAGGCGCACAAAGGCGAGATTCTCGGCTTGTTCGGCCTGGTCGGAGCCGGTCGCACCGAGCTGTTTCGCATGCTCAGCGGTCTGGAGCGCAACACCGCCGGACGCCTTGAACTGCGCGGCCATGAGTTGAAACTGCGCTCGCCTCGCGACGCTATCGCCGCGGGCATTTTGCTCTGTCCGGAGGACCGCAAGAAGGAGGGCATCATGCCGCTCTCCAGCGTCGCCGAGAACATCAACATCAGCGCCCGCGGTGCCCATTCCACCTTCGGCTGCCTGTTGCGCGGCCTGTGGGAAAAGGGCAACGCCGACAAGCAGATCAAGGCGTTGAAAGTGAAGACGCCCAACGCGGCGCAAAAAATCATGTACCTGTCCGGCGGCAATCAGCAGAAGGCGATTCTCGGTCGCTGGCTGTCGATGCCGATGAAAGTCCTGCTGCTCGACGAGCCCACTCGCGGCATCGACATCGGCGCCAAAGCCGAGATCTACCAGATCATCCACAACCTGGCGGCTGACGGTATTGCGGTGATCGTAGTGTCCAGCGACCTGATGGAAGTGATGGGCATTTCCGACCGCATCCTGGTGTTGTGCGAAGGCGCCATGCGCGGCGAACTGAGCCGCGAACAGGCCAATGAATCCAACCTGCTGCAACTGGCTTTGCCGCGCCATCGCGCTGACGGCGTGGCGAACTGAGAGGTGACTATGATGACAACCCAAAACGAAACCCTGCCGACCGTGCGCAAACCCCTGGACCTTCGGCGTTTTCTCGATGACTGGGTCATGTTGCTGGCGGCCGTCGGGATCTTCGTGCTCTGCACCTTGCTGATCGACAACTTCCTCTCGCCGCTGAACATGCGTGGCCTGGGCCTGGCGATTTCCACCACCGGGATTGCCGCGTGCACCATGTTGTATTGCCTGGCGTCCGGGCATTTCGACTTGTCGGTGGGCTCGGTGATTGCCTGTGCCGGGGTGGTCGCGGCGGTGGTGATGCGCGACACCGACAGCGTGTTTCTCGGCGTTGGCGCGGCGTTGGTGATGGGCCTGATCGTCGGGCTGATCAACGGGATCGTGATTGCCAAGCTGCGGGTCAACGCGTTGATCACCACGCTGGCGACCATGCAGATCGTGCGCGGCCTTGCTTACATTTTCGCCAACGGCAAAGCGGTGGGCGTGTCACAGGAATCGTTTTTCGTGTTCGGCAATGGCCAGTTGTTCGGCGTGCCGGTGCCGATCCTGATCACCATCGTCTGCTTCCTGTTCTTCGGTTGGTTGTTGAATTACACCACCTACGGGCGCAACACCATGGCCATCGGCGGCAACCAGGAAGCGGCGTTGCTGGCGGGCGTCAACGTTGACCGGACCAAGATCATCATCTTCGCCGTGCATGGCGTGATCGGCGCGTTGGCGGGTGTGATTCTGGCTTCGCGCATGACGTCGGGTCAGCCGATGATCGGCCAGGGTTTTGAGCTGACGGTGATCTCGGCTTGCGTCTTGGGCGGCGTTTCGCTGAGTGGCGGGATTGGCATGATCCGGCATGTGATTGCCGGGGTGTTGATTCTGGCGATCATCGAGAATGCGATGAACCTGAAGAACATCGACACGTTTTACCAGTATGTGATTCGCGGTTCGATTCTGTTGTTGGCCGTGGTGATTGACCGCCTCAAACAACGCTGAACCCGGTTACCTGTGGGAGCGATCCTGCTCGCTTGTATGTTTAGACTTGAAGGGGTGGGCGGGACTAAAAGCTCGATTCCGACTCTAGCCAGTACGGACCGTGGGAGACTTCTCGTCCCGCCCTTTCTACCCGAAGCGCCGATAAGGAATTCATCG
>NZ_JAGYGD010000043.1:0-52302 GCF_019947275.1 Pseudomonas sp. GL-RE-29
GCGTCAATGAGAGCACCATCGCCAGCAAGCCGGCTCCTACAAAGTGCAGTATTCCAGGCACAAAAAATGGGCACCCAACCTGGTTGGCGTGCCCATTTTTTTCCGCTCCCCCGCTACGCGGGCGGTGCAGACGGATTACGGATTGACGCTGTCTTTCAACGATTTGCCTGGCTTGAAGGCAACGGTGTTGCTGGCCTTGATTTTGACGGGCTCACCGGTTTGCGGGTTTTTGCCGGTGCGGGCGCCGCGATGGCGTTGCAGGAAGGTGCCGAAACCCACCAGCGTCACGCTGTCTTTGCGGTGCAGGGCGCCGGTGATTTCTTCGAGGACGGCGTTGAGAACGCGGTTGGCCTGCTCTTTGGTGAGGTCTGCTTTTTCAGCAATTGCTGCGGCGAGTTCTGGTTTACGCATATTAGTGAAGCCCCTTTGACGGTTTTTTGTTGTTATGTCCGTGCTGCTCTCTGTGGAGCAGCGCCCAAAGCGCCGCAGGTGCTCTACTCTGCGGCAGACGGGAGTGAGGATGGCACGCAGCGAGGTGCCGCGCCAGTGTCGGCGCGGCCAATGTAGGGGCAAAAGGGGGGTGATTCCGACAGAACGACCGGTATTTACGCCAGCAGTGCCGGAAGCTCTTTGTTCAGGGCCAGTTTTTCCATCACGGCCGCGCCTGTCAGGGCATATCCGAGCAGTTTGCCGCTGGCATCACGGCATAAAACCTTGATGTCGGCGCCCTGCCCTTCGACGGTCCAGACGCCTTCCGTACCCCGTGGCGGCGGGGATACCACCAACGGGCACACCGGGGTTTTGACGGTGATCGGCATCGGGCCGTAGTTGACCCGCGTCGGGTTGCCGGCGAGGGTTTGCGCCAGCGCTCTCGCACAGCTCATCAGGGGCATCACGTACAGCAAGTTCAGCCCATCGACCTCGGCGCAGTCACCCAGGGCGTAGATGTTGGCGTGGGAGGTTTGCAGGTGACGGTCGACCACCACGCCGCGATTGACTTGCAGGCCGGCAGCGGCGGCCAGGTCGATGCGCGGGCGCAGGCCAATGGCCGAGACCACCACGTCGCACGGGATGACCTGGCCATCGGATAGATGCGCTTGCAGACCATCTTCAACCCGTTGCAGGCGATTGAGCACCGGCCCGAGGTGGAAGCGCGCGCCGAGGCTTTCCAGCCCGGCCTGCACCGCAGCAGCAGCTGCCGGGTGCAACAGGGTCGGCATGACTTGTTCGCATGGCGCCACCAATTGCACTTCGTAGCCGCCCAGGCTCAGGTCGTTGGCGAACTCGCAGCCAATCAGGCCGGCGCCGAGCAGCAACACGCGACGTTTGCCAGCCGCGGCGGCACGAAAGCGTGCGTAGTCTTCGAGGTCGTTGATCGGGAACACGCAGTCCGCCGCGTCACCTTCGATGGGCACGCGCACGGTTTCGGCGCCCCAGGCCAGGATCAGGTCGCGATAGATGACCGATTCTTCGCCGATCCACAGGCGCTTGTGGCCCGGGTCGATGCCGCTGATGCGCGTGTGGGTGCGCACTTCGGCTTTCAACTGCTCGGCCATGGCGCCCGGTTCGGCCATGCTCAGGCCGTCGGCATCCTTGTTTTTGCCGAAACCGGTGGAGAGCATCGGCTTGGAGTAAGAGCGCCCGTCATCGGCGGTAATCAGCAGCAGCGGGGTTTCGCCATCGAGTTTGCGAAACTCGCGGGCAAGGTTGTAGCCAGCCAGGCCGGTGCCGACGATGACAACAGGTGCGTTCATTCCTTACTCCTCTGGGTGTCTTAGTTGATTTCGATCATTTCGAAATCCATTTTGCCGACGCCGCAATCCGGGCACA
Organism: Pseudomonas sp. GL-RE-29; assembly: GCF_019947275.1. NCBI lineage: Bacteria > Pseudomonadati > Pseudomonadota > Gammaproteobacteria > Pseudomonadales > Pseudomonadaceae > Pseudomonas > Pseudomonas sp. GL-RE-29. The sequence continues at coordinate 1,831 of NZ_JAGYGD010000043.1, forward strand.
GCCAGTCTTCCGGCACGTCTTGCCACAGGGTGCCCGGCGCAATGCCGTCATCCGGCCAGCCGTCGGCTTCGTTGTAGATCAGGCCGCAGACTACACATTGCCACTTTTTCATTCCGGTACTTCCTCAAATTCAGGCTTTTACTGGCGCGAACGGTCGATGGATAAAGCGCTGCCGTCCGGCTCAGGGCGTTTTGTACTGATGGGGCCGGGCAGATGCAAGCCTGTTCGGCGCAACGGGCGGCCGGATCACTCAAATTTATAAGCTGACATGGTAAGCTCGCCGCCTCATTTGCTGCCAATAATGACTCACTGTGCCGCACTCAAAATCCCTGTTTTGGGCTCCCAGAAGCCAACTCGCTCCCCTCCCCGACGCCACCATCCTCGACTGGTTGTTCGATGAAGGTTCGCTGACCAGACGCCTCATTCAGCTATCGAATGATGCGTTCAGTGTCACGCCGTTGTTCGAAGGCTGGCAGACCCTGCGCGTCGACGAATGCGCCGCGCTGGACCTGGCCGAAGGCAGCGAGGGTTGGGTGCGCGAGGTGTATTTGCGCGGTCATGGCGAGCCGTGGGTGTTCGCCCGCAGCGTCGCGTCGCGCAGTGCGTTGCAGGGCGATGGTTTGCACATGGACGAGTTGGGCAGCCGCTCCCTGGGCGAATTGCTGTTTTGCGATCACGCCTTCCAGCGCCGGGCCATCGAGGTTTGTCACTATCCTCAAGCGTGGCTGCCGATAGAAGTGCAGGCGCCAGAGCTGTGGGGCCGCCGTTCGCGCTTCGACCGGGGCGCCTTGAGCGTGCTGGTGGCCGAGATTTTCCTGCCGACCCTGTGGAACGCCGCCCGCGTCCATCCGGAGAATTGCTGATGTACCAGAGCCTGCTCAAGTCCCTGAACCGCTTGAACCCACGGGCCTGGGATTTCATTCAGCTGACGCGCATGGACAAGCCGATCGGCATTTATCTGCTGTTGTGGCCGACTTTGTGGGCATTGTGGATTGCCGGCAAAGGCTCGCCGTCCCTGGCCAACATCGTGATTTTCGTCCTCGGCGTGGTGCTGACCCGCGCCGGCGGTTGCGTGATCAATGATTGGGCGGACCGTAAAGTCGACGGGCACGTGAAGCGCACCGAACAACGGCCGCTGGTAAGCGGCAAGATCAGTTCCAGGGAAGCGTTGGTGTTTTTCGCGCTGCTGATGGGCGTGAGTTTCCTGCTGGTGCTGTGCACCAATGCCGCCACGATCTGGCTGTCACTCGGCGGCCTGGCGCTGGCGTTCAGTTACCCGTTCATGAAGCGTTACACCTACTACCCGCAAGTGGTGTTGGGCGCGGCGTTTTCCTGGGGTATGCCGATGGCGTTCACCGCCGAAACCGGTGAATTGCCGGCAGCGGCGTGGTTGCTGTACATCGCTAACCTGATGTGGACGGTGGGTTACGACACGTATTACGCGATGACTGATCGCGACGATGATTTGAAGATCGGGGTGAAATCCACGGCGATTCTGTTTGGCGAGGCGGATCGGGTAATCATCCTGACCTTGCAAGGGTTGGCGCTGGGTTGCCTGTTGCTGGCCGGTTCGAAATTCGAGCTCGGTGGCTGGTTCCACCTTGGGTTGGCGGTGGCGGCGGGCTGTTTTGCCTGGGAGTTCTGGTACACCCGTGACAAGGACCGGATGCGTTGCTTCAAGGCGTTTTTGCACAACCATTGGGCCGGGTTGGCGATTTTTGTCGGGATTGTGCTGGATTACGGGTTGCGTTGACGGGTTTGAAAGATCGCAGCCTGCGGCAGCTCCTACAGGGGGCTGCGATCTTTTTTGGATTACGGTTATTTTTGCGACTCGTGCATGACGTGCCAGACGTCCTTCATCTTGTCGCCCTTCATGTCACCCGGCTTTTCATCTTTCACGAACGTATACATCGGCTTGCCGTCGTAAGCGTACTGACTGGTACCGTCAACGCGCTTGATGACACTCCACTTGCCTGAAGCCGTGGCACCCGCCGGTGCCATCAATGGCGGCCAGTTCTTCGCGCACTCATCGTTACACATCGACTTGCCGCCGGAGTCCTTGTCGAACGTGTACAAGGTCATACCCTTGTGGTCGACCATCATCCCGTCTTTCATCATCGCCGGGTCGGCGGCGAAGGCCATGGTCGGCAGCGTTAGCGCGGCCGTAACCAGCAGAGCCTTCCAGGATTGAGCAAGGTGATTCATGGAAACCTTCCTTTTGTGGTTGTCAGGATTCGGACTTAGAGCTTAGTCCAGGTTCATGACAATCGCCGAGCGACTAAAATACTGTCACACGACTGCAATAATTCCGTTATCTAATGCGGCGCAAGACAGTTAAATGACAAGAGGATTAAGGCATGGTTGGCAGGAGCATTCTGATCGTCGACGACGAAGCGCCCATTCGCGAAATGATCGCCGTTGCGTTGGAAATGGCCGGCTATGACTGTCTGGAGGCGGAGAACTCCCAGCAGGCCCACGCCATTATCGTCGACCGCAAACCGGACCTGATCCTGCTGGACTGGATGCTGCCCGGCACCTCCGGTATCGAACTGGCCCGCCGCCTCAAGCGTGATGAGCTGACCGGGGATATCCCGATCATCATGCTTACCGCCAAGGGCGAAGAGGACAACAAGATCCAGGGCCTGGAAGTCGGCGCTGACGACTACATCACCAAACCGTTTTCCCCCCGCGAGCTGGTCGCACGCCTCAAAGCCGTGCTGCGTCGCGCCGGGCCTACCGATGGCGAGGCGCCAATTGAAGTCGGTGGCCTGTTGCTCGACCCAATCGGCCACCGCGTGACCATCGACGGCAAACCGGCGGAAATGGGCCCGACCGAATACCGCCTGCTGCAATTTTTCATGACCCACCAGGAACGCGCCTACACGCGCGGCCAGTTGCTGGATCAAGTCTGGGGCGGCAACGTCTATGTCGAGGAACGCACCGTGGACGTGCACATCCGGCGCCTGCGCAAAGCCCTCGGCGACGCCTACGAAAATCTGGTACAAACCGTGCGCGGCACTGGTTACCGCTTTTCTACCAAAGCCTGACGGCAGCTACGAGCTTCAAGCTGAAAGCCAAGCCGCTTCAAACTTGAGGCTTGAAGCTTGAAGCTAAAAGCTGCTTCTCTGACAAGGACGCGCGTTCAAGTGAACCAAAACTGGCATGGCACCCTGATTCGCCACATGCTGCTGCTGGTCACCGCTTGCCTGGTGATTGGTCTGATCACCGGCTACTACGGCTGGAGCCTCGCGGCTGGCCTGGGTATTTACCTGGCCTGGACGCTCAAGCAATTGCTGCGTCTGCATGAGTGGCTGCGCCTGCACAAACCGGATGAAGCGCCGCCCGATGGCTACGGCCTGTGGGGTGAGGTGTTCGACAGCATCTACCACCTGCAACGTCGTGACCAACGGGTTCGCGGACGCTTGCAAGCGGTGATCGACCGGGTTCAGGAATCCACGGCCGCGTTGAAAGACGCCGTGGTCATGCTCGACAGCGACGGCAATCTGGAATGGTGGAACCGCGCCGCTGAAACCCTGCTGGGCCTCAAGACGCCACAAGACAGCGGCCAGCCCGTGACCAACCTGGTGCGCCACCCGCGCTTCAAGGAATATTTCGAGCAGGACAGCTACGCGGAGCCGCTGGAAATCCCCTCACCGACCAACGACCGGATGCGCATTCAGCTGTACATCACCCGCTACGGCAACAACGAACACTTGATGCTGGTGCGCGACGTGACGCGCATCCATCAGCTGGAACAGATGCGCAAAGACTTCATCGCCAACGTATCCCATGAGCTGCGCACGCCGCTGACGGTGATCTGCGGCTACCTGGAAACCCTGCTCGATAACGTCGAAGACGTGAACCCGCGCTGGACCCGCGCCCTGCAGCAGATGCAGCAGCAAGGCGGGCGCATGCAGACGTTGCTCAACGACTTGCTGTTGCTGGCCAAACTGGAAGCCACCGATTACCCGTCGGACAACCAGCCGGTGGCCATCGACGGTTTGCTTCAGTCGATCAAAAGCGATGCGCAGCAACTGTCCGGCCAGAAGAACCAGCGCATCACCCTGGAAGCCGACCCGACGATTTTGCTCAAGGGCAGCGAAGCCGAATTGCGCAGCGCGTTCTCCAACCTGGTGTTCAACGCCGTGAAATACACCCAGGCCGAAGGCAACATCCGCATTCGCTGGTGGGGCGACGAGCAAGGCGCGCACCTGAGCGTGCAGGATTCCGGGATCGGCATCGACACCAAACACCTGCCGCGCCTGACCGAGCGTTTCTACCGCGTCGACTCCAGCCGCAACTCCAACACCGGCGGCACCGGCCTCGGGCTGGCGATCGTCAAACACGTGCTGTTACGCCATCGCGCACGCATGGAAATCAGCAGCGTGCCGGGTCACGGCAGCACCTTTACCTGCCATTTCGCCCCTGCCCAGGTCAGCCAATCCAGGGTCATCAGCGCGGCTGACTGATACCGGCCAGCACGCGCCACTAGGCAATCGACAAGTCAGCCGCTACATTGGCTGACTTGTGCCTGCCTTTCAGGTACACATTTTTCTTCCCTTTTGAATTCACGGAACCCGCAAAACTCCATCATGGACCCTTCCCCTGGCTTGACCCTCGCTACAATATTCGCCGATTTCGGCATGATTCTTTTTGCTCTGATCCTGGTTTTGCTCAACGGCTTTTTCGTTGCGGCGGAATTTGCCATGGTCAAACTGCGCTCGACCCGGGTCGAAGCCATCGCTGAACAACACGGCTGGCGCGGGCACATCCTGCGCACCGTGCACAGTCAGCTCGATGCCTACCTGTCGGCGTGCCAATTGGGTATCACCCTCGCCTCCCTGGGCCTCGGCTGGGTCGGTGAGCCGGCGTTCGCGCACCTTCTGGAGCCGTTGCTGGAAACCGTCGGCGTGCAATCCGCCGAAGTGGTCAAGGGTGTGTCGTTCTTCACCGCGTTCTTCATCATTTCGTACCTGCACATCGTGGTCGGCGAACTGGCTCCGAAATCCTGGGCGATCCGCAAACCCGAGCTGCTGTCGCTGTGGACCGCCGTGCCGCTGTACCTGTTTTACTGGGCCATGTACCCGGCCATTTACCTGCTCAACGCCAGCGCCAACCAGATCCTGCGTATCGCCGGCCAGGGTGAACCCGGCCCGCATCACGAGCACCATTACAGCCGCGAAGAACTGAAACTGATCCTGCACTCCAGCCGTGGCCAGGACCCGAGCGACCAAGGCATGCGCGTTTTGGCCTCGGCGGTGGAAATGGGTGAACTGGAAGTGGTCGACTGGGCCAACTCCCGCGAAGACCTGGTGACCCTGGAGTTCAATGCACCGCTCAAGGAAATCCTGGCGATGTTCCGTCGCCACAAGTTCAGCCGTTATCCGGTGTACGACAGCGAGCGCCAGGAGTTCGTCGGCCTGCTGCATATCAAGGATTTGTTGCTGGAACTGGCAGCACTGGACCACATTCCCGAGTCGTTCAACCTGGCCGAGCTGACCCGCCCGCTGGAGCGCGTGTCCCGGCACATGCCGCTGTCGCAACTGCTGGAACAGTTCCGCAAGGGCGGCTCGCACTTCGCCGTGGTCGAAGAGGCCGACGGCAACATCATCGGCTACCTGACCATGGAAGACGTGCTGGAAGTGCTGGTGGGCGACATTCAGGACGAACACCGCAAGGCCGAGCGCGGCATCCTCGCTTATCAGCCGGGCAAACTGCTGGTGCGGGGCGATACGCCGTTGTTCAAAGTCGAGCGACTGTTGGGTATCGATCTGGATCACGTTGAAGCCGAAACACTTGCCGGGCTGGTTTACGAAAGCCTGAAGCGGGTGCCGGAAGAGGAAGAAGTGCTGGAAGTCGAAGGACTGCGGATCATCATCAAGAAGATGAAAGGACCGAAGATTGTGTTGGCCAAGGTGTTGATGCTGGACTGATACACACCTCGGCTGAACGATTACTCATGTGGCGAGGGAGCTTGCTCCCGCTGGGCTGCGAAGCGGCCCCAATCCTGCAACCGCGATCCTTCAGATCAACCGCATTCACCGGATTAACGGCTGCTGCGCAGCCGAGCGGGAGCAAGCTCCCTCGCCACAATAAGTCTTCGCAAGCCCTCGTTATTGCTTGCCCACCACAAAGTTGGGCAACGCACCCACCGATTGGTTGAACTGATACGGGATCGATACCAGCCCCATCCCGGTATTGCGCTGCACCACGAAATGCAGGTGCGGGCCGCTACTGTTGCCGGTATTGCCCGATAGCGCCAGTGGGCTGCCCACTGCCACCTGCTGCCCCTCCCGAACGCTGACCGAGCCTTTTTTCAGGTGCAGGTACACGCCCATCGTCCCGTCATTGTGCAGCACCCGCACAAAGTTGCCTGACGCGTCGGTGCCACGCCCGTCCTGGCTGTTTTCAGTCTTGATCACCACCCCGCCCCGCGCGGCAATGATCGGTGTGCCTTCGGGCATGGCGATGTCGATGGCGTAGCGGTTCTTCGGCCCGAAGTGGCTGTATTGGCCGTTGGCGCCCTGACTCACCCGAAACGGCCCGCCACGCCAGGGCAACGGGTATCGATAGGCCATGGAGGCACCTGCGGGGTCGCCCAGGGAATATTCGAACTTGGGAACGTAGGCAATCGGCCTTTCGGCCTGCGTCGCCGTGAGCATCGCCAGACGGATGCTGCTGCGTGCCGGCATCACCCGCCGAATCGGCCGGCTCGGCGCGCCGCTGACATTCTTCAACCCGGCGAAACTCAACTCGATCTCGACCGGTGCATACAGGTCGTTGCGCACATAAACGCTGTCCACGCCTTCCTTCTTCATGATCACCAGGTACACCTGACGCTCAAGGTGCTCGACCATGCGATCGCGAAAAGTGAACACCGTGGAGCCTTTCGTGGGGCGGTCGCTGTAGGAGACCACTCCATTGGTGTCGGTGGACTTGTAGATGGTCACGGCTACTGCTGAGGAGGCAGCCATGAACAGTCCGCAGAAAAAAAGCAGGCGCGCGAGCATGGGCGAGATTCTGTCGAGTAGGGTCTGGAGTGAGCCTAGCAGTCGGAATTGACCTGTGTAGTCGGCAGATGTTTCAAAATTGGCCGGTGTAGATCGATCAGGCTGGCTGGAGTGGCTCGCGCGGCAATATACAAATGTCGACAGACAAATGGGCCGACGAAGACAAATTCACCAAGGCATCGAGTGAAAATTTGTCGATTTTGCCGCTGAGAACATCGTTCAGTCGCGGCTGGCTGATGCCCAGTCGCTTGGCCGCCTCCTTTTGCGACAGTTCCCAAGCCTGAACGGTTTTGCCCAGTTCCAGCATCAGCTTGGACCGCAGGCGCATGTTTGCAGCTTCCTGGGGAGTATCTTCCAGTGCATCCCAAATACTGGCAAAGCGCTGGGTCTGGTTCTGATCATCCGTCATTTGATTAACCTATTTCCTTCAGTCTGGCCCGTGCCAGTTCGATATCCCGTACTTCAGTTTTTCGTGTGGTCTTGTGCAAGGCGTGCAGCACATAAACGGCTTCAGGCCGGCTGACGACATAAAATACCCGGTACGCCCCTGACTCTTCGGTAATTCTGATTTCATTGACGCCCCGGCCAACTGTTTTCATCGGCCTCCAGTCAAAAGGCTCTTCGCCCTGCTGCAAGAGATCCAGCTGAAACCCCGCAGCTCTTCGCGCATCCAGCGGGAAAGCTTTCAAATCCTTGAGTGCGGTCGCGATAAACACCACATCCTTGTGCCTTGGCATCGACGTCTCCTGTTGCTGACAGAAAAAGCGTAATCGATGACTTGGGGATCGGTAGATCGAGGTTGTTTCAAGGCGTGGCCGGGATGGAGCACTAACAATCAGGCTATATCAGAACAGATATAAATCAAGTCGCGGGGGCGAGATATCAGACGTGCGGGATGGAAATGACCCCATCGCGAGCAAACTCGCGATGGCGGACTAGCAGGCGAAGCCGATCTTAGGCGCCCGGAATGAAATGCTTCTGCGCCGTACCGCGCGCAATCAGCCGGGAGATGTAATCGAGTTTTTGCGCATCTTGATCGACGAAGCGGAAAGTCAGTTGCAGCCAGTCGCTGTCGGGCTTTGGCTCGTGGGCGACGATGGCGTGCAGGTAGCCGTTCAGACGTGCGGTTTCAGCGTTGTCGCCTTGCTCCAGGTCCAGTACGGCACTGTCGAGCACTTGCGGCAGGGTTTCCGAGCGTTTCACCACCAGCAGCGCTTCTTTGAGGCTGAGCGCCTTGATAACGCATTGCTGAATGCCGTTCGGCAGGCGCAATTGACCTTGACCACGCCCGCCCCCGGCGCCAGCGGCCGCTGCCGGCGCCTTGACCGGCGGGCTGTTGAGCAAACCACGGGACGGTGCGGCAGCGGGTGCGGCAGGCGTTGGCGCGACCACGGCAGCTTTGCCGCCGGTCAATGCGTTCAGGGAATCGTTGCCGAACGCCGAGCTGGTTTTGGTCGCGGCAACGCTCATCAACGAGTCGAGCTTGCCGACCTTGTGCAGCGCCTGTTTGACCTTGGTGATCAGTTGCTCGTTGGTGAAGGGCTTGCTGACGTAGCCGGAAACGCCGGCCTGGATCGCCTGGACCACGTTCTCTTTGTCGCCACGACTGGTCACCATCACGAACGGCATGGCCTTCATGGATTCCTGCTCGCGACACCAGGTCAGCAATTCCAGGCCGGACATTTCCGGCATTTCCCAGTCGCACAGGACCAGGTCGAACGCTTCACGTGCCAGCAGGGCTTGAGCCTTTTTGCCGTTGATTGCGTCTTCGATCCGCATGCCCGGGAAATAATTGCGCAGGCATTTCTTCACCAGGTCACGAATGAACGAGGCATCGTCCACGACCAACACACTGACCTTACTCATCCATAACCCCTTTAAAAAACCCCGGCAAGCATACCGTTTTGCTGATGGCACTTTGCCAAAAACCTTCAGTCACGCCGGGACTTTTCGTTCGCGGGTGCTGCATTTGAAATTCGCAAACCACAAACAAAAACGCCCGGCCAAAAGGCCGGGCGCTTTACTTGGGCAATCTTACTTATCGTCAGATTTGCCCGGAACATTAGCGCTTTCGCCGCTGGTTCCTTCAACTTCTTCCTTCATGCGTTTGAGCCCCAGGTGACGTACGTCGGTGCCGCGCACCAGGTAAATCACCAGCTCCGAGATATTGCGCGCGTGGTCGCCGATGCGCTCCAGCGAACGCAGTACCCAGATAATGCTCAAGACCCGCGAGATAGAGCGTGGGTCTTCCATCATGTAGGTCGCCAGCTCACGCAGGGCGGTCTTGTATTCCCGATCGATGATCTTGTCGTATTGCGCCACCGACAACGCCAGGTCGGCGTCGAAACGGGCAAAGGCGTCCAGCGCATCACGCACCATGTTGCGTACCTGGTCGCCGATGTGGCGAACCTCGACATAACCGCGCGGCGCTTCGCCTTCTTCACACAACTGGATGGCGCGACGGGCGATCTTGGTCGCTTCGTCACCGATGCGCTCCAGGTCGATCACCGATTTGGAGATGCTGATGATCAGACGCAAGTCGGAAGCCGCTGGCTGGCGACGGGCCAGAATGCGCAGGCATTCTTCGTCGATGTTGCGTTCCATCTGGTTGATCTGGTCATCGATCTCGCGGACCTGCTGGGCCAAGCCGGAGTCGGCCTCGATCAGCGCGGTCACCGCGTCGTTGACCTGCTTCTCGACCAGCCCGCCCATGGCCAGGAGGTGGCTGCGCACTTCTTCCAGTTCGGCGTTGAACTGCGCGGAAATGTGGTGGGTAAGGCCTTCTTTACTAATCATCTGTTTCGCTCCGCGAAAGTTGCAAGCTTCAAGCTGCAAGCTTCAAGCAGTTATGTATAAGTCCTGGAATCGCACCGCTTCTATCTTGCCGCTTGCAGCTTGTAGCTAGCGGCTGCTTCAACTAGCCATAACGACCAGTGATGTAGTCTTCGGTCTGCTTCTTCGCCGGATTGGTAAACAGGGTGTCGGTGTCGCCGAACTCCACCAGCTTGCCCATGTACATGAACGCCGTGTAGTCGGAAACCCGCGCGGCCTGTTGCATGTTGTGGGTCACGATGACGATGGTGAACTTCGATTTCAGTTCGTAGATCAGCTCTTCGACTTTCAGCGTCGAGATCGGGTCGAGTGCCGAGCACGGTTCGTCGAGCAACAGCACTTCCGGTTCCACGGCGATGGTGCGCGCGATCACCAGACGTTGCTGCTGACCACCGGACAGGCCCAATGCCGACTCATGCAGACGGTCTTTGACTTCGTCCCACAGCGCCGCGCCTTTCAATGCCCACTCGACGGCTTCGTCGAGCACGCGCTTCTTGTTGATGCCCTGGATTCGCAGGCCGTAAACCACGTTTTCGTAGATGGTTTTCGGGAACGGGTTGGGCTTCTGGAACACCATGCCGACGCGACGACGCAGTTCGGCCACGTCTTCGCCTTTACGGTAGATGTTGTTGCCGTACAGGTTGATCGCGCCTTCGACACGGCAGCCATCGACCAGGTCGTTCATGCGGTTGAAGGTCCGCAGCAGCGTGGACTTGCCGCAGCCGGACGGGCCGATGAAGGCGGTCACGCGCTGTTTAGGGATGTTCATGCTGACGTCGTACAGCGCTTGTTTGTCGCCGTAGAACAGGCTCAGGCCCGGCACTTCGATGGCAACGGTTTCCTGCTCAAGGCTCAGGCTCTGTTTGTCGCGACCCAGGGCCGACATGTTGATGCCGTGGGTATGTGTTTCGTGCTGCATGGGAGGCTCCCTGTGCTAACAAATTCGGTTCGTTGAACCACTGGCCTGGCCAGCGGGTTACTCAAATTCTGTGTCTGTCGCGGTCCCTGTGGGAGCTGGCTTGCCAGCGATTGCATCACCGCGGTGTGGCTGGCAGACCGAGTCGCCTGCATCGCTGGCAAGCCAGCTCCCACAGGTTTTGTATCAGCTATCCAGCGCCTTGTACTTCTCGCGCAGGTGGTTACGGATGTACACCGCCGACAGGTTCAATGTCGCGATCACCAGCACCAGCAGCAGCGCTGTGGCGTATACCAGCGGTCGTGCAGCTTCGACGTTCGGGCTCTGGAAGCCGACGTCATAAATGTGGAAGCCCAGGTGCATGATCTTCTGGTCAAGGTGCAAGTACGGGTAGTTGCCGTCCACCGGCAGCGACGGCGCCAGTTTCACCACACCCACCAGCATCAGCGGCGCCACTTCACCGGCGGCGCGAGCCACGGCGAGGATCATGCCGGTCATCATCGCCGGGCTGGCCATCGGGATAACGATCTTCCACAAGGTTTCAGCCTTGGTCGCACCGAGGGCCAACGAGCCTTCGCGCACGGTGCGCGGGATTCGCGCCAGGCCTTCTTCAGTGGCCACGATCACCACCGGCACCGCCAGCAGCGCCAAGGTCAGCGAAGCCCAGAGCAGACCCGGCGTACCGAAGGTCGGCGCCGGCAGCGCTTCGGGGAAGAACAAGCGGTCGACCGAACCACCCAATACGTAAACAAAGAAGCCCAGGCCGAACACGCCGTAAACGATCGCCGGAACGCCAGCCAGGTTATTCACCGCAATCCGGATGATCCGGGTCAGTGTGTTCTGCTTGGCGTATTCACGCAGGTACACCGCCGCCAGCACGCCGAACGGGGTGACGATCATCGCCATGATCAGGGTCATCATCACGGTGCCGAAGATCGCCGGGAAGATCCCACCTTCGGTGTTCGCTTCACGCGGGTCGTCCGACAGGAATTCCCAGATCTTGCTGAAGTAGAAACCGACCTTGGTGAACGTACTCATCGCGTTCGGCTGGTAGGCGTGAACCACTTTGCCCAGGCCAATTTCAATTTCTTTGCCGTTGGCATCACGAGCGGTGAGGCTGTCGCGGTTGAACTGCGCGTGCAGGTCGCCAAGACGCGCTTCGATGTCCTGATAACGGGCATTGAGTTCGGCGCGCTCGGATTCCATGTCCGCTTGCGCGGCCGCGTCGAGCTTGCCGTCCAGTTCCAGTTTGCGGCTGTGCAGACGGATGCGTTCGAGACCGGCGTTGATCGCACCGATATCTACCTTTTCCAGGGTCTTGAGTTGTGAGGCCAGCTGATTCACACGGTTGATCCGCGCTTGCAGCTCAGGCCAGGCAGCTTCGCCTTCGGCGATGACCTTGCCATCCTGTTTGACGTTGACCAGGTAGCCGTAGAAGTTGCCCCATTCACGGCGCTCCAGCGCCATCAGCTCGACCGGGGTCTTCTGGTTGGTCAGCCACTCGCCGACGATCCACGTGAAGTCATTGCCGTTCAGGTCACGGTTGCCGACCTTGATCAGCTCACGAGTCATGAACTCCGGGCCTTCGTCCGGCACTGGCAAGCCAGCGCTTTTCAAACGCGCACGCGGCACTTCTTCCTTCTGTACCACTTCGCCGATGACCAGGTGATTGGCCTGGCCCGGCACGTCATAACTGGCGTGGATCAGGTCCGCCGGCCAGAAGTGACCCAGGCCGCGCACGGCAATCACTGCCAGCAGGCCAATGGTCATGATGACCGCGATGGACACCGCGCCACCGCTGATCCAGACGCCGGGGGCGCCGCTCTTGAACCATCCTTTCAGGGAGTTCTGTTTCACAGACTTCTACCTTTGCTTAAAGCGACGAGTATTTCTTGCGCAGACGCTGACGAATCAGTTCCGCGAGGGTGTTCATGACGAAGGTGAACAACAGCAACACCAGCGCCGAGAGGAACAGCACGCGGTAGTGGCTGCCGCCGACTTCCGACTCCGGCATTTCCACCGCGACGTTGGCGGCCAGGGTGCGCAGGCCTTCGAACAGGTTCATTTCCATGACCGGGGTGTTACCGGTGGCCATCAACACGATCATGGTTTCGCCGACCGCGCGGCCCATGCCGATCATCAGCGCCGAGAAAATGCCCGGGCTGGCGGTGAGGATCACTACGCGCGTCATGGTCTGCCACGGCGTGGCACCGAGGGCCAGGGAGCCGAGGGTCAGGCCACGAGGTACGCTGAACACGGCGTCTTCGGCGATGGAGTAGATGTTCGGGATGACCGCGAAGCCCATGGCCAGACCGACCACCAGTGCGTTGCGCTGGTCGTAGGTGATGCCCAGGTCGTGGGAGATCCACATGCGCATGTCGCCGCCGAAGAACCAGTTCTCCATGAACGGGCTCATGTACAGCGAGAGCCAGCCCACGAAGAGGATTACCGGGATCAGGATGGCGCTTTCCCAACCATCCGGCACTTTCAGGCGGATGGATTCAGGCAGGCGACTGAAGATGAAACCGGCGACCAGGATGCCGATCGGCAGCAACATCAGCAGGCTGAAGATCCCCGGCAAATGCCCTTCTACATACGGCGCGAGGAACAGACCGGCGAAGAAACCGAGGATCACCGTCGGCATCGCTTCCATCAGCTCGATCACTGGCTTGACCTTGCGGCGCATGCCCGGGGCCATGAAGTACGCGGTGTAGATCGCAGCGGCAACAGCCAGTGGAGCGGCCAGCAGCATGGCGTAGAACGCGGCTTTCAAGGTGCCGAAGGTCAGGGGCGACAGGCTCAGTTTCGGCTCGAAGTCGGTGTTGGCGGCGGTCGATTGCCAGACGTATTTAGGCTCGTCGTAGTTCTCGTACCAGACCTTGCTCCACAGCGCGCTCCACGAAACTTCCGGGTGCGGGTTGTCGAGCAGCAACGGTTGCAGCTTGCCGCCGGCTTCCACGATCACGCGGTTGGCCCGTGGCGACAGACCGAACAGGCCTTGACCTTCGACCACTTGGTCGACCAGCAAAGTACGGTGCGCGGTGCTGTGGAACACGCCGAGCTTGCCGGAGGCGTCGAGGGCAACAAAGCCCTTGCGGCGCTCTTCAGCGGTAATTTCGACGATAGGCGTGGTGCCCATCTGGAAGGTGCGAATCTGCTTCAGGCGTTGCTCGCCATCCGGGTCGCGAGCCATGAACCACTGGGCCAGGCCACCTTTGGAGTCGCCGAGGATCAGCGAGATACCGCCGACCAATTGCGTACTGGCAGTGATTTCAGCGTCGCCGTTTTCCAGCAGTTTGTAGCGACCGTTGAGGCTCTTGTCGCGCAGGCTGAACACGTCGGCCTGGGCACGACCGTTAATCACGTACAGCCACTGCTGACGCGGGTCGACGAAGATGTTCTTCACCGGCTCGGTCATTTGCGGCAGGTCGATACGCTTCTGCTCGTTGGTGATTTCGCCGGTCATCATGTTTTCTTCGCTGGTCAGCGACAAAACATTGAGTTGCGAACCGGTGGCGCCCACCAGCATCAGGGTCGAATCGTTGGCGTTGAGGCTGACATGCTCCAGAGCGCCGCCGGCTTCATTCAGCGCAATGGGCGTTTCGCCGTACGGGTACTCAATGGCCGGCGAAATGGTCTTCTTGCCGTCCGGGTAGCTGACTTTGTAGGTGTGACGGAACACCAGTGCCTGGCCGTTGGAAAAGCCCACGGCCACCAGCGGTTGACCTGGCTGGTCGTCACCGATGGAAGTCACGGTGGCACCCGCCGGAACCGGCAGATCGACGCGCTTGAGTTCAGCGCCACTGTCGATGTCGAAGAACAACGCCTGGCCCTTGTCGGAAACCCGCATGGCGACCTGGTTCTGTTCTTCCAGGGAAATCATCAGCGGCTTGCCGGCGTCTTGTATCCAGGCCGGCGTGATGGCGTCCTTGGACGTCAGGCTGGCACCCTGGAACAGGGGCGCAACCACGTAGGCGAGGAAGAAAAAGATCAGCGTGATCGCACCGAGAACGGCGAGGCCGCCCACGAGGACGTACCAGCGGGTCAGGCGATCCTTGAGCGCGCGGATGCGGCGCTTGCGTTGCAGCTCAGGCGTATTGAAATCAATTCGCTTGGGGGGATTTGTAGTCATTGTGGAATTGGCCAGATCATTCATTCGCACACCCTAGCGATCCTGTATGACAGAAAGATGACAGTGCAGTGACGCAACAAATCCGCCGCTGGTGGTAGCCAGCAGTGGATCGGGAATTTGGGGGTTGTAGGAGCTGTCGAGGGAACCGAGGCTGCGATCTTTTGACTTTGTTTTTTGAAGACAAGATCAAAAGATCGCAGCCTCGTTCCTCGACAGCTCCTACAGATCCGGGATTAGCCCCGGATCAGGGTTTTACTTTTTTGCGACTTCAGCGCCGCCTTCCTGCAGACCCAGGTCAGCCAGTGCTTTTGCAGCAACCTTGGCTGGCAACGGGATATAGCCGTCTTTCACTACAACTTCCTGACCCTGTTTCGACAGAACCAGTTTCACGAACTCGGCTTCCAGCGGGGCCAGAGGCTTGTTCGGGGCTTTGTTGACGTACACGTACAGGAAGCGCGACAGCGGGTACTTGCCATTCAGGGCGTTTTCTTCGGTGTCTTCGATGAACTCGGTGCCGCCTTTCTTGGCCAGGGCCACAGTCTTCACGCTAGCGGTTTTGTAGCCGATGCCCGAGTAACCGATGCCGTTCAGCGAGGAGCTGATCGACTGCACGACCGAAGCCGAGCCTGGTTGTTCGTTGACGTTTGGCTTGTAGTCGCCTTTGCACAGGGCTTCTTCCTTGAAGTAGCCGTAGGTGCCGGATACCGAGTTACGGCCGAACAGTTGAACTGGCTTGTTGGCCAAGTCGCCGGTCACGCCCAGGTCGCCCCAGGTTTTAACGTCGGTTTTAGCGCCGCACAGACGAGTGGACGAGAAGATCGCGTCGACTTGTTCCATGGTCAGGTGCTGGATCGGGTTGTCCTTGTGTACGAACACAGCCAGGGCGTCCACGGCAACCGGGATAGCGGTTGGCTTGTAGCCGTACTTCTGCTCGAACGCCGCCAGTTCGGTGTCCTTCATCTTGCGGCTCATCGGGCCCAGGTTGGAGGTGCCTTCAGTCAGCGCAGGTGGCGCAGTGGCGGAGCCAGCGGCCTGAATCTGGATGTTTACGTTCGGGTATTCTTTTTTGTAGTTCTCAGCCCAGAGGGTCATGAGGTTGGCCAGGGTATCGGAACCGACGCTGGACAGGTTGCCCGACACACCAGTGGTCTTGGTGTAGCTCGGGATAGCAGGGTCAACAGCGGCAACCGCGTTGGCAGTCGCAACGCCAGCAGCGACAAAAGTCATTGCCGCCATCAAACGCTTCAGTTTCATGCCTTACTCCTAGCAGATAGGGTGTGTTAAGTCGGGGCCAAGTATCAGCAGGCCGTGTGAACACTCTATGGCTGAAATATGACAATTGGATGAAAGGCCAGTATTCGAGTTTTTACCGGATGATTCATGCGCCCCCAATCGCCAGCAAGCCGGCTCCTACGGTCTTGTGTAGGAGCCGGCTTGCTGGCGATGAGGCCAGAACTAACGCCCCTGTTTCCAGAGATACGCACCCACCAGAATCCCGACCCCGCACAGCACCGCTACGTAATAAGCCGGCCCCATCGGGCTTTCCTTCAGCAGCAGGCTGACGATCATTGGCGTCAAACCACCGAAAATCGCGTAGGCCACGTTGTACGAGAATGACAAGCCGCTGAAGCGCACCACCGGCGGGAAGGCCTTGACCATTACATACGGCACCGCACCGATGGTGCCCACCAGCAGGCCGGTCAGGGCGTACATCGGGAACAGCCAGTCAGGATGGTCGGCCAGGCTGTGGTAGAAGGTCCAGGAACTGGCCAGCAACGCGGCGCAACCGAACACGAACACCCGGCCCGCGCCGAAGCGATCCGCCAGGGCGCCGGAAACGATGCAGCCGATGCTCAGGAACACGATTGCCACGCTGTTGGACTGCAACGCGGTGGTGGGCGAGAAGTGGTAGACCGTTTGCAACACGGTCGGGGTCATCAGGATCAGCACCACGATGCCGGCAGACAACAGCCAGGTCAGCAACATGGAGATCGCGATCGCGCCACGATGGTCACGCAGCACGGCGCGCAGTGGCACTTCTTCGGCCAGAGCCTTGCGCTGTTGCAGTTCGGCAAACACCGGGGTCTCGTGCAGCCAGCGGCGCAGGTACACCGAGAACAGGCCGAACACACCGCCCAACAGGAACGGGATCCGCCACGCGTAATCCGAGACTTCCACCGGCGTATAAATGCTGTTGATCGCCGTGGCGACCAGAGAACCCAACAGGATGCCCGCCGTCAGGCCACTGGTCAGGGTGCCGCAGGCGTAGCCGACATGCCGTTGCGGCACGTGTTCGGAAACGAAGACCCACGCACCCGGCACTTCACCGCCAATCGCAGCGCCCTGAATCACGCGCATCAGCAACAACAGAATCGGTGCCCACATGCCGATCTGCGCATAGGTCGGCAGCAAGCCCATGATCAGGGTCGGCACGGCCATCATGAAAATGCTCAGGGTGAACATTTTCTTGCGCCCCAGCAGGTCGCCGAAGTGCGCCATCACAATGCCGCCCAGCGGCCGCGCCAGGTAGCCGGCGGCGAAGATGCCGAAGGTCTGCATCAGGCGCAACCATTCAGGCATGTCCGCCGGGAAGAACAGCTTGCCCACTACCGTGGCGAAGAATACGAAGATGATGAAGTCGTAGAACTCCAACGCGCCACCCAGGGCCGACAACGATAGGGTTTTGTAGTCGTTGCGGGTCAACGGACGGGCGGATTGGCTTGGCTGCGCGATACTCGAGGGCGCTGTGGTCATGGCAAGGGCTTCTCTAATAGTCAGATCTGCCGCCCCAACAACGCTGGCAAGGGCTCGGGCAGGTCCGCACCATAGCAAATTGTTCGAAAAAGCACATAGAGGCGCGTATTTGACGGTCAAAATGAGAACCGGACGGTCGTCTCGGAGTCTACCGACCGATATACTCGCAATCTTGCTGCACTTTGAAAGGGTTGCTGTGCGAAAACGCCTGTCAGGTTCATAGGCGATTTCGCAGAGTTTCCCTTTAGGCGCCTTATGGAAAACGTGACGAACGTAGTATGTTCGGTGCTGAATCGTTTTTCCCAAAGACGGCTACCACCAGCAATACCAACGAAGAGTCACGGGTCAGAGGCACCCCCGGCATGATAGAGCTCGAACAAGAAGATCCGATCCCGCAAGGCGACCTGGCCCTGCAAATCACCGCGCTTCCGCGCGAAACCAACGGCTTTGGCGATATTTTCGGCGGCTGGCTGGTGGCGCAGATGGATTTGGCCGGCACGGCAATGGCCAGCAAGGTGGCCGGTGGTCGCGTGGCGACGGTTGCGATCGATCGCATGGCGTTCCTGGTTCCAGTAGCGGTGGGCGCTCAGCTCTCCTTCTATACCCAGGCCCTGGAAATCGGCCGCAGCTCGATCAAGATGATGGTCGAGGTCTGGAGCGACGATCCGCTGTCCAGCGAATGGCGTAAAGTCACCGAAGCGGTGTTCGTGTTCGTGGCCATCGATGGCAGCGGCCGCACCCGTTCGGTTCCGCCCAGAGCTCGTTGAACCAGGGCTGCGTTAAACCTGACGATCGCTTCGCGGTCCATTGCACTCCTGTTACTGATCGAGAGCTGTCCCATGAACACGCCCAACGTTGAAGCCGTGAAACTGGATGAACTGAACTGCTGGCGCATCCGCCACGGTCAGGCCGAATTGCTGGTTGCCCAGCAAGGCGCGCACATCCTCAGTTATCAGTTGGCTGGCCAGCCGCCAATCATCTGGCTCAACGATGAGGCGGTGTTCAAGACCGGCAAAAGCATTCGCGCCGGTGTGCCGGTGTGCTGGCCGTGGTTCGGTAATCTGGCGCGCAACCCGCAGAGCGTTCAGGCAATGCGCGTCAGCAACGAACCGGCGGCGGCTCATGGTCTGGTGCGTGCAATGGACTGGGAACTGGTCGGCATCGAAGCCGAGGGCGAAAGCCTGAAGGTCGAATTCCTCCTGCCCTACCCCGAAGGTGGCCTGCCGGGCTGGCCACATCAGGTGGACTTGAAGCTGAGCATTCGTCTGGATGAACAGCTGCACATCAGCCTGACCAGCCACAACCAGGGCACCGAAAAAGTCACCATCAGCCAGGCGCTGCACAGCTATTTCGCGGTCAGCGACGCGCGCAACGTGCATGTCGAAGGGCTGGATGGCTTGAGTTACATCGAGACGCTGGATGACTGGAAAACGGTCACCCAAACCGGTGACTTGCACTTTACCGGCGAGACGGATCGCATCTATCTCGATACACCTGCGAAGCTGAGTATCGTCGACCCGCAATGGGAACGGCGCATCGAGTTGACCAGCAGCGGTTCACGCTCGGCGGTGATCTGGAACCCGTGGATCGATCGCGCTGCGGCGTTCAGTGACATGGCTGACGATGGCTGGCAGCGCATGCTGTGTATCGAGACGGCGAATGTGATGGGGGATGTGGTGAACCTGGCGCCTGGGGCTAGTCACACACTGGGCGTCAGCATCGGTAGCAAACCGCTGTAAACCTGTAGGAGCCGGCTTGCTGGCGATGGCGTCCTCAAGATCGCTATCGCCGCAAACCGGCTCCTACGGTGTTTTTACAAATCCGACTCTTTAACCACTCGCACCTTCGACGCATCCAGCGCATACGCCGCATCGGCCAAATCATTGCTGACCTTCTCGACTTTCAGCGTGCCGGTCACCCACAGCGGCGTGTAGATGTCGTTCAGCTTCAAACCCTTCGGATAACGCACCAACACCAATTGATTCGGTGGCGGTGGCGGCACGTGGATACAAGCGCCCGGATACGGCACGAGGAAGAACAAGGTGCTGTGCCCCTTGGCGTCGGATTCCAGCGGCACCGGATAACCGCCGAGACGGATGTTTTTGTCGTTCATCGACGCCACGGTTTTGGTCGAATACATCACCGCCGGCAAGCCTTTGCTCTGCTTCATGCCACCCTTTTCGGTAAAGGTGCCATTGGCTTCGGGGGAGTTGTGGTCGATTTCGGGCATGGCTTCGAGGGCCTTTTGATCCGACTTTGGCATCAGTTCGAGCCAGTCGGTTTCCGGCAGCTCGCCGGCGTGGGCAAGGCCCGTACCCAGGAAAAGAAGAGACAACAGAAGACGGCGCATGAAGGTGCTCGGTAAAGGAGAGGACTGTGAAACGCCGAGCATTCTAGCCCTCCCCACGTATTTGGCAGAGAGGGCTTTGTCGCTTGATCAGTTCTTTTTGATCAGGCCGTAGATCACCAGCAAAATCACAGCGCCAACCAGGGCACCGAGGAAGCCAGCGCCTTGGCCGGCCTGGTAGAAGCCCAGGGCCTGGCCGCCGTAAGTGGCCGCCAGCGAACCGCCGATACCGAGCAGGATGGTCATGATCCAACCCATGCTGTCATCGCCCGGTTTCAGGAACCGCGCCAGCAGGCCGACGATCAAGCCGATAAAGATGGTTCCGATAATTCCCATGGCATTTCCCTCTGAATGGATAGTTATGCGAAAGCCTAGTCAGACTTTCGCATCCTGCCATGAGAGAACGGCGGCCCCTTAATGGTTCCGCCGCTGCCACATGAAACTGTTTTACTCGGCGATGAGCGCTTCGACCTTGAGGATCTGCGCGGCGAGGGTTTCGCGATCTGCACAACGCAGGTTGGCGTGACCGACCTTGCGGCCGACCTTGAACGCCTTGCCGTAGTGATGCAGATGGCAATCGGCGATCGCCAGGACCTTCTCGGTCTCCGGTACTTTGCCGATGAAGTTGAGCATCGCGCTCTCGCCGACCTTGGCCGTCGAACCCAGCGGCAGACCGGCAACCGCCCGCAGGTGGTTTTCGAACTGGCTGCACTCGGCGCCTTCAGTGGTCCAGTGCCCGGAGTTGTGCACACGCGGGGCGATTTCGTTGGCTTTGAGGCCACCGTCGACTTCAAAGAACTCGAACGCCATCACGCCGACGTAATCCAGCTGCTTGAGCACACGGCTGGAGTAATCTTCGGCCAGGGCTTGCAGCGGATGGTCGGTGCTGGCCACGGACAGCTTGAGGATGCCGCTGTCGTGGGTGTTGTGCACCAGCGGGTAGAACTTCGTTTCACCATCGCGAGCACGCACGGCAATCAGCGAGACTTCGCCGGTGAATGGCACGAAGCCTTCCAGCAGGCACGCCACGCTGCCCAGTTCGGCGAAGGTGCCAACCACGTCTTCAGCGGTACGCAGGACTTTCTGGCCCTTGCCGTCGTAACCCAAAGTACGTGTCTTGAGCACGGCCGGCAGACCGATGGAAGCCACGGCGGCGTCCAGATCGGCTTGCGACTGAATGTCAGCGAACGCCGGGGTGGGAATCCCCAGGTCCTTGAACATGCTCTTTTCGAACCAGCGATCGCGGGCGATACGCAGGGCCTCGGCGCTTGGGTAGACCGGAACGAATTGTGAGAGAAATGCCACGGTTTCAGCCGGAACGCTCTCGAACTCGAAGGTCACCAGATCGACTTCATCGGCCAGCTGACGCAGGTGATCCTGATCGCTGTAATCGGCGCGCAGATGCTCGCCCAATGCAGCAGCGCACGCGTCCGGCGCCGGGTCCAGAAAAGCGAAGTTCATGCCCAGCGGAGTCCCCGCCAGCGCCAACATGCGGCCCAACTGGCCGCCACCGATTACACCGATCTTCATCGTCAACAACCTCAGGCGATGCGTGGGTCTGGATTTTCCAGGACGCTGTCTGTCTGCTCAGCACGGAAGGTTTTCAGCACTTCGTGGAACTGCGGGTGCTTGGCGCCAAGGATACTCGCCGACAACAGCGCGGCGTTGATCGCGCCAGCCTTGCCGATGGCCAGGGTGGCGACCGGAATGCCCGCAGGCATCTGCACGATAGAGAGCAGCGAATCGACGCCCGAGAGCATCGCCGACTGCACCGGCACGCCCAGCACCGGCAGGTGGGTCTTGGCCGCACACATGCCAGGCAAGTGGGCCGCGCCACCGGCACCGGCGATGATCACCTCGATGCCACGCGCCTCGGCTTCTTCAGCGTACTGGAACAGCAGGTCCGGGGTGCGGTGAGCGGAAACCACCTTCACCTCGTAAGGGATGCCGAGCTTTTCCAGCATATCGGCGGTGTGGCTAAGGGTGGACCAATCGGACTTGGAGCCCATGATCACGCCAACCAATGCACTCATCGTCGTGCCTCTTCTCTCTGGGCGCCCGCAGGCGCATCAAAAAACAACAAGCCACGCAGAATGCGTGGCTTGATTGTACGAATTATGGCCGGTCGTAACCGGCCGAAGGCCGCGCAGTATACCTCAATGAAGCAGATAAACAGCCCCCGAATCGACCATCCGTCATACAGCGCAAAGCGCCGGTTTTATTGACTCAGAGGTCAGCCAAAACACACTGCAAATCCCTTGCAGGAGCCGGCTTGCTGGCGATCAAGTCGACGCGGTCTAACCTGACACACCGCGTCGCATGGATCGCCAGCAAGCCGGCTCCTACGGGTTGATGGAGGTTTGCGCGGCGCCGCCTTCGAGTTTGCGCCATAACAACCGAACATTAGCCTTGCGCACCAGCGCGCAGCGGTACAGCCGAATCTCCAAAGGCACATGCCATTGCGGGCCACCGCAAACCACCAATTCGCCGCGAGCCAGTTCGGCGCGTACGCTGAGTTGCGGCACCCAGGCAATCCCCAGCCCTTCCAGCGCCATGCTTTTCAGGCTGTCCGCCATCGCGGTTTCGTAGATGGTGGTAAATCGCAGCGCCCGTTGGCGCAGCAGCATGTTCACCGAACGCCCGAGAAACGCGCCGGCGCTGTAGGCCAGCAGCGGCACACTGCCCTCGCCTTCCAGGTCGAACAACGGCTTGCCGTCGGCGTCCGCCGCGCAGACTGGCAGCATTTCGGTATTGCCCAAGTGCAGCGACGGAAAAATTTCCGGGTCCATTTGCATGGCCGCGTCCGGGTCGTAGAACGCCAGCATCAAGTCGCACCCGCCTTCACGCAGCGCATGCACCGCATCGCCGACGTTGGTCGCGACCAGCCGCGTGGCGATGTTCAAGCCTTCGTTACGCAGTTGCGCGATCCAGCGCGGGAAGAAACCCAGCGCCAACGAGTGAGCGGCAGCGACTTGCATCACTTCGCCTTGCCCGCCTTCCAGGTGATGAAGATGGCGCAGCACCTCGCCGAGCTGTTCGACCACGGTGCGCGCGGTGACGAGAAACAACTGCCCCGCCGCTGTCAGCTCGACCGGCGTGCGCGAACGGTTGACCAACGTCAGCCCCAGCGCCGCTTCGAGACTGCGGATTCGCCGACTGAACGCAGGCTGGGTCACGAAGCGGCGTTCCGCGGCCTGGGAGAAGCTGCGGGTGGCGGCCAAGGCACTGAAGTCCTCGAGCCATTTACTTTCCAGATTCATCACGTCCTCCCGGACACGCACCAAATTAGGTCACACGCTCGCCGTCAACGCGGCGTCACACGGGCATTATGCCGAATGTGCATAGGCCAGTGTTTAACAGCATTGGCCCAAAATTCTCCACAAGCCTAGCATTTGCAGTGTTCCGGCACAGACCGGGTCCATATTGAGATGATTTCTATCATGTCCTCCGCTGCATCATTCCGCACAGAAAAAGACCTGCTTGGCGTACTCGAAGTACCGGCTCAAGCGTATTACGGCATCCAGACCCTGCGAGCGGTGAATAACTTCCGTCTCTCCGGCGTTCCGATTTCGCATTACCCGAAGCTGGTTGTCGGCCTGGCGATGGTTAAACAAGCCGCCGCTGACGCCAACCGCGAGCTGGGTCACCTGAGCGAAGCCAAGCACGCTGCCATCAGCGAAGCCTGTGCACGATTGATCCGCGGCGACTTCCACGAAGAGTTCGTGGTGGACATGATTCAGGGTGGCGCCGGTACTTCCACCAACATGAACGCCAACGAAGTGATCGCCAACATTGCCCTCGAAGCAATGGGTCACGAGAAAGGCGAGTACCAGTACCTGCACCCGAACAACGACGTGAACATGGCGCAGTCCACCAACGACGCCTACCCGACGGCAATCCGTCTGGGTCTGCTGCTGGGTCACGACGCGCTGCTGGCCAGCCTCGACAGCCTGATCCAGTCGTTTGCCGCCAAAGGTGAAGAATTCAGCCACGTCCTGAAGATGGGTCGTACCCAGCTGCAAGACGCCGTGCCGATGACCCTTGGCCAGGAATTCCGCGCCTTCGCCACTACTCTGGGCGAAGACCTGGCACGCCTGAAAACGTTGGCACCTGAGCTGCTGACCGAAGTGAACCTCGGCGGCACCGCGATCGGCACCGGCATCAACGCCGACCCGCGTTACCAGCACCTGGCCGTTCAACGTCTGGCGACCATCAGCGGTCATCCGCTGGTGCCAGCTGCCGACCTGATCGAAGCCACCTCCGACATGGGCGCCTTCGTGCTGTTCTCCGGCATGCTCAAGCGCACCGCGGTGAAGCTGTCGAAGATCTGCAACGACCTGCGCCTGCTGTCCAGCGGCCCTCGCACCGGCATCAACGAAATCAACCTGCCGGCGCGTCAGCCAGGCAGCTCGATCATGCCAGGCAAGGTCAACCCGGTTATCCCGGAAGCGGTTAACCAGGTGGCGTTCCAGATCATCGGCAACGACCTGGCCCTGACCATCGCGGCCGAAGGCGGCCAGCTGCAACTGAACGTGATGGAGCCGCTGATCGCCTTCAAGATCTTCGACTCGATCCGCCTGCTGCAACGCGCCATGGACATGCTGCGCGAACACTGCATCACCGGCATCACCGCCAACGAAGCGCGCTGCCGTGAACTGGTCGAGCACTCGATCGGTCTGGTGACAGCACTGAACCCGTACATCGGCTATGAAAACGCCACCCGCATCGCCCGTATCGCCCTCGAAAGCGGCCGCGGCGTGCTGGAACTGGTGCGCGAAGAAGGCTTGCTCGACGAAGAAATGCTCGCCGACATCCTGCGCCCGGAAAACATGATTGCTCCGCGTCTGGTTCCGCTTAAAGCCTGAACCGACGCGTTATTGGTAGCACCGCTCACCAGGTCGAGGGACTAGACACCTCTCACCTTTTGAGGGCTTGGAGATCATTCTCCAGGCCCTTTTTTTTAAAAGCGAAAAGATCGCAGCCTGCGGCAGCTCCTACAGGGGCCGTATTCAAATGGAGGAGCTGCCGCAGGCTGCGATCTTTTGATCTTCGTTTCACCGCATGCACCACAACCGTGCAGACGGACGGCACTCCCATCGGTATAGTGCCGCCCCTCTTCACGTGGGCGGTCGTCGGTAGCGAGACCTGAACCCATGCGAAACCCGAACTAATAACAAACCCGCGATATGAAACCGGGACGGACATCGACCCACCTGTTGTGCCGAGTGCCAACTGATGTAACTCGATGTGTCTGACCGGCCAGCATTTGCCTACACAAAAACAGCGAGGAATAATCCATGCTCGAAGTCATTAACGACTTCCTCTCAGGGAAAGTACTGATCGTGCTCATTGTCGGGCTCGGTAGCTACTTCACGATCCGCTCGCGTTTCGTTCAATTGCGTCACTTCTTCCACATGTTCGCGGTGTTCCGCGACAGCCTCAAAAGCAGCGCCGGGCAACTCAGTTCGTTCCAGGCACTGATGCTCAGCCTCGCCGGCCGCGTCGGCGCGGGCAACATCGCCGGTGTCGGCATCGCCGTGACCCTCGGCGGCCCGGGCGCGGTGTTCTGGATGTGGGTGACCGCGCTGGTCGGCATGTCCAGCAGCTTCTTCGAATGCTCCCTCGGCCAGCTCTACAAGCGCTGCGACTCCGAAGGCCAGTTCCGTGGTGGCCCGTCCTATTACATCCAGCACGGTCTGCAAAAGCGCTGGCTCGGCATGTTGATGGCGTTCCTGTTGCTGGTGACCTTCGGGTTCGCCTTCAACGGCCTGCAAGCCCACGCCGTGACTCACTCGCTGAACAACGCGTTCGGTCTCGACACGACTTACACCGGCATCGGCCTGGCCGTGCTGCTGGGCCTGGTGTTCATCGGCGGGATCAAGCGTATCGCCAAGGTCGCCGACCTGTTGGTGCCGGTGAAAACCCTGGTGTACATCGGCGTGACCCTCTACGTGATCGTCCTGCAATTCGACCACGTACCGGGCATGTTGATGACCATCGTCAAGAGCGCCTTCGGTCTGGACCAGGCCTTCGGTGGCCTGATCGGCAGCGCCATCATCATGGGCGTGAAGCGTGGCGTGTTTGCCAACGAAGCGGGCCTGGGCAGCGCGCCGAACGTGGCAGCGGTCGCAGCGGTCGAGCACCCGGTGGCGCAAGGCGTGGTTCAAGCGTTCAGCGTGTTCCTCGATACGTTCGTGATCTGCACCTGCACGGCGTTGCTGATCCTGCTCTCGGGTTTCTACACCCCGGGCTTCGAAGGCGACGGCATTGCCCTGACCCAGAACTCCCTGGCCGCCGTGGTCGGTGACTGGGGCCGGATGTTCATTTCCGTGGCGCTGGCGTTGTTCGTGTTCACCTCGATTCTCTACAACTACTACTTGGGCGAGAACAACCTGCGCTTCCTGATCGGTGAAAACCGCAAAGCGCTCATGGGCTATCGCGCGCTGGTACTGGTCCTGATTTTCTGGGGCGCCATCGAAAACCTCGGCACCGTGTTCGCCTTCGCCGACATCACCATGACCCTGCTCGCGTTCGTGAACCTGATTGCCCTGTTCCTGCTGTTCAAGGTCGGCATGCGCATCCTGCGTGACTACGATGACCAGCGCGCTGCCGGAATCAAGACCCCAGTGTTCGACTCGAGCAAGTTCCCGGATCTGGATCTCGATCGTCAGGCCTGGCCGGCGAATCCACCAGCGGCTTCTCAGGCTCAGCCCGGGCTGCAAGGCGTGACCGCAGCGCAACGCTGATCGGTTAAAGTGCGCCATACCTTGTAGGAGCGAGCCTGCTCGCGATGCGGCCATCACGTTCAACATCCATGTTGATGATCAGGCCGCCATCGCCAGCAAGCCGGCTCCTACAGCACGTCATTGTTCTCGGAGCAGCGCCATGAATTCTTCGACCTATCCTGCCGGCCAGCACGTCATGGTGCTCTATACCGGTGGCACCATCGGCATGCAGGCGAGCGCCAACGGCCTGGCCCCGGCGTCCGGTTTCGAAGCGCGGATGCGCGAGTACCTGCACAGCCAGCCTGATCTCGTGGTGCCGCAATGGCGCTTTCGCGAGATGTCGCCGCTGATCGACAGCGCCAACATGAGCCCGGCTTATTGGCAGCAACTGCGTGAAGCAGTGGTCGACGCCGTAGATGTGCAAGGCTGCGACAGCGTGCTGATCCTGCAGGGCACCGACACCCTGGCCTACAGCGCCGCCGCCATGGGTTTTCAATTGATCGGCTTGAACGCCCACGTGTGCTTCACCGGCTCGATGCTGCCGGCCGGCGTCACCGACAGCGATGCCTGGGAAAACCTCGGTGGCGCATTGGTTGCCTTAGGCGAGGGCCTGGCCCCGGGCGTGCATTTGTATTTCCACGGCGAACGACTGGACCCGACCCGGTGCGCCAAAGTGCGCAGTTTCGGTCGGCACCCGTTCAAGCGCCTGGAGCGTCAGGGCGGCGGTGTGAAAGCGGCTTCGATTCCGCCGCAACTGCATTACAACCAACCCAGGCAACTGGCGAACGTCGCTGTGTTGCCGCTATTCCCCGGCATCGGCGCCGAGGTGTTGGATGGCTTGCTGACCAGCGGGATTCAAGGCCTGGTGCTGGAATGCTACGGCAGCGGCACGGGGCCCAGTGACAACCCCGATTTCCTGGCCAGCCTAAAGCGTGCGCAGGAACAAGGCGTCGTGGTACTGGCGGTCACGCAATGCCATGAAGGGGGTGTCGAGCTGGATGTCTACGAAGCCGGTAGCCGCTTGCGTGGCGCGGGAGTTCTGTCCGGTGGCGGCATGACCCGTGAAGCCGCGTTCGGCAAGCTCCATGCGCTATTGGGCGCAGGGCTGGATAACGCCCAAATACGAAATCTCGTGGAACTGGATCTGTGCGGTGAACTGAGCTGAACCCCACTCCGGCATATACATAATTACCACCCTCTCCAAATCGTGACTCCCTAGCATGGAAGCGGCCTTGAGGCCTGACCTCGAGCCGCTTCCATTACTTTGAAACGCAGGGATGCACGATGAGTACACCAGCCTTAACTCCCACACCCGACACGCCCTCTCGCCACAACCCGACCGATACCCTGATCACTCAACTCAGTGTCGGTCCCGACTTGCGCGACGTAGCCGCGGTCCTGTTGCGCCAGCACTTGCGCAAGCTCTATCCCACGCTGGATCTCGACCCGACCATTACCATGGTCGGCACGCCCACATGGTTGATCGTCAATGACCAAGTCGTGTCCGGGTTCCCCACGTTCCAGGCATTGACCGACATTCTCGCTGCCCAGGTCGTGCACGGCGTTCCTGCACTGTACATCGAGGGTGAGCACTTCCTGGCGCAACAACCGATTACCGAGCCCGAGATCCATCTGCCGGTGCGCATCGACGAAATCGCCAACCTGATCAACCTGCTGGCACCGGTCATGCTCACCGCCTTCCAGGAACAACAACTGGCGTTCTGGAATGCGCCCGAAAGTGGTTCGCAGCCACGTTGGCACGAGCTATCCAAGACCTTGCGCGAAGTCTGGAATATTGATCGGATCGGGGGCTGGGATAACGATGACTGCGAGATGGCGCGTAGCTTGTTTCGCGCCCCGGATCTTGCGAGCAGAAAGCTCAACGATCCCTACAAAAGCAACGCTTATCTGATTGGCATCGACCTGGTCGATGGCGAAAAGGTCACACACCTCAATGAGGTGTCGATTGTCGTGCTGATCGGCACGCACAAAGGGCGCACGATCATCCTTGCCCACTCGTTGCTCAAGGGCTTTCAAAAATTCGACTCCCTGGAAAAGCTCGGTGCCACCTTGCCTGAGCATGTCAGCACGGCCGAGCCCGCCCAGAAAATTCAGTGGCGACTGCTGGAGCCCCTCGACAGCATTTTCGATTACCAGGCTTGCGCGTTGATCTCCATCCAGATCGATGTGATTGGCGCCATGGATTTTTCTCTCCCTGCAACCGCCAATCCGAACAAGCTCCCGTCTACCCCGACACCCGAAGTGGATGACAGTGTCAAAAAAACAGGACCGGGTCTGGAATGGTTCAAGGATGCGCTGCCTGACTGGCTGAGTACGGCGTCACTCTCGGATCTGAACAACTACTCGCGACATCTGAAGGATCTGGCCGCGCTGCACAGTCAGAACGAGGGCAAATCCTATATGGACGGAATCCTGCCCATCCGCCAGTACGCACTGAGCAAATTGAACGCACTCCATTCCAGCAAACTCCTGGAACATGCCAAGGTTTTGCAAGAGGCCCCAGAGTTGGAAACGGCGCTTGAGTCGATTCAGCTTCGGGTCAAGAGCCCCGTTATCTGGGGGACGTTCACCGTCCCGGGCAAGATTGATACCTTCAACTTCAGTGTTGCCGACCTTGCCTTGCAAAACCTGATTGCATTGCCTCTGGGCGACAAGACGCTGCATTCCACCCGCGGCAAAACGCTTCCCGCATGGCTAACCGTCAAGTACATCGAAGAACTGATCAGCCAGGCGGACATCGGCTCAACTTACCCGGAACTGATCAAAAGCGAACTGATCGATAACTCGCCAGAAGCCTTGCGCCGACAAACCCTGTTCACCCAACACCTGCGCATCCAGTTACCGCTGCAGGCTTTGCAATGCAAGATTCGCGAAGAGAACGGCATCGATGCACGCGGGTACCGTTACGTCGCCGCCGCGATGGAACCCGAGACCGACAATCGCGTGGTGGAAGGCCAGACCATCGTCATACGGCCACTGACCTTCGCACCCAAACGCCGCAAAGACGGCTCGCAGGACGAGGTCGCCAACATGTTCGTGATCGGCCCCGAGGACTCGGCAGCCGGTCCGTGCCTGCTCTATCGGCCGATGCTCGATCAGCCACTGAGTCAGTACCCATCGCCGAGCAACTTGCTGTACGCCATTCAGCAATCGGCCAGCCTGCGGGACACGATGCTGGCCTGGCTACCGGAAGACGTCAGCAGCGACTACGCCAATTACGTGTTTCCAGGCACGCTGCCTTCACCCTGGACCATTACCGATTTCTTGATCGACCCGGACAAGCTCACGACAATGACCGGGCCAATGGGTCTGGGTGGAAAAGCGCTTGAGGGCGATTTGCCCGAAGCCCTGTTCAAGGCCAATGCTCAGGCGTTGGTGACGCTCGCCGATCGTCAGTCGGTTTCGAACGCCGAAAACCGCTGGGCCAGTTTCAAGCAGGCCGGCTGGATGCTGTTCTATTCAGTTCTTCCGTTTCTGGGGCGTACCGTCGGCATCGGCGCCTGGATCTGGCAAGTGATGGATCAACTTCAAGAGCTGCACGAGGCCCATGAGAAAGAAGATACGCAGGCGCAATGGGCGGCGCTCACGGATGTACTGCTCAATCTCGGAATGGCGATCACGTTACATATCAGTACCCGAAGCAACATTGATCCGCGTCTGGCGAAGGAGTTAGCCACGACCGAGGCACCCAAGCTTCCGGAATCGACGGAGAAAAAAATCAGCGTCGAGCAACTGAGCAAAAGCGCCCCCCATCAGGTGTCCAATCTCCAGCAAGGGGTCAGCATCAGCGGCGCTGCGAATCGAACGCCCGCGAGCCTCGCGACCGTGCTTGATCATTTCAAGATCACCCGTCCCGAGGGGCTTGGCACCGCCAACACCGAAGAAGGCGCCTATAAACATCTCTACAGCCTCAACAGCAAATGGTACGCCCCGGTGGGACCGAACTGGTTTGAGGTCACGGTGGATGAAAACGGCACCGTTGTGATCATCGACGCAAAAGAGCCTGCCCGTTCTGGCCCGGCCCTGGCCCACACCCTGCCAGGACAGTGGGTGGTTGATGTTCGCTTGCGCCTGCGCGGCGGCGGCTCGACGAGCCTGACCCGCCTGGCCGAGACCGAAGGCCAGCGCGAAGCCAAGGAACTGCGCACAAAACTCACGGCTTTCGAGAAGCGTAAAGCGACGGCCCAGCAAGAACTCCAGAAAGCTCACCAGGCAATGAGCAGCGCTACCGCTGACGAGGCTCAAGCCAAACGTCAGCTCTACCTCCAGGCACTGGAATCCCAACGCGCGGAATACGCGGCAGCGCTAAGCAATCTCAAATCGCTGCATGTCTTTTCGCCGACGGCGGACTATCAACAAAAATCCCTTGGCTATCTCAAGGCTCAGCTTGAGCTGATAACCGCCGGTGTTGGCGAAGCGCTCACTGTCTTCACCCCGAAATTGCGGGCCGTTCTGAATCAAATCGACCGTCAGTCCGAGGACCGGCATGATCGTCAAATCCCGGCGGTTCGACAGTTGATTGAGCTGAACCAAGACATGATTTCGCGCCTGGAGCAGATTCAGGAACGGTTTACAGAGCTCAAGCGCCTCGAAAAAGAAGGGCTACGGGTGATTCAGAACAGCCGATCGAAGCTCCCCGGCTATTCACTCGATGACCTCAAGGCCCTCCAGGTGACACTGGCGCGCAACGTATGCCTGCCGGAAAACTCGGTGGCGACGGCGGCCGAGGCCTGGCTCACCATCGACCAGATCGTCGACACCGCCGACATTGTCGTGCAAACCCTGCGCGACACCCTGAATGAACGCAGCATCAGCCGGCTCGACGAGCGAATCGACTCCCTGAACGATCTGATCGAACAGTTCAGCGTCATCGACGAACGTTTGCTGGACTTCAAGACAACGTTCTCTGCGCAAACTCTGGAAGCGCCGGTAAAGAAGCTTCGCCTGCAGCTCGACGAATTCCGTCAGCGCGCCGAGCGCAATCTGGTGTTGGTGCTCGACGAAAGGGAAATTCTCAGAAGTCGTCCTGCACTGCCTGTGCAACCGCCAAGGCCAAAGAAACAGTTCATCAGGACGCGTTACAACGGCGTGCTCATCGGCGAGCCGCGCTTGTCGGATCAAGGGTTGGAGACCAACCTCGTCGATATCAAGTCCCCCCTCACCGATAAGGTCATTGCCACTTTCCATCAGAAAACACCGGGGGTCTGGGTCGAGCGAGTCAACCCCCCCAAAACAGCCACCGCGGCACCGAACCTTGAGATCAGTCTTAACAAGGGCCAATCCCTGCTCGATTCACTGGCAGCGTTCAATACCCGCATGACCGAATACATCAAGCAGCCAGGGCGCTCGCCGGGAGGGATCGAATACCTGTTTCACCAGTACGCCCTGCAAATGGAGCAGACCAGCAGCGACATCGAGAAAGCCTTGACCAGCAGTAACGCTACAGAGAGCAATAATCTCCCGGCAGCGACCGTCAACAAGGCCCTCACCGAAGCAGCGGAGAATCTCTACCAGCAAGCGACTAACAACATGCTGACGATGATCAAGCAACAGCCTCCTACAGTCCCCGGTGTTGAGTGGCTCAACAATAACAATGCAATCAGTGTTGCAAAAACCGTCACTCGACGTCGTCTCAAAGGAGGCAAAACCTTGTACCTGGATGAGTACAGCATCACCGACCGCAAAACCCGGCAAATACTCTGGTATGCGCACTTTCTGTACTCGACATCCTGGGTGCCGGCAAAATCCTTCGTCTACGCACGCTTGAAAACGCCACATGAACAAGGGCTGGGCATGGCCGCCGACTCGACTCAGGGATTGAGCGGGCCTCAACGCCTTGCGCACTACCGCAGCATGATCGGGCTGGAGCAGGCCAAGCGACTGTTTTTCAGCACGACCTGAAGCATCCCGGCTGTTGGCTTTTTGCTAACGTTCAGGCGCCCTTGCGAAAGTGAGGGCGTTGAATCACGGCACGCTACTTGCTCCGTCCCGATCAAACAAATGACGGGTACTGCCCATGCTCCACTCACACCTCACAACGCTCAACGCCGTTTCGCTGGTGCTCGATGCCTTCAAGGCCGAGGGTCTGTCCAGCGATGCGTTGTTGGCCGGAAGTGGCATCAGCGCTGCGGATCTGAACCGTGCCGACACGCGCATCACCACCAATCAAGAGATGCAGGTCTGTGCCAATGCCGTCGCGCTCAAGCGTGACATCGGCCTGGAGTTGGGTCGGCGGATGCACGTTTCCTGTTACGGCATGCTCGGTTACGCATTGCTCACCAGTGCCACCTTCGGTGACGCCTTGCGTTTGGCGATACGCTATCCGGCGTTGCTGGGAACAGTTTTCGAACTAAGCCTGGAAGACGATGGCGAACGTATCTGGTTCGTGGCTGCCGATTATCGCGAGAGCCCGGCAATGGCCGTGTTCAACGCCGAGTTTTGCCTGGTTTCGCTGAAGGTCACCTGTGACGACCTGCTCGGGCATTCATTACCGCTACTGGCCGCACGCTTCGAGCACGCTGCGCCCGACTATGAGGCGACCTACGCCGAACATTTCAATTGCCCGCTGCACTTCGGGGCACGGGACAACGCCTTTGCCTTCGACAAGCGCTGGCTCGACCAGCCATTGCCGCTGGCCGACGTCATCACCCATCAAGCCATGGCCGAACGCTGCCGCAAACAGAACCTCGAATTCACCGGGCGCCAGGCGTGGCTGGGGCGGATTCGAC
Organism: Pseudomonas sp. GL-RE-29; assembly: GCF_019947275.1. Taxonomy (NCBI): domain Bacteria; kingdom Pseudomonadati; phylum Pseudomonadota; class Gammaproteobacteria; order Pseudomonadales; family Pseudomonadaceae; genus Pseudomonas; species Pseudomonas sp. GL-RE-29. The sequence continues at coordinate 35,296 of NZ_JAGYGD010000043.1, forward strand.
AGTTGCTCAGCGCACAATTGAACGCGGCGCCAGGGCTCGAAGGCCTGGCCGAGCAGATGAATTGTTCGGCGCGTACATTGCGTCGGCATCTCAAGGACATGGGGTGCAGCTATCAGGAATTGCTCGACGAATTGCGCTTTGAGCAGGCCAAGCAAATGCTTTGCGAGGATCATTTGCCCATCTATCAAATAGCCGAGGCGCTGGGCTTCAGCGAGACCGCGAGTTTCCGCCACGCGTTTGTGCGCTGGAGCGGAGTAGCGCCCAGCCAATTCCGCCCGCAGCACCGGCCCCTGTAGGAGCTGGCTTGCTGGCGATGAGGCCGGTACATCCGACGCACCTCCATTGACTCGAACATTGCTTTCGCCAGCAAGCCGGCTCCTACAAATGCGTGCTCTGAGAGGGGCGAATTTCGGTCAAATGTTTTGGCCATATCGATCCCCTTTTGGCCTTTCCTGCCGTTCTCCAAAACCATCCGCGACGCAAGACTGTGTGCAACCGAACCCGCCTGCGGAGAACAAGAAAATGCTGACGATCTACTCGGACGATCACCACCTGCACCACGGTCGTTGCGAACTCATCGACGGGCAACTCAAGCCCTGCTTCGAGATGCCATCCCGTGCTGACCACGTGTTGTCACGGGTGCAAAAGCAGAATCTCGGCCCCGTCGAAGCACCGAAGGATTTCGGCCTGGAGCCAATCGCGCGCATCCACAGCCGCGACTACCTCGACTTCTTCAAGGGTGCCTGGGCCCGTTGGACCGAGTTCAACACTGACGGTGACTTGCTGCCTTACACGTGGCCGGCTCGCACCCTGCGTCGCATCAAACCCACCAGCCTGCACGGCGAACTCGGCTATTACAGCTTCGACGGTGGCGCACCGATCACCGCCGGCACCTGGCAAGCGGCGTACAGCGCGGCGCAAGTGGCATTGACCGCCCAAGCGGAAATCCAGCGCGGCGCCCGCAGTGCGTTCGCCCTGTGCCGTCCACCGGGACACCACGCCGCTGGCGACTTGATGGGCGGTTATTGCTACCTCAACAACGCCGCCATCGCCGCCCAGGCCTTCCTCGATCAGGGCCACAAAAAGGTTGCGATCCTCGACGTCGATTACCACCACGGCAACGGCACCCAATCGATTTTCTACGAGCGCAGCGACGTGCTGTTCACCTCGATCCATGGCCACCCGGAAGCCGAGTTTCCGTTCTTCCTCGGCTATGAAGACGAGCTGGGAGAAGGCGCCGGTGAAGGCTTCAACTTCAACTATCCATTGCCTGCCGGCAGCGGCTGGGACACCTGGAGCGCAGCGCTGGAACAAGCCTGCAAAGAGATAGAAAGCTACGGTGCCGACATCGTCGTCGTGTCCCTCGGCGTCGACACCTTCAAGGACGACCCGATCTCGCAATTCAAGCTCGACAGCCCGGATTATCTGGCCATGGGCAAGCGCATCGCCAAGCTCGGCGTGCCGACGCTGTTCGTGATGGAAGGCGGTTACGCGGTCGAAGAAATCGGCATCAATGCCGTGAACGTTCTTGAAGGTTTTGAAAGCGCTCAATGAGGAATTAAATCAATGATCAAGTCCGGCACCTGATTCCACGCCGTCACCAGGACCTGCGCTCGCGCAGGTCTTTTTTTGCCCGCAATATTTATTTACCGCCATTGCCGCTCTGCCCGTCACTACCTTGCAAAGGATCGCGCACCGAACCTTCCACGGTGCCTGCTGCCCTCAAAAGGATGTGACCATGACAGATACTTCCAACTCCACTACTGACCCCGGCCTCTCCCGCGATCAGGAGGCCCTGCTGACCCAACTGGTGGCCGGCCCCTCTATCAGGGAAGTCGCCACCCATGCCCTGCAACCGGCCCTGAAAGCGTTGTACCCGCAGCTACAAATCGACCCACGCCTGGCGATGGTGGTAACGCCAACCTGGACCTTCCACGACCAGCGAGTCGTCCCCGGGCCGAGCCACTTCGAATCGCTGACCGACGCGCTGGTTCGCCACAGCGTAGCGGGTACGCCGGTGGTCTACCTCGATGGCGAGCAATACCTGACCCTGCAACCTCAAGACTCAATACCCACGCAATTCCCCGTCAGCATCGACGCCATCGCCAGGCTACTCAACGAGCTCGCGCCTTTACTGTTTGTCGCGTTTCAAGAACAGCAGGTCGAATACTGGAACCAGTTCACCCGCGCCTCGACACCGCGCTGGCAGGGATTGTCCAAGTCCCTGCGCGACCTGTGGGACATCGAGACGAATCCGCAGTGGAGCAACGATCTGTGCGCCATGGCGCGCAACCTGTTCTCCTTCCCGGAGAAAACCACCCGCGCACCTCATGACCGTTTTCGCTCGCGTGCCTGTCTGATTGACCTCGATTGCACGAAGGAAGGTGCCTCGACTCACCTCAACATCCTCGATATGGCGGTACTGATCGGCACCGTCGGCCCGCGCACCCTGATCCTCTGTCACACGATCACCCGTGGTTTCGAGACCTACGACTCAATGCTGGAACTGGGCGAGTCATTGAAGACCTATGTCGATGAGTCGACACCTGGCAACGCCTTGCACTGGCGCCTGATCGAGCCCGAGGGCAATTATTTCGATCATTTGGCGTGCAACCTGATCGCCCTGCAAACCGACTCGATTGGCGCGTTGGCCAATGCCTCGACGCCGAATCCCGACCTGGCACCGCACATCAGCCGCACGGACAACGAACTCGACCCGACGGACAGACAGGCGCCTTCGCGGTTCAACCGGGTCGAACAAGCCCTGCCGGACTGGATGGACAACGCTTCACCCAGCGACCTCACCGCCTACAGCCGTCATTTGATGGAGCTGGCGCAAGTGCAAAGCCAGAACGCCGAGAAGTCTTTTCAGGACGGCATCAAACCGATCCGCGAATTTGCCCTGGATAAGTTGCGCGAAGCCATGCTCAAGCAGCATGCCGATGCCGAAAAGTTGAACCTGGCCGAAATTGAAATCGTGGTCGACAGCGTGGTGGTCTGGGGCAGTTTTACCCCGCCGGTGGGGTCTCAGCGCACCATTCTGAGCCTGGTGGATCTGTCGCTGCAAAACCTGATTGCCCTGCCGCTGGGGACCAAGTCCGTACGCAGTTCCAACGCCAATGCGTTGCCGACCTGGATGACAGCGAGTTATCTGGAGGCGTTGATCGTCAGTGTCGACATCGGCAAAACCTACCCGCAGCTGATCAAAAGCAAACTGCTCGACGATCCCCTGGAAAGCCTGCGTCGTCAGAACCTGTTCACCAGCCAACTGCGCGTCGAATTGCCGTTGCTGGCCTTACAACAGAAAATTCGCGCGCAAAGCGGGATCGACGAATTGGGTTACCGCTACGTCGCGGCCGTCGTTCAGGTACTCGACGCCAATCGCCGGGTGGATGGCCAGGAGATTGTCATTCGCCCGCTGGCCTTCAAGCCCGGCTGGCGCGTGGGTAGCTCTACGGACGAAGTGGTCAACATGTTCGTCATCGGACCCCGGCAGATGGATAAGGGGCCGTGTCTGCTCTACCGGCCATTGCTCGACCGGCCGTTGAGCCAATTCCCGACACCGGCCAACCTGGTCTATGCCGTCAAGCATTCCCCAAGCTTGCGCCAGTCGGTACTCGCCTGGCTGCCGGACGACGCACGCGCCAATTACGCCAACTATGTGTTCACCGACGACCGGCCTTCCGTCTGGACGCTCTCACAGCTCCTGGCCGACCCGCTGACCTCCCTGCAAATGAGCGGTGCGCTCTCCTTGGGTTCCGGGGTCATCGCCACGGACTATCTGGCCTCCTTGTTCAAGGCCAACGTCAATGCCATGGTCGAACTGGCGCAGCGACAATCGGTGTCCAATGCGCAGAATCGCTGGGAGACCTTCAAGCACGCAGGATGGACGATTTTCAACGCGGCACTGCCGTTCCTCGGTCGCACGGTCGGAACGGCCGCCTGGATCTGGCAGGTGCTGGATGATCTGCAACAAACTGTGGATGCCGCTGAAGCAGGCGACGGCGAGCAGCAGAAAACCGCGATGACCGATCTGTTGCTGACCCTGGCCATGGTCCTCGCCCACCACGCCAGCACACGCAACTCGACAGCCCGCAGAATCGAGGAAAAAACGTCCAAAACCGTCGCTACCGAGATCAAGGAAGAACCGGCAGCGACCCCGGTGAACATAGTTCAACAGCCAGATGTGGTCGGCGAGCATCCTGCGCAGCACCAAACGTCATTGAAGACCGACACCGCACTGAGCCTCAGCAAAACCCTGGATGGCTTTGCGATCACCCGACCCAGGCAGCTCACTCCACCCACTGGCGAAACCGGCCACTATCGCCACCTCTATCGTCACGAACAGAAATATTACGCCCCTGTAGGCGAGCGCTGGTTCGAAGTGGCTGTTGAGGAAACCGGTGAAGTTTCGATCATCGACTCAGGACAAGAACCCGTGCGCAGCGGCCCGGCGTTGATCAGCAATCAACAGGGCCAGTGGTTCGTCGACACACGCTTGCGCCTGCGCGGCGGCGGTTTATCGAGTCGCCGCAAGGCTCAGAAACAGCAAAATCTCGAACGCATCGCCGAGCTCAAAAAGCAACTGGCCGAATTCGATAACGAGCGCGAACGGGCGCGCAAAGAGCTGACGGCCGCGCATGACGCCATGAAATCCGTCAGCGACGACGCACTGCTCGCCGAGCAAGCCAAGTTTCTGGAGACGCTCGATCGCCGCACCCGGGAGTACGCCGCCCCCATCGATCAGCTGAAATCGCTGAACCTGCTCGATACCGTTCCCCATTACCGAACCGCCATGGCCGAAATGCTCGGTACTCAGCTTTTTTTTAACCAGACCTGGCTTGATCAGCGCGATCCAACCTTCACTCAGACCCTGAAAGAAACCCTGGTATTGCTTGCAGCGGAAGAAACTGCCGGAGGTGCCGGCGACCGCGCGACCTACCAAAAAATGTTCGATCTGGCCGAAAGCATGATTGGCAAAATCGAGTTTGCTCAATCGCGTTTCCAGGAATTGACCCGACTGGGCAAAAGTGCCGCGCAAATCGCCAACACCTACCGCGCCAAATTGCCGGTTTTCGGCCTCAACGATCTCAAGGCGCTTCAGGTCTCCCTGGCCCGTGATGTCTGCCTGAAAGAAGGAAACACCGCAGCGCTGAACCTGGCCCAGAGTGAATTCGTACACCTGCTCGACACGACCAATCTGGTGATCCAGACCTCGCAGGAACTGATGCTGGATGAGGGCCGCCTGATCGCCAGCGAACATATCGAAGGCCTCAGTGGCATGCTCGAACAGTTTGCCGCCATCGACCAGTCATTCGAAGATTTCGGCCTCAGCCACAAAGATGTGGTACTTGAGCAACCGCTCAAACACATACGTAGCCGCGTCAGCGAATTCCAACAGGAAACCGAAAAACACTTGGCGCAGTTGCTGCTTGAGCAACGGCCAGTGGAACCCCGGCCCGGTCCCTCAAGGCCCGCGCCGCCATCGCGTAAACGGGTGATCAAAACCCGCTTCAGGGGCACGGTCGTTGGCGAAGTACGTCCATCGGCTCCCGGGCAACCGATACTGCTGGACGTGAAAGCGCCCATGACCGGCAACGTGATCGCCACTTTTCACGAGAAAACACCCGGGGTCTGGGTTGAGCGAATCCAACCCAGACGCCGCCGCCCGACGACACAATTACCCGACCTCAACACGCAAATCGCTCAAGGCCAGACGCTGCTCGATGGTGTGGAAAACTTCATTCATCAAACCGAGGCGAGTGCGAAAAAACCTGGCCGTATCCCGGTGGAAATCGAAGAACTGTTCCAACAGAAAGCCGACCAGCTCGACGAAAACGCCAGGAACCTGGAGCAAGCCCGGCTCCGTGCGAACACCACCGATGAGCCTCCGGCCGTGATCGCGGAACTGAACAAGGCACGTGACCGGCTGTACACCGAGGGCTACCGGGTACGGGTCGAGATGATCAAACAACAACCGCCCACCGCAGCCCGTATCGAATGGCTACTAAGCAAAGATGAAATCGACATTGTGTCTGCCGGTGATCGACGTCGCCTCAAGGGCCCGCGTCGGGATTACTTGCAGGAGTACGAAATTCGCGAGCGTCGTACTCAACAGACGTTGTGGTATGCGCATTTCCATTACGCCACCCAGGATGCACCGGTCGACGCGTTCACGGCAGCCCATTTGAAACTGCAGGATCAACGGCGGTTAGCCGGCGCATTCGACCTGCGTTCGGCGACCTCCAACCCACAAGTAATCGCCATCTATCGCAGCGAGATCAGCCCGCAACTGGCGCGCTCCCTGTTCTTTGCATAAGCCCGGACGTCAAAAAGGAAAATGACGATGACTGAACCATCAGAGAACTCCGAAACCCACGCATTGCTGGAAAAAAGCCAGATCATCCATCAGACCAGTCGTGGTCCAACGGTCGATGAAGTGGCCGCCGAAATGCTGCGCCAGGCACTGAAAGTGCTGTATCCAGATCGGTATATCGACCCCGACCAAACCATGATCGGCACACCTCGATGGCTACTGCTCGACGGTGAACTCGTGGCCATGCCTGCCCAGTTTGAATCGCTGACCCATGCGCTGGTACGACAATTCTTCAGCTCTTCCAGCGCCAACTTTCTGGAAGGTGAACACTTCCTGACATTCAACCCCCAAGCCTCGCCAGTGGTGCATCTGGACATCGACATCGAAGCCATTGCCAAGATGCTCAATGACTACTCGCCCTTGCTGTTCGTGGCCTTCGGGGAACGACAACTGGGCTATTGGAACAGCACCCGGCATCAGGTGCCGCATTGGCAGGAACTGTCCGCAGCCTTGCGCAAAACCCTTGATGTGCAAAACGTCGAGGGTTGGGATGCGGACCAATGTCTGGTGGCCCGGGCTATCTCGCTTCATCCCGACAAACAGGCGCGGCAAACCCATGACCCTTCGCTCTCGGCTATCCAGGTCTGCTTGATTGATATTGATTCCGTCGATGCCCAAGGCCAAACCCGACACTTGGTTATGGGGGGAGCCGCGGTGGTCATCGGCCGCTACAAACAGCGTGACCTGGTAATGATGTACACAGTGGAAAAAGGATATGAATCGTTCGCTTCCCTGACGCAATTGGGCGCTTCATTACCAGAGCGAGTTGAAACGCCACCGGCCGGCCAGAACCTGCAATGGCAACTGTTCGAGCCTGAGGGTAATTTTTTCGATCACATGGCGTGGGCCCTGATTGCCAGTCAGCTCGACGCAATTAGGTTGATCACACACGAAGGCCTCGCCGTCGAAACGGATGACGGCATCAGCTCCACGCCCTTGGTCGAACATGCCAGTGACGCAGATAAAAACGTGCTCACTGGCCTTGATGATTCAATACCCGACTGGCTGTTTGGTGCTTCGGCTGCAGATCTGGATCAGTACAGCCAGTCCATTAATGCATTGGGCATGCTGTACAAGCAGACCGATAAAAAACTGTTCCGCATTCTGCCCATTACTACCTATGCCCAGAACCGCATGCGCGAAGCGATCAATGCCGATAAGGCATCTGCCGCCGATATGCCCCTGGACAGTCTGCAAATCACCATCACCAACAGCTTCGAATCCGGTGGTTTGACGCTGCCCAATCCGCACGACATCCATACCGAATCCCTGGGCGAATACGCCTTGCAAAATTCCGCGCCTTATCTGGCCACCCTTGAATTCAACCCAACACACCCGGTCCCGGATTGGCTGGACGTGGCGTACCTGACGAAAATGGCGAGCAAAGTCGACATCGGTGAGGGCTATCCCAAACTGATCAAGGACAAGCTGATCGATGATCCGGTACAGGCACCCTTGCAGAAGCATTTTTACATCAGCCAAATGCGCGCCCTGCTGCCGCTGATTGCGCTGGAATGCAAGATCCGCCGCATCGGCGGTTTTGATGAGCTGGGTTATCGCTACATCCGCGAATGGCTCAAGCCGACACCCGCTCACCTGCAACCCGTGGTCATCCGCCCCCTGACTTTCGTCCATTCCGGGTCAACCGATGGCGACACCGTTGCCAACATGTTCATCATCGCTCCGCGTCAGCCAGAAGCCGGGCCGTGCCTGCTGTATCGCCCGTTGCTCGACCAGCCGTTGCTGCAATTTCCTTCACCGCAAAACCTGCTGTATGCCTTGCATCAGCCCGGCGAACTGCGGGACTCGGTACTGGCATGGCTGCCCGACTCGGCCACCCGGTTCAAATACGCCCAATACACCTTTCCCGTCGGTCTGCCCAGTCTGTGGCTGGGCGCGCATCTGCTCTCCGAACCCTGGACATCCGTGGACTGGGCCGGCCCGGTCGAACTCTCATCCACTGAACTGGCCGGCGACGTTTTCCCGGTGCTGTTCAAGACCCATGCACTGGCCATGGCCGAACTCGCCGACCGGCAGTCCCAGTCCGACGCTGAACGACGCTGGGCCTTGCTGCGTGACAGCGGCTGGGCAGTGTTTAACTCCGCCGCGAACTTTCTCTGCGGCCAGGCCGGGGCGGCGGTTTGGGTCTGGCAAAGCATCAGTGAAATCGAGGAAGTACTCGACGCCCACAAACGCGGTGATGCTCACGCTCAATGGAGCACCGTCGCCGATATGCTGCTGAATCTGGGCATGATCCTGGCCCATCACGCGGCCACCCGACGCCAGACCGGGGATCGAACGTCGATACGGCTTGAAGACGAAAGGCTGCCGGTGGCCGAAGTGACTCCATCGGTGACGCCTGCGAAGCCAACAGTGACGCAACTCACGGCGACGTTGACCGGGGAACTTCCGTCCAGCCATTACTCCTCGCTTGAGGTCAACGGCTCAGTGCCCCATCGATCCAACACGGCATTGGCAACTTATTTGAACACACTGACAGTCACGGCTCCCGATCTCACGTCTACGGACCTGGAAACCCTGCTGCGCGACAAAGCCACCCTGTATCGCCTCGACACAAAGACCTACGCACAGGTCGGTGAGCGCTGGTTCCGCGTCATGGAAAACGATGACGAGCAGGTACAAATCGTTTACCCGAAAACGCCCTCGAAGACCGGTCCGTTATTGATTCACAACCAGCAAGGCCACTGGTTCGTCGACACTCGATTGCGCCTGCGCGGTGGTGCGGGTGGCACCAGCCTGCAAAGTCAGCTCAAGGCACAGCGCAAGGAGAAAGAAAATCAAAGGAAAGAGCTGCGCACAGCGCTGGACACGTTCAAAAGTCAGGAAGCGACCGGCAATGCGGCGTTGGACAAGGTCCACAAGGAGATGTTGGCAGCCACCGGGCAAGCGCACGAGGAAGCGACACACAATTACCTCGTCCAGGTAGAACAACTGATCGGCGATTACGACGACGCCCTGAAAAAGCTCGGGCAATGGCGTCTCAAGGGCGGCAGTGACGGCTACTTCGCTGATCTGCAGCGCATGACGACTTTGCTGCAAAAAAATCTCAGCCTGTGGTTTGTCCTCAAACGCAACGCCTACTCAACGCTCACCGGTAAGCTCGCCAAGGACAATGTCATTGATTCAGCCGCTTCCCTGCAGTCACACATCAAGGAGGTCAAGCAGACATTGGCATTAAGCCGGGACATCATCGCTCGGTTGAACCTGTCGCAGACATCCCTGGAAACCCTCGACGCCATCGGCAGCGCGGGCATGACCACTGCACAACGCCTGCGAGATCTGCTTCCAACGTTTACTCAGTGGGACTTCAAGTCCAATGAAATCGGCTTGTCCCATGAGCTGTGCATGCGTGAGGCGGCCACTGAGCCGGCTCGCGAAGCGGTCGGTTTGTTGATTATCGAGGCCGCAACTGCCAGCCATCGGCATGCAGCGTTAAACAGAACCCCGGAGAGCGGCGAGACCACCACTTGGCGCATCGATCGTCTGAGCAGGCTGATCGATGTCTACATCGATGCCGATCAGCGTTTTGCAGACCTTCCCGGTGAGTACCCCGGCATGGTGGAACCGACCGAGCTGGCACGGGTCAGCAGCTTGATCGGCGAGTTCAGGCAACTGGCTCAGGAGCAACTGAGTGCGCTGCTGCCCGAGGGTGCTGCAAGCGTCGCACCGGTCGAGCCCAAACCCGCTGTCGCAGGCCCCTCACGGCCCGTTGGCAAAGTCACCAAGAGCCGCCCCCGTGACCCTGCACCCGCTAAACCCTCGACATCCAGCGAGCCGCCACTCGAGGAATTCCTTCCTGCCAGGCCAAAGCCCTCGCCAGTAGCACACTTGGACGACATCGATATCATTGCCGATGCCCTGACCCAGAACGAGGATGTACAGAGTTTCATTGATCGAACCCGCCGTGATGCCTTCAGGCCCAATCGTATTCCGGCAGACATACAGGACTTGTTCGATAATCAGGCTCGACGCCTGGAACAAGCTGCGATCAATGTCGACCAGGCCTTGGCTCGCATAATTGCGACGGGCGGAACGCGGCTCCCTGTGGGCGACCTAAGCTCGGAACTGCGGGACGCCGCCATCCGGCTACGCGATCAAGGCATCAATATCCGCGCCAGCCTGCTCAAGGACCGGCAGCCTCGACAGGCGTATTTGCAGTGGCTGCTGGACAACAACCAGGTCCGTGTCGTGAGAAACGCAAAAGGCCGGATCAAGACCAAAAAACGCCAGGACTACTTTCAGGAGTATCAGGTGCTCGACACCACGAGCCGAGACCGGCCTTTGTGGCTCGCGCATTTTCACTACGACTCGCCTGAAGCCCCGCCGGAGCAGTTCACGGCTGCGCACTTGAAAATCGCCGATGAGCAATTTATGCAACTCACCGCTGAACGTCGTCAGGCACTGACGACCCTGTCACCGCTCGACTATGTACTGCGCCGGATTGGCGACCCGAGTCTGTTTTTGAAACTCGAAACACAACGCTGATACAGGTACACGGGCGGACTGATAATCCGCCCGCTTCAGCCAACACGCCACACCGCCCGCAATCGCTCCAACGCCGCCTCGATCGCCTTTTCGGGAACGGCGGCGAAGCCCAGCACCAGCCCGGCGCGTTGATCGTTCGGCGTAGTGGATTCCGGTAGCCAGTAGCTGCTCAAACCGTTGATCTCGACATCGACGCTGTTCGCCCGCTCGATCAACTCATGCTCACGCGCCACGCTCTCGACCGGCACGGTCATGTGCAGCCCGGAGGCGACCGTGGGTAATTGGCCAACGCCCGGGATATCCAGTGGCCAACCATTCATCACCGTATTACGCCGACTCAGCGCCGCACGCCGCATGCGACGAATATGCCGCTGGAAATGCCCGGTAGCCATGAACTCGGCCATCACCGCCTGGGTGCTGACTTCGGAATGGCGCACATCCACGGCACGACGTTGGGAAAACGCGTCCACCAGACCCATCGGCAACACCAGATATCCCAGGCGCAATGCCGGGAACGCGACTTTGCCGAAGGTGCCGACGTACAGCACCCGACCCTGGCGATCGAGTGCCGCCAATGGCGCCAGCGGTGCACCGCTGTAACGGTACTCGCCATCGTAATCATCCTCGACGATCCAGCCTTGGGTGCGCTCGGCCCAGGCCAGCAACTCCAGACGTCGAGCGAGACTCATCACTACCCCTGTCGGGTACTGATGGGACGGCGTGACATAGGTCAGACGGCAATCACTGAGTTTCGCCAGCTCGCCGCAGTCGATGCCTTCGCTATCAACAGATACCCCGTGCAAACGCGCCCCTGCGACAGCGAACGCATGACCCGCTGCGCGATAGCCCGGATTCTCGATCGCTACCCCATCCCCCGGCTCCACCAGCAACTGTGCACAAAGGCTAATCCCCTGCTGCGCGCCACTGGTGATCACTATTTGCTCAGCCGTGCACTGCATGCCCCGAGAACTGCGCAAGTACGCTGCAATCATCCCGCGCAAGCGCGGGTCGCCGGCCGGGTCGCCGTAACACAGCTGCTGCAAATCCGGTTTGCGCCAGAAAGCCGCATTCAGCTTGGCCCAGACCTCGAAGGGAAACAGATCGAACGCTGGAACGCCGACCCGAAACGCCCGTGGCGGGCCACTTGGAGGAGTCGGTAAATGATTCTTTTCTACCCGCCCCAACGCGCCGCTGTGGATAACTTTACTGGATGAAACCACAGGTAAATCCAGCCAATTTGTGGATAAAGCTGTGGGTAAGCCTGTTGACAACCCTGTGGATACTTTTGTGGATAATTTTTTTACCGGCAAGGCGCTTTGCGGCAGCTGGGCAACATATGTCCCGTCGCCGACCCGTCCCTCGATGAAGCCTTCAGCGTAGAGCTGGTCGTAGGCCCGAACCACGCTGTTGCGGGAAATCGCCAAGGCCGCTGCCAGATCACGGCTGGCCGGCAAACGTGTACCACTGGCCAGTCGACCATCCAGCACCCGCACCCGCAACGCCTGATAGAGCTGACGACTGAGCCCCTGGCGGCGGTCGAGCTCGATGCCCGCCGGGTTGAACGATAACGACAGTGGTTCGCTGGTCATGGCAATGGACCTATGAAATTGGTCATTAATGGCTCTTACAACAGACCAATAGCCTGCCTAGGATGCAGTCATTCGCCAAGGAAAATATCTCCATGTACACGCCACATGGTTTCGCCATCGACGAGTTGTCCCAACTGCATGAACTGATTCTCGCCAGCCGACTCGCCATCCTGGTGACCCACGGCGAAAGCGGCCTGCAAGCCAGTCACGTACCGGTGCTGCTGCATTGCGAACAAGGCTCGAACGGCACGTTGTACGGGCATCTGGCCAAAGCCAATCCACAGTGGAAAGACCTGCGCGACGGCGCCGAAGCCCTGCTGATTTTTGCCGGCCCCGACGCCTACGTCAGCCCTGGCTTCTACCCGAGCAAGGCCGAACACGGCAAGGTCGTGCCAACCTGGAACTACGTCGCCGTACACGCCTATGGCCGCGCCGAAACCTTCAGCGATGGCGGGCGGCTGCTCGACATCGTCAGCACCCTCACCGACCGTCATGAAGCGGGCCGCACCCAACCGTGGTCAGTGGCCGATGCCCCCGCCGATTACATTGACGGCATGCTCAAGGCCATCGTCGGTTTCGCCATTCCCATCGACCGTCTGGAGGGCAAGCGCAAGCTCAGTCAGAACCGCAGCGCCGCGGACATCGCCGGCGTGCGCAAAGGGCTGGCCGCCAGCCCCGACGTCAATGACCAAACCCTCGCCCAATTGATGCCCAAGGAATGACCATGAGTCAGATCGAGATTCGCCAGGTCACTGCCGACGACCACGCCGCGTGGCGACCGCTGTGGCAAGCCTACCTGCGCTTCTACAACACCGAACTGCCGGACGCCGTCAGCCAAAGCACCTGGCAACGCCTGCTTGACCCGAATGAACCGACTCACGCCGCGCTGGCCTGGGCCGACGGCAAAGCGGTGGGCATGGTGCATTTCATCTACCATCGTTCGAACTGGAGCATCGAGAATTCCTGCTACCTGCAAGACCTGCTGGTAGCCCCGGAAACACGCGGCACCGGGGTTGGCCGCAAGCTGATCGAATTCGTCTACGCCACGGCCAAGGCCGATGGTTGCTGCAAGGTTCACTGGTTGACCCACGAAACCAACGCCACCGCGATCCAGCTCTACGAGCGCATCGCCGAACGCCCCGGTTTCATCCAGTATCGCAAAGCCATTTAAGGTTCAAGGAGAACAGCATGTCGACTTCACTCGCGGACTGGAAAGGCGTCCCGGCCCCCTCGGTGCAAACAATCGAAGGGCGTTTCATCCGCCTGGAAAAACTCGACCCGGCGCGCCATGGCGACGGCTTGTGGAATGCCCTGCAAGGCCCTGGCGCCGACCCAAAACTCTGGGACTATTTGCCTTACGGTCCCTTCCCGGAACGCAGCGCTTTCGATGACTGGCTCAACAACCACGCGGCCAATAGCGATCCGTATTTCTTCAGCGTCATCGATCGCGTCAGCGGCGACGTGCAAGGCATCCTCAGCCTGATGTCGATAGTCCCGGCCCAGGGCCGCATCGAAATCGGCCACGTCACCTTCGGCGCGCCGATGCAGCGCTCACCGAAAAGCACCGAAGCGGTTTACCTGCTGGCCAAAGAATCGTTCAACCTCGGTTACCGACGCCTGGAGTGGAAATGCAACAACGGCAACGCCCGTTCCAAGTACGCCGCCGAGCGCTTGGGGTTCAGCTTTGAAGGGGTGTTTCGCCAACACATGGTGGTCAAGGGCCAGAACCGTGACACCGCGTGGTACTCGATACTGGACTCGGAGTGGCCGGCGATTGGGGCGGGGTTCGAGCGTTGGTTGAGCGATGAGAATCAGACGGGGTCGGGACAGGTGAAAACGTTGGCGGAGTGTCGTGGCTAAAGCCTTGAAACCACCGGATGCACAGTTTATTCAAGTTGTGATAGACGGCCGCCTCCCGATTTGTTGTAAGAAAAAACATCAGCACGAAGGGATAGAAACTGTCTTCTTCGAGCATTCGGATTTTTTCCACACGACTATCTGACACACCCCTCAACGCTGCCGGAAGCAGCTGACATCGGCACCCATACCCGTCCTTTTAGAGTTTGGCCTCCTGCTAAAAGAGGCCAGACTCGATGCCCGCTCAACACAAATACCGACCGAAACACCTTGCCTTGGCGATTGCCTTAGCCTTGGGATACGTAGAAATCGCTCAGGCACAACAGCCGCCCATCCCGACCGCCACTGAAGAAAAAACCACCAAGCCGCGCAAAAAAGCTCCTAAGCCGGCAGCCGACAATAACGATATTTTTTCCATCAAGGAATTCATCGGCCCACTTGAACATTCAGTCCCGTCCAAAACATTGCCGGGCGAGGAGCAGCCCCCTCAGTCACCCACGACGACACCCAATCCCTTCGCTGCCGAGCTTGAGGAAATGTCCCAGGAATTCGCTGACTTTTTCACCGAGCCCGCACCGACTGAAACGGTAGCGGCCCCGGTAAAGGAGGACGCGTTCGACAAATTCCGGTACGCCTACACCACTGACCCTCAGCTGCTCTCAACGCCACTGGAAAACATTGACGGAATATCACTGCAGCTGGGTGAAGCGGACGACCTGGTGGTGATCAACAAGGGTGCCCGATGGGATGGGCGGATCGACGGCGGCGGCGGCACGAACAACTTGCTGCTCAACGCCTTGGAAGGCGGTGAGATTGGCGAAACCAGGAATTTTAAACGCGCTCGCATCGCCCGAGGTAATTGGACACTGCACCATGATTTCGCGGGTCACGCCGAGGTCAAGGCTGGAGCGAACCTTTTGAACAACGGCTCGATCAAGGGTGATGCCGTCATCGATGCGAATGCGGTCTATAGCGGCCATGGCAGCGTGAACAACCTGCATGTGGACGGTGCGCTGGTGGTCAGCCCGTTACTCGGCTCCCCCGTTATCAAGGGCAACCTGACGCTCTCACCCGGGGCGAATTTTTCCTATGGAATGACCGTCGACGAAAACTCCAAACCCGTCATTGTCAGCGGCACTGCCACCTTGGCAGGTGCGGGTTTTCATGTTTCCGCCGTCCCGGGCGATTATGCCGACAGAACCGTGAGCCCGGTTTTGCAAGCCGCGAAGATAGAAGGCAATTTCGCAGAGCCCAGCAGCAGCCTTGCCTACATGACACCGAAGTTGTCGCGTACCGATACCACAGTGACACTTACTTTTGAGCGCAACACTTTGAGAGTCGATCACTTAGCCGCTTCTTCAAACGGCCAAGCCTTGGCGCGTAGCGTAGACACAGCGAAAGCGGCGACTGACAACCCCGCCGTCCGCGCACTGGTGCATAGCAATAAAGAAACCGCCCCACACGCCATCGAACAATTGGCCGCCAGTAACAATGCCAATCTGGCTAAAGCTACTTTCAGCAGCGTCAATCCAGTGAGCGTGAGCATGCTCTCGGCCATGCGCCAGTTGAATAATCGCAGCAACTCACTCCAAAGGTCCGACCAGGCGCCCCGCCTGGCCAGCGGCAGTGACGACAACGGCCGAGTGTGGCTTCAGGCGCTAGGCCATGGAGGCAAAGTCGATCGTGACTTCGACAGCACCCTGAAACATGCCACCCAAGGACTGGTACTGGGCGCAGATTGGCGCGTCGACGAGCACTGGCATGTGGGGCTGATCGGCGGCAAATCGCAAACGCGACTTGATGCCCGGCAATTCGATGGCGATCTCGACAGCTGGCACCTGGGCGCTTATGCGGTTCGACAAGACGGACCGGTCGCCCTGCGCTTGGGCGCCTCCTACGCCGGCCATGACGGCAGCAGCAAACGCCAGGTGGCTTTCAATCGATTCAGTGACAGGCCAAAAGGTCGTTACGACGCTAACACCCAACAAGCCTTCGCCGAGGTCAGTTACAACCTGGGGCGCGCCAATGTCAGCATCGAACCGTTTGCCGGTCTCGGATACCAGCGTTACCAGCGAGACAGCTACACCGAAAAAGGCGGTGCCGCCTCGTTGAAAGTCTACGGCGAGACCCTGGACTACATGAGCAGCACATTCGGCCTACGCCTGGCGAAGAAAAACACGCTGGATAACGGCATGCATGTGACGCCGCGCTTGAGCGCGAGCGTGAAACACATCTACGGTGAACTCAACAGCGAAACGCGCCAGCAATTGGTCGTGGGTGGCCAACGCTTCGAAGTCGAAGGCGCAGCAATGGATCGCAACAGCCTGACGCTCGCTGCCGGTCTCGATCTCAGCCTGTCAGCCCGCCATACCCTGAGCGCTGGCATCAACGCCGAGTTCGGCACCGACAGTCGCAATCATGGTGTGATAGGTCAGTGGCGGCTGGCGTTTTGAACAACCGACTCTGCTCTCACTGGCTGCAATGCCTGCTCGCAATTGCGCAGTGACATTCAGCATTCTTTTCGAATGAAACACCGCCATCGCGAGCAAGCTCGCTTGTATGTTTAGACTTGAAGGGGTGGGCGGGACTAAAAGCTCGATTCCGACTCTAGCCAGTACGGACCGTGGGAGACTTCTCGTCCCGCCCTTTCTACCCGAAGCGCCGATAAGGAATTCATCG
>NZ_JAGYGD010000044.1:0-46920 GCF_019947275.1 Pseudomonas sp. GL-RE-29
GTCAACATCAATGTGGCTGACACGTCATCGCCAGCAAGCCGGCTCCTACAAGGTTAACGTTTATGCGGGATCGCTACCCAGCACCACATTCAACGCACTGCGCGCATCATCCAGCTGCACCAGCGTCGCATGCCGCGCGCCGAGGGCATCGCGGTTCTCGATCGCGGTGAGAATTGCCTTATGTCGCGGCAGCGCCAGTTCATGCAGATTCGGCCGTTGGTTCGAATGCTTCAAGGCTTCGGCAATCGCCACCGAGAGCATATTGCACAGGTTGGCCAGCAAGTCGTTGTGGGTCGCATCGGCGATGCGGCTGTGGAAATCGAGGTCCGGTTGCAGCAAGGCTTCCGGTGTCGGTGCGGCTTCCATGCGTTGGTAGGCTTCGCCGATAGAGGCGATGTCGGCGTCCGTGGCGAACTGCGCGGCCAGGGCGGCGGCAGCCGGTTCGATGATGCTGCGTACGCTGGTCAGCAGATCAAAGAATTGGTTCTGCGGGCTGCTTTGCATCAGCCAGTGCAGCACGTCCGGATCCAGCATGTGCCAGTCTTTGCGCGGTTTGACCACGGTGCCAACCCGTGGACGGGAATACACCAGGCCCTTGGCGACCAATACCCGGGTGGCTTCACGCAACACCGGTCGACTGACGGCATATTCCTCGCAGAGCAGGGCTTCGGCGGGCAGTTTGTCATCGGGCTGGAAGCGTCCGGAGACGATCTGCATGCCCAGTTCCTGGACGATGCGCGAGTGCATGCTTTTGCGGTCGGAAGGTTTGCGGTAATCCATGGGGAACGGCGCGGTCCTGTGCGATGGAGATGCCGCGCATGATAACAGGCGCGGCGGGATGCATCAGTCCTCAAAATCAGCGTGTAACTTGTGGCGAGGGAGCTTGCTCCCGCTCGGCTGCGAAGCAGTCGTGGTCTTGCTGAAAGACCGCGAGTGTCTGGATTGGGGCCGCTGCGCAGCCCAGCGGGAGCAAGCTCCCTCGCCACAGATATCGCTATGACTGGATTATGTGGGGGTCAGTGAGAGTGACGCGGCACTTCAGCCCCACGGCAACCCACCAGGAAGTCGAAGTCGCAGCCCTGATCCGCCTGCAATACATGGTCGATGTACAGCTGACGATAGCCACCCACCAGCAGTTGCTGCGGCGGTTGCAGGTCGGCCATGCGCGCGGCCAGTTCGGCATCCGGGATATCCAGATGCAAACGGCCGCTGGCACAGTCGAGTTCGATCCAGTCGCCTTCTTTTACCGTCGCCAATGGCCCGCCAGCCGCCGCTTCCGGCGCTACGTGCAAAACCACCGTGCCGTACGCCGTACCGCTCATGCGCGCATCAGAAATTCGCACCATGTCCGTCACACCTTGGGCCAGCAATTTGGCCGGCAGCCCCATGTTGCCGACTTCGGCCATGCCCGGATAACCCTTCGGCCCGCAGTTTTTCATCACCAGAATCGAGTTGGCATCGACGTCCAGTTCCGGGTCGTTGATCCGCGCCTTGTACATGTCGAAGTTCTCGAACACCACCGCGCGCCCGCGATGCTGCATCAGCTCTGACGTAGCCGCTGACGGCTTGAGCACCGCACCCAGCGGCGCCAGGTTGCCGCGTAATACGCAAATGCCGCCGTCGGCGCGGATCGGGTTGTCGAGGGTGCGGATTACTTCGTCTTCGCCATAGATCGGCGCGTCCTTGGTGTTCTCGCCGATGGATTTGCCATTGACGGTCAATGCGTTGGGGTTCGGGATCAGGTTGGCTTCACCGAGGCGGCGCAGTACCGCTGGCAAACCGCCGGCGTAGTAGAACTCTTCCATCAGGAAACGCCCGGACGGTTGCAGGTCGACGATGGTCGGCATGCCGCGACCCATGCGGGTCCAGTCGTCCAGATCCAGTTCTACGCCAATGCGACCGGCGATGGCTTTCAAGTGGATCACCGCGTTGGTCGAACCGCCGATGGCTGCGTTGACGCGGATGGCGTTTTCGAAGGCTTCCTTGGTCAGGATCTTCGACAGTTTCAGGTCTTCGCGGACCATCTCCACCGCGCGCATGCCGGACATGTGCGCCAACACATAACGGCGCGCATCCACTGCTGGAATCGCTGCGTTGTGGGGCAGGGAAGTGCCGAGCGCTTCAGCCATGCAGGCCATGGTCGAGGCCGTGCCCATGGTGTTACAGGTGCCGGCCGAGCGAGACATGCCGCCCTCGGCCGCGAGGAAATCGTCGATGGTAATGGTGCCGGCCTTGACCTGTTCGCTGAGCTGCCAGACCACGGTGCCAGAACCGATGTCCTTGCCCTTGTGCTTGCCGTTAAGCATCGGCCCGCCGGTGACAACGATGGCCGGAACGTCGCAACTGGCCGCGCCCATCAGCAGCGCCGGAGTGGTTTTGTCGCAACCGGTGAGCAGCACCACGCCGTCAATCGGGTTGCCACGAATTGCTTCCTCGACATCCATGCTCGCCAGGTTGCGGGTCAGCATGGCGGTCGGGCGCAGGTTGGATTCACCGTTGGAGAACACCGGGAATTCCACCGGGAAGCCACCAGCCTCGATCACCCCGCGTTTGACGTGCTCCGCAATCTGGCGGAAATGCGCGTTGCACGGGGTCAGTTCCGACCAGGTATTGCAAATGCCGATGATCGGCTTGCCATGGAACTGGTGGTCGGCGATGCCCTGATTCTTCATCCAGCTGCGGTACATGAAGCCGTTCTTGTCGGCGGTGCCAAACCATTGGGCGGAGCGCAGGGTGGGTTTCTTATCAGACATGATCGATTCTCTTATTGTATGACTATATTGTTTCTGCTGAGGCGTAACATAAGCGCAAATTCGGCGCTTTGGAAGTGTTGTTGGATAAATAGTATTACTATATAGTCGTTTTCAGCGGAGGGATGGCCCTGGCGGTTTTCCGTGAGAGGCGTCCCCAGAGGTTCTATAAAAACAACAATCGGAGACCGATCTCATGAGCCAGGAACTGCGGCTTATTCGCCGCATCACGCTGAAACTGATTCCCTTCCTGATCCTGCTGTACCTGATCGCCTATGTGGATCGCTCCGCCGTAGGCTTCGCCAAGTTGCACATGGGCGCCGACATCGGCCTCGGCGACGCGGCTTACGGTCTGGGCGCCGGGCTGTTCTTCATTGGCTACTTCCTGCTGGAAATCCCTAGCAACCTGATGCTTGACCGTTTCGGCGCGCGACGCTGGTTCGCGCGGATCATGGTCACCTGGGGCGCCATCACCATCGGCATGGCATTCGTGCAGGGGCCGAACAGCTTCTATTTGATGCGCTTTCTGCTCGGTGCAGCGGAAGCCGGGTTCTTCCCGGGCGTTCTGTACTACATCACCCAATGGTTCCCGGTTCGCCATCGCGGCAAGATCCTCGGGCTGTTCATCCTGTCCCAACCCATCGCGATGATGATCACCGGCCCGGTGTCCGGCGGTTTGCTGGGCATGGATGGTGTGCTGGGCCTGCATGGCTGGCAGTGGCTGTTTATCGTCATCGGCACCCCGGCGATCCTGCTGACCTGGCCGACGTTGCGTTACCTGCCTGACGGCCCGCAACAGGTGAAATGGATGGACCAGTCCGAGAAAGACTGGCTCGCCGGCGAGTTGAAAAAAGACCTGCAACAGTACGGTCAGACCCGTCACGGCAATCCGCTGCACGCCCTCAAGGACAAACGCGTGCTGCTCCTGGCGCTGTTCTACCTGCCAGTGACCCTGAGCATCTATGGCCTGGGCTTGTGGCTGCCGACGCTGATCAAGCAATTCGGCGGCAGCGACCTGGTGACCGGGTTCGTGTCATCGGTGCCGTACATCTTCGGGATCGTCGGTTTGCTGATCATTCCGCGCAGTTCCGATCGCTTGAATGATCGCTACGGCCACCTGGCGGTGCTGTACGTGCTGGGCGCCATCGGGCTGTTCTTCAGCGCCTGGCTGACGATTCCGGTGATGCAACTGGCGGCGCTGTGCCTGGTGGCGTTCGCGCTGTTTTCCTGCACGGCGATTTTCTGGACCTTGCCAGGTCGCTTCTTTGCCGGTGCCAGTGCGGCGGCGGGGATTGCCTTGATCAACTCGGTGGGCAACCTCGGCGGCTACATCGGCCCGTTCGTGATCGGTGCGCTCAAGGAATACACCGGCAATCTGGCGTCGGGGCTGTACTTCCTGTCTTGCGTGATGGTGTTCGGCCTGGTGCTGACCGGCGTGGTTTATCGCTTGCTGGAACGCAAACACGTGTTGCCAGCGGATCAGTTTGCGGCCAGTGCACGCGGCGCGACCCGTACCTGACACAAAAACAGGCAACTACCACCGACCCTGTGGGAGCTGGCTTGCCAGCGATGACGTCGGCACATCCACCATCGATGTGTCGGAAAGATCGCAATCGCGGGCAAGCCCGCTCCCACAGGGAACAGCGGTGCTTCAATAAACAGGAGAAAATTCATGCGTTTGGTTCAATTCGAATTGAGTAATGGCGAACGCCGCGTAGGCGTGGTCGAGGAAGGCTTGGTGCGCGAGGTGCAAGATGCGCGCACGGTTCGCGACCTGGCACTGGCGGCCATCGAGGCGGGTGTCAATCTTGAGCAGCAGGTAAAAAGCCTGGGTCTGGGCATCAGCCATGACTATGCAGACCTGCTGGTACAACTGCGCATCCTGCCGCCGCTGGATCACCCGGACCCGGCGCACATGCTGGTCAGCGGCACCGGCCTGACGCACTTGGGCAGCGCTTCGGCCCGGGACAAAATGCACCAACAGGCCGGCGATGAAGCCGCAATGACCGACACCATGCGCATCTTCAAATGGGGCGTGGAGGGCGGTAAACCCGCAGCGGGTCAGGCCGGCGTGCAACCGGAATGGTTCTACAAGGGTGACGGCAGCATCGTCGTTCGTCCCGGTCACCCGTTTCCGCTACCGCCGTTTGCCGAAGATGCCGGCGAAGAACCTGAATTGAGTGGCCTGTACGTCATCGGCCACGACGGCAAACCGTATCGCCTGGGTTTTGCCGTGGGCAACGAGTTTTCCGATCACGTCATGGAACGCAAAAACTACCTCTATCTGGCTCACTCGAAATTGCGCAGTTGCAGCTACGGCCCGGAACTGCGGGTTGGCGAACTACCACAGCATCTGGCCGGCACCAGCCGCATCCTGCGTGACGGCGAAGTGCTGTGGCAGAACGAGTTCCTCAGCGGTGAAGCCAACATGTGCCACAGCCTGGCAAACCTTGAATATCACCATTTCAAGTACAGCCAGTTCCTGCGGCCGGGGGACGTGCACATCCACTTCTTTGGCACCGCGACCCTGTCTTTCGCCGACGGCATCCGTACCCAGCCGGGCGATGTGTTTGAAATCAGCCAGACTGAATTCGGCGCGCCGTTGATCAATGGCATCGCACCGGTTGAATCCGCATTCGAACCCGGCACCGTTGGCACACTTTGAGGAGCATTTCATGACCCGGATTCTTGGCCATAACTACATCGGCGGCCAGCGCAGTGCGTTGGGTAGCGTCAAATTGCAGAGCGTCGACGCTGAAACCGGCGAGGCATTGCCCCACGATTTCATCCAGGCCTCGCCGGAAGAGGTCGATGCCGCCGCGAAAGCAGCCGCTGCTGCGTATCCGGCTTACCGCAGCCTGAGTGCTGAGCGACGCGCGCAGTTTCTCGATGCCATTGCCGATGAACTCGATGCGCTGGGCGATGAGTTTGTAACGCTGGTGTGCCGCGAAACGGCGCTGCCTGCCGCACGGATCATTGGTGAGCGCGGGCGCACCAGCGGCCAGATGCGCCTGTTCGCCAACGTGCTGCGTCGCGGTGATTTCTACGGCGCGCGGATCGACCAGGCATTGCCGGAACGCCAACCGTTTCCGCGTCCTGACATGCGTCAGTACCGCATCGGCCTCGGCCCGGTGGCCGTGTTCGGCGCGAGTAACTTCCCCTTGGCATTTTCCACCGCCGGTGGCGATACGGCTGCGGCCCTGGCCGCCGGTTGCCCGGTGGTGTTCAAGGCGCACGGCGGGCACATGGCGACAGCCGAGCACGTCGCCGACGCGATCATCCGTGCCGCAGAAAAAACCGCGATGCCGGCCGGCGTGTTCAACATGATTTACGGTGGCTGGGTCGGCGAAGCGCTGGTCAAGCATCCGGCGATTCAGGCAGTGGGCTTTACCGGATCGCTCAAAGGGGGCAGGGCGCTGTGCGACATGGCGGCTGCACGTCCTCAACCGATTCCGGTGTTCGCCGAGATGTCGAGCATCAACCCGGTGATCGTATTGCCGCAAGCACTGCAAGACCGTGCGGAAACCATCGCCCGTGGCCTGACCGCTTCGGTGGTGCAGGGTTGCGGACAGTTCTGCACCAATCCCGGTCTGGTGATCGGCATTCGGTCGCCGCAGTTCAGCGCGTTCCTGCAACTGGTCAGCGAAATGATGGCGGATCAACCCGCACAAACCATGCTCAACGCCGGGACGCTGAGCAGCTATGGCAGCGGCTTGCAAAAGCTCCTTGATCATCCGGGTATCGAACACCTGGCCGGTCAACCGCAACAAGGTCGCCAAGCGCAGCCGCAACTGTTCAAGGCCGATGTCAGCCTGCTGATCGAAGGCGATGCGGTGCTGCAAGAGGAAGTGTTCGGCCCGACTACGGTGGTGGTTGAAGTGGCGGATCAGGCGCAACTCAGCGCAGCATTGAGCGGCTTGCACGGGCAGTTGACGGCGACGATCATCGGCGAACGTGCGGACTTCGAACAGTTCGGCGAGCTGACGGCATTGCTCGAACAGAAAGTCGGGCGGATCCTGCTCAATGGCTATCCGACCGGCGTCGAAGTCTGTGATTCGATGGTCCATGGCGGGCCCTATCCGGCGACCTCGGATGCTCGCGGCACGTCGGTGGGCACCCTGGCCATCGATCGCTTCCTGCGCCCGGTGTGTTTCCAGAATTACCCGGATTACCTGCTGCCGGAGGCGTTGAGAAACGCTAACCCGCTGGGTATTCAACGTCTGGTGGACGGCAAACCATCCCGCGACGCCTTGTAAAAACCTGTATTTGAGCGTGCTGGCGAAGAGGCTCGAAGGCCTCACGGTTGCTGAAGCAGTCCCGCTTTTGGCCGAACCACTGCCTTACTGCCACAGTCGATGCCTTGTTATAGTTCGGGCCTCTTTTTTTGCCCCGCTAAAGGATCGCTAGCATGTCTCAATACACAGCATTCAACGTCGAACTGGTCGATAAAATCGCCCATGTGCAGATCAACCGACCGGAAAAGATCAACTCGATGAACGCTGCGTTCTGGAGCGAAATCGTCGAGATTTTCCAGTGGATCGATGACACCGACGAAGTCCGCGTGGTGGTGATCAGCGGTGCGGGCAAGCATTTTTCGTCCGGCATCGACCTGATGATGCTGGCGGGCGTGGCCAATGAGTTGGGCAAGGACGTGGGGCGCAATGCGCGCCTGCTGCGCCGCAAGATCCTCAATCTGCAAGCTTCCTTCAACGCGGTCGACAATTGCCGCAAACCGGTGCTGGCCGCCATCCAGGGTTATTGCCTGGGCGGTGCCATCGACCTGATCGCCGCTTGCGACATGCGCTACGCCGCTGAAGACGCCCAATTCTCGATCAAGGAAATCGACATCGGCATGGCCGCCGACGTTGGTACATTGCAACGCTTGCCGCGGATCATCGGTGACGGCATGCTGCGTGAACTGGCTTACACTGGTCGCACTTTCGGCGCCGAAGAAGCACGGGGCATGGGTCTGGTCAATCGCGTCTACAGCGACACCGCCAGCCTGCTCGACGGCGTCATGGGCATTGCCCGGGAGATTGCGAGCAAGTCGCCGATTGCCATTACCGGCACCAAGGAGATGATCAGCTACATGCGCGATCATCGCATCGACGACGGCCTGGAATATGTCGCCACCTGGAACGCCGCCATGCTGCAATCCACCGATCTGCGCGTGGCCATGGCCGCCCATATGAGCAAACAGAAACCCGAATTTCTGGATTGATTGAAAAATGACTTCACGCTGGACCACTGCAGTACTGGACACCGAACAACCTGGCGGCTGGGCCGTGGCGCGCAGCCCCGAAGGCTTTCTGTTCGATGACAATGGCGCGCTGTTTCCGCGTGAATGGCTCAAGCGCCAGGACTTGTCGATCCTGGCCGAGCACGGCATCGGCCACCTCGACGGCGAACCGGTGTACCTGCTGGAGTTGCGCAGTCACAGCGAAGTGCCGGGCTGTAACTGGAAAGGCTTGCGGGCGTTCATGCTCGATGGCGATCACACGATCTATAAGGTGCTCGGCTACGCCGCGCAGATTGGCACTTGGGCCCGTGAGCACCGGTTTTGCGGTAACTGCGGGCAGGCCATGACGCAAGTGCCGCGCGAGCGGGCGATGTATTGCCAGCCGTGCGATTTACGCAGCTATCCACGGATTTCGCCGAGCATGATTGTGCTGGTGACCCGTGGCGATGAAATCCTGCTGGCACGTTCGCCACGATTCGTCACCGGGGTCTACAGCACACTGGCCGGGTTTGCCGAGCCGGGTGAGTCGGCCGAGGATTGCCTGATTCGTGAAGTTCGCGAAGAAGTGCAGATCGAGGTAAAGAACATTCAGTACCTGGGCAGCCAGTGCTGGCCGTTCCCGCACTCGATGATGCTCGGCTTTCACGCCGAGTACGCAGGCGGCGAGATTGTCTGTCAGGAAGACGAGATCGAAGACGCCCAGTGGTTCAACGTTCACGAGCTGCCGCCGTTGCCGGCGTCACGCTCGATTGCCCGTTATCTGATCGACGTCTACGTAGCGCGGCGTTTAGGCCACGCTGAACCAGTGTTGCCAGGCTAACCGCACGGTCAGGCCCAGGACCACGGTGATGAACACCGGACGTATGAATTTCGCGCCGCCGCTGATGGCGGTGCGAGCGCCGAAGAAAGCCCCGACCATCACCGACAGGCCCATGCTCAGGCCGATGATCCAGTCCACTTGCCCGGAAAACACGAACACCGACAGCGCCGCAATGTTGCTGACGAAGTTCATGCTGCGCGCCACGCCGCTGGCCTTCACCAGGTCGATCGGGTACATCAACAGGCTGCTGACGGTCCAGAACGCACCCGTGCCGGGACCGGCCACGCCGTCATAGAAACCAAGGGTGAAGCCTTGGGTCGATTGCCACTTCTTCTTGATCGGTGCGTCGCTGTCCAGCGGCGCTTTCGGCGTGCCGCCAAACAACAGGTAGAGGCCGCAGGCAAACACGATCACCGGCAGCATTTTGTTCAGCCATTCCGCTGGCAGGTAGTGCGCGACCACGGCGCCGGTCAGCGCGCCGACCAGAGTGCCGACGATGGCGTGCATCCACTGCTTGGGATGGAACAGCTTGCGGCGGTAGAAGGTGAAACTGGCGGTCGCCGAGCCAAAGGTCGAGCTGAGTTTGTTGGTGCCCAGTACCAGGTGCGGTGGCAGGCCGGCGGTCAACAACGCCGGCGTGGTCAACAGCCCACCGCCGCCGGCAATGGCGTCGATGAAACCGGCAATGAAAGCGACAATGGCCAAAATGGCCAGGGTGGTGAGGTCAACACTGAGTTCGAAAGGCATGGAATCGGCTTAATCGGCGGGGCGCAGAAAAGGGCTGCGGGGAAGGGCCGGTATCTTACCTATATCCAACCCTTGCGGCGAGCCGCCTGGCCTCATCGCTAGGAGGCTAGCTGCTCCCACATTTGAAATGCATTCCCCTGTGGGAGTGAGCCTGCTCGCGATGGCGTCAGGCCAAGCGACACATCACTTGCTCTGTGACCCATTTCCAATCTGCCACACAAACGGCGGCTCGGTGCCGTTGATCGCCCAATCCCCGACAATCCGTGCCTTGTAGATCACCGGATTGTGCGAAGACACGGTCCGCGCATTGCGCCAGTGCCGATCCAGCGCCTTGCCCTGGCGGATGTCCGAAGCCCCCAGCGCATTGAACAACTGCGAAGTCGCGCGCTGGATCAGCTCCGTAACCACTACCTGCGCTTTCGCGGATTCGATTTCCGCCGCGACGTTTGCCGCGTGTTCCCTTTCTTCATCGCCCGAGAAACGCGCCAGGTAAGCCTGTTGCGCCGGTTGTGCTGCGCGCAAGGTACTGGCTTCAGCGGCGTACACCCACGCGGCAATATCGCCGACCACTTGCTGGATTTGCGCATCTTCGCTGACACGCTGGGCATTGCCATGGCTGTAGATGCGCTGGCGTTCGCGCACATGCCGAGACACATCGCGCAACGCCGCTCGGCCGATCCCCGACAGCGTGGTCAGCAAGACTAATTGATAAAACGCGGTCTGGTATTTGAATCGGGTGGCGAAGTCGATGATGTTTTCCGCGTCTACTTCAGCATCGATAAAACGCGACGTGCCGCTGCCCGTGGTGCGCTGGCCGAAGCCGTCCCAGTCGTCAGTCTGCACGATTCCGGGTTGGCGCGTGCGCACGGCGGCAATCACGTCGCCACCTGTGTCGCTGCGCTGTGCATAGACATCAATCCAGTCGGAAAACAGGCTGCCGGTGCTGTAGAACTTCTCGCCGTTAAGCCGCCATTGCTCACCATGGGGCGATACTTTGGTGATCACATTTCCTTGAGCCATTGAATCGGTTCATGGGGCAGCGTGCGCGACTTTTCTCTTTCGATGGCGCCGTCAGCTATGCGCTGGAAGATCGGCCGGAATTTACTCGCCAGTGTTTCGTAGTCAGTGCCGATGGACAGCGGGTTGATTACCTGGTGTTCGGTCATGGGAACGGCTCCTTGGCTGGGCAGAAAAGATGTTGCGTCTGCCAAGGCAACTGCATGGTCCATGCCGAGTGGCTGGAGCGTGGATTTACAGGTCGGCATTGATCCCACGCCATCTTCAACTGTTGCCGGGTCAACAGCGCATAAACAAATTGTCCATGTGAATCGCTTCTGTGGCGAGGGAGCTTGCTCCCGCTTGAGTGCGCAGCGCTCACAAAGAATTGGGGCCGCTGCGCAGCCCAGCGGGAGCAAGCTCCCTCGCCACAGTACTCACTCGCCTCGGGATTCAGGGCTGGCACACTTGCTGCTCTGTCCCAAGGACTCCCTAAAGTCCCGAGGACATGCCAATGAGTCAGCAAGCCGTCAAATTCGCCTACTGGGTGCCGAACGTCAGCGGAGGGCTGGTGGTCAGCAAGATCGAGCAACGGACCCACTGGGGCATCGACTACAACCGCAAACTGGCGCAACTGGCCGAAGACGCGGGGTTTGAATATGCGCTGACGCAGATTCGCTTCACTGCCGGTTACGGTGCCGAGTATCAGCATGAGTCGGTCGCCTTCAGTCATGCATTGCTTGCCGCAACGACCAAACTGAAAGTCATCGCCGCGATCCTGCCAGGTCCATGGCAACCGGCACTCGCGGCCAAGCAACTGGCGACCATCGATAAACTGACCAACGGCCGGGTCGCGGTCAACATCGTCAGCGGTTGGTTCAAGGGTGAATTCCACGCCATTGGCGAACACTGGCTGGAGCACGACGAACGCTATCGCCGTTCCGAGGAATTCATTCGCTCACTCAAAGGCATCTGGACCGAAGATAATTTCACCTTTCGCGGCGACTTCTACCGCTTCGACAACTACAGCCTCAAACCCAAGCCATTGGGCCGCCCGGAAATCTTCCAGGGCGGCAGTTCCCGTGCGGCGCGAGACATGGCCGCGCGGGTGTCGGACTGGTACTTCACCAACGGCAACACCCCGGAAGGCATCAAGGCTCAGGTCGACGACATTCGCGCCAAGGCCGCGGCGAACAATCATTGCGTGAAGGTCGGCGTGAACGCCTTTGTCATCGCCCGCGATACCGAAGAGGAGGCACGCGCTGTGCTCGCGCAAATTATCGATCAGGCGGACCCGGAAGCGGTGAATGCGTTTGGCGATGCGGCGAAACAGGCGGGCAGGGCATCACCGGAAGGCGAAGGCAATTGGGCCAAATCGACGTTCGAGGATCTGGTGCAGTACAACGACGGCTTCAAGACCAACCTGATCGGCACGCCGCAGCAAATCGCCGAGCGCATCGTCGCGTTGAAAGCGGTGGGTGTGGATTTGGTGCTGGCGGGGTTCCTGCACTTCCAGGAAGAAGTGGAGTATTTCGGCAAGCGAGTGTTGCCGTTGGTGCGCGAGTTGGAGGCTGAGGCTCAGCTCGGTCGAGCTGCCGCAGTCGCCTGAACACGCCAAACCCTGTAGGAGCCGGCTTGCTGGCGATTGCAATCTATCAATCAACATAGATGTTGAATGTGATTACGCCATCGCCAGCAAGCCGGCTCCTACAGGGGATCAGTGTTTACAAACCCAGATCCGACAGGCTCGGATGATCATCCGGGCGACGACCCAGCGGCCAGTGGAATTTGCGTTCGCTTTCTTTGATCGGCATATCGTTGATGCACGCGAAGCGGTGGGCCATCAGGCCGTCTTCGTTGAACTCCCAGTTTTCATTGCCGTAGGAACGGAACCAGTTGCCCGAATCATCGTGCCATTCATAGGCATAACGCACGGCGATGCGGTTGTCGGTGAACGCCCAGAGTTCCTTGATCAGGCGATAGTCCAGTTCCTTGGCCCATTTGCGCGTCAGAAAGCCCTTGGCTTCTTCGCGGTTGTAGGCAAATTCGGCACGGTTGCGCCATTTGGTGTCCAGGGTATAGGCCAGCGATACACGCTCCGCATCCCGGGAGTTCCAGCCGTCTTCGGCCAGGCGTACTTTTTCAATGGCCGATTCACGGGTAAATGGCGGCAATGGCGGACGAACTTCAGCGTTAGACATTTCACGTCTCCCTATCAAATTAAAGTTCAAGCAAGTTGTCGGTCTTGTTCAAGCAGTTACAGGTCCAATAACTTCCGCGCCATGCATTGCGCATTATCGGCGGCACTGTAGTCACCCATGACAAGTGCGACGGTGATGGCCCCGTCGATCAGGATCAGCAGCTGTTTGGCCAGCGTCTCCGGATCTTCAGCGCCATGTTCGGTACACAGCTCGCACACGTAGTCGAGCAGCTTCTGTTTGTGGTCCTTGGCGACCAGTCGAACCGGGTCGAGCGGATCGCCGGTTTCACCGCTGGTGTTGATGAACGCGCACCCGCGAAAACCTTCGGAGACGAACCAGGATTTAAGCACGGTAAACAGGTTGAGCAAGCGGTCGGCCGGGGTTTCGGCTTGTCCGACTTCGGTTCTGTACCAGTGCATCCAGCGTTGATCCCGGCGTTGCAGGGCCGCGACGGTGAGCTCCTCCTTGTTGGCGAAGTAGCGGTAGATACTTTTTCTGGAGACGCCGGCGGTTTTCACCAGAAGATCCATGCCGGTGGCGGCGATGCCACTTTTGTAGATCAACTTTTCGGTGACATCCAGAATGATGTCGCGTGTGTCGTTGCTAGTGATTTCGTTCATGGGGCTAACAGTAGAACGATCGTTCTCCTTGGTCAACAGGTTTTTTAAAATCACAAGATCGCAGCCTTCGGCAGCTCCTACAGAGGTCCGTGTAGGAGCTGCCGCAGGCTGCGATCTTTTTAATGGGGTGACCTCACCGCAAGACCCAAACCCCTCCATGGTGTAAGCTCTCAAGCTCTTCGGATTCGACCCATTGCGAGCCCTATGCCGTCGCTTTTCAAACGCTCCCTGCTGCCCAAACTGCGCAGTTTCCCGCTGACCGCCGATGCCGTCACTATCCTCCATGGCGCTGCCGAGTTCCGCCGTTGCCTGCTGGAAAAAATCGCCAGTGCGACGCAACGCATCTATATCGTCGCGCTGTACCTGCAACAGGATGAGGCTGGTCAGGAAATTCTCGATGCCTTGCACGCCGCCAAACTGGCACGTCCGGAACTGGACGTGGCGGTAGTGGTGGACTGGCTGCGCGCCCAGCGCGGTTTGATCGGTGCCGGCAAGCAGCCTGGCAACTCGGCGTGGTACCAGGAAATGACCCGTACCCACGCCAGTGAAGTGCCGGTGTATGGCGTGCCGGTGCAGACTCGCGAGCTGTTCGGCGTGTTGCACTTGAAGGGTTTTGTCATCGACGATTGTGTGATTTACAGCGGCGCGAGCCTCAACAACGTCTACCTGCACAAGTTCGACAAGTACCGCTACGACCGTTATCACCTGCTGCAAAACCGTGACCTGGCCGATTCGATGCACCATCTCGTTCAGCATGGGCTAGTAGCTTCCAAAGCCGTGCATCGCCTCGATCTGCCCAACCTGCCGACCACCCGCAGCCTGCGCAATGACATCGGCGACCTGCGCAGCCGTCTCAAGTACGCCGCGTACGACACGACCCAGGGCACCACGGCCAAGGATGGTTTGTCGGTCAGCCCGCTGCTCGGCGTTGGCAAGAACAACCCGTTGAGCCGGGTGATTGGCGAACTGATCGGCAGCGCGCAACATCAGCTGACCATCTGCACGCCATACTTCAACCTGCCATTGGCCGTGACCCGGGAAATCAACCGGGCGCTGGCGCGGGGCGTGAAGATCGACATCGTGGTCGGCGACAAGACCGCCAACGACTTCTATATTCCGCCGAGCGAGCCGTTCAAGGTGATCGCGGCGCTGCCGTACCTCTACGAAATCAGCCTGCGCCGCTTCGCCAAGCGCCATCAGCGCAACATCGACAGCGGCCAGTTGAACCTGCATCTGTGGAAGGATGGCGACAACACCTACCACCTCAAAGGTATGTGGATCGATCAGCGCTACACCTTGCTGACCGGCAACAACCTCAATCCGCGCGCGTTTCGTCTTGATCTGGAAAACGCCTTGCTGATCGATGATCCGAAAGGTGAACTTTTAGAGCCACGCCGCACGGAGCTGACGGAGATTTTCCAGCACACCCGACGCATTGAGCGTTATCAGGATCTGGAAACGTTGCCGGATTATCCGGCTGGGGTGGCGAAGTTTCTAAAGCGGGTGAGCCGGGTGAGGATTGAGCGGTTGCTCTATCGCATTTTGTGAGGCCTGAAAAAGCATCGCTGGCAAGCCAGCTCCCACAGGTTTCTGAATCGAGCCACGATTAAGTGATCGACATCAAACACTGTAGGAGCTGGCTTGCCAGCGATGAGGCCCTTCCCGACGCTACAAAACTCAGTTCAACCCAAGCTTCCCCCGCAACGTCGACAAATCCTCCGCCAGTGTATTCACCGGCCCGACCAGCGCCTTGCGGTCGTTTTCCTTCACTTTGTCGTAGGTCTCGAACCCACCATCTGCGGTTTTGTACTTGGCCAGGATCTTGTCCACGGTCGCGAAGTTCTTGTCGACTTTGGCCACGAACGCCGCGTCCTGCCTCTCGATCTGCGGACGGAACAAATCAACGATTTTCTTTGCGCCGTCGATGTTGCCCTGGAAGTCGTAGAGGTCGGTGTGGCTGTAGCGATCTTCCTCACCGGAGATCTTGGTCGCTGCCACTTCTTCCAGCAGCGCAGCGGCGCCACCGACGACTTTTTCCGGTGGGAAAGTCAGGCCGGCGACGCGGGTTTGCAGGTCTTTGACGTCTTTGTTCAAACCGTCTGCCAGTTCGTCCAGGCCCTGGGTGCTGTTTTCCGAGAACAGCGAATATTCGATGCGGTGGAAACCGGTGAAGTCTTCGGCCTTCACGCCTTTTTCGTGGTCATCGACGCGGGAGTCGATGGAGGCATCGAGGTCACTGAACAGCTCGGCGATCGGCTCGATCGACTCGTAGTAGACGCGGGTCGGGGCGTAGAGCTTTTTCGCGCTGGCCAGGTCGCCTTTTTTCACTGCGTCGGTGAACTGTTGGGTGTGGCTGGCCAACTCATCCAGTTGCTCGGTGACGTAGATCTTGTAGTCGGAAATCGGCTGCACCAACTCCAGCGGCGCCGTCGCCGCGAAAGCTGAAAGCGGGGTGTTGAGCAAGCCAAGTGTCAGCATTAACGCGAGTGGCGACTTTTTCATGGGACGGTTCCGTGGAGGTTGTTGTGGTTGTTAAGCGTTGGTTTTCGGCTGGGTTGCATCGAGCAGCGAACGACCGATGAAATCCGTGTCGCCGGTGACCCCGGGCAGGGTGAAGAAGTACCCGCCGCCGACCGGTTTGAGGTATTCCTCCAGCGGTTCGCCATTGAGGCGGGTTTGCACGGTGATAAAGCCTTTCTCCAGATCGGCCTGGTAGCAGATGAACAGCAGGCCCATGTCGAGCTGACCGTTTTTGTTCAGGCCGTTGGAGTAGTTGAACGGCCGGCGCAGGATCAGGTTCGCCTGTGTCGCGGCGGTGCGCGGGTTGGCCAGGCGGATATGCGCGTCGAGTTTGGTCAGCTTGCCTTCGGGGTCCTTGGCATAGTCCGGCACTTGCGATTCGTGCTGGCCACCCATGGGCGCGCCGCTGCTTTTGACCCGGCCGAGAATGCTTTCCTGTTCCTGCAACGGCGTGCGGTCCCAGCGCTCGACGAAATTGCGAATAATCCGCACCGCTTGATAGCTGCCATTGGCCGCCCAGGCGGGTTCATCGCTACCGGGCTGCACCCAGACGATGCTGTCCATGGTTTTGGCATTGTTGGAATCGGGGTTGGCCGAGCCGTCGCGAAAGCCGAGAAAATTACGCGCGCTCTGCGCTGGCACGCCGGGTTTGGCCGGCGCCTGTGGCGGCACGCTGCCTTCCTGTTTCCAGCGCACCAGCAGCAAGTCCGGGAGGTTTTTCACGATGTCGCGCAGGGCGTGGATGTTGGTGTCGGTGGTGTTGGAGCAGAACTGCAGACTCAGGTCGCCGTGGCAGCAATCGGCTTCCAGTGCGTCGTTGGGAAAACCGACCATGCGGATCAGGCGTTTGGGCTTGGCGTCGGCCAGACCGAAGCGCTCGTCGAACAGTGAGGCACCGACCGATACGGTGATCGTCAGGTTGTCCGGGGTCACCACGGGGCCGAGAATCCCCGAATCCACCGGTGGTAGTTTCGGATCGACCTGAGCGACTGCACCACCCGTCATCAAAAAGGCGATGCGTTCGTTGAGGGTGCGGAACAGGCGTTTCAGGTCCTCGCGATCGCTGGCCAGCACATCGAACGACACCAGCATCCCGGAGGCCGTACGCGGGGTGACGATGCCGCTCTGGTGCTTGCCGTGAAAGTCGTGGCGGTCTTCGGTTTTGTCGCTGCTTGGGGCTTCGGTGACCTGCGCGGTGCTCGCGGCCATAACCGGACAGCTCAAAGCCGAGCCTGCCAGTGCGACACCGGCGGCGCCCATGCCCATCAAGACCCGGCGACGCTGAAGGTTGAATTGCTCTGAATCGTTCATCTGAAACTCGTCTTCTGCTTACAGGCCGGAAAGGCCAAGGGCGGGATCGATTCCATCGAGTGCGTCGGCCAGTGCCTTGGCCTTGTCGGCGATCTGTTTGCGTTGCTCGGCGCTGACGCTGTCGTAGCTGGCGTAGCCGTCGCCGACCTTGAAACCGTTGAGTTCGGTGTCGAAGGCATTGAGCGCGTTGTCGATGTTCGGCAGCAACTCAGCGGCGGACTTGGCCAGCAACGGCCGCAGCAAGTCGACGACTTTGCGTGCGGCGTCGAGGTTGCCGGCAAAGCCGTTCAGATCGCTGTGGCTGTAGCGTTCTTCTTCGCCGCTGCTGGCGCGCACGTCGGCGATGCTGTTGAGATTGCGCACCACGATGTTGACCATTTGCTCCGGTGGCAGCGACTGCGCCATCAATTGCTGTTTGAGGGTGGTGACGTCGCTGAGCAGGCGCTCGGCAACCGGTGCCAGACCATCGAGATTGCGCTGCTGGAACAGCGCGTATTCGATGCGATGGAAACCGGTGAAGGCCGGATCCTGCTCGCGCTTTTCGAAGTAATCGGCACGGGCGTTGATCCCGTTGTCCAGCTCGGCCAGGCGTTGAGCCGCCGGGGCGAGCCGTTGATACGCGGCGCGGGCGGGTACGTACAAGGCTTGGGCCTGGCTCAGGTCGCCGGCTGTGATGGCCTGTTCAAGGGCGTTCACCGCTTTGATCAGCGCAGTGCCCTGGCTGCTCAGGTACACGCGAAATTCCGACAACGGCCCGACAAACGCCACCATCGAAGGCTTAGCCTTGGCCGCCGCATCGGACGCCGCCGTCGGGGTGACGTGCAAGGTGCCGCGCGGGTTGCTCAGCAGACCGCAAGTAATCGCGTAGTCGCCCGGCAGCAAGTTGGCGTTGATCACCTGGCTCAGGCCCGGCGCGATGTTTTCGCGCTCTTCGACCACCAGCACACCGTCGAGGATTTCCCATTCAACGGCCCGGTCGGAGCGATTGACGATGCGGAAACTGGCGTGGCCGGCCGGGACCGTCAGCGCGTTCGGCTCGCAACTGTGCGGGAGAATGGTCACCAGCACTTCGTTGTGGTTGGTCTGGCGCTTGGCTGCGGCCATTTGCGAGGCGTAGTAGAACAGGCCGCCGGCGGCGATCATCACGATCACCGAGCCGGCCACCGCCCAGCGCAAGGCGCGGGGAGGGGAAGCCTGAGTGGGGGCTTGATTTGGCATGGTTGCCCTTACTGACTGGAAACGGAGGAAGATTGTTTGGCGGGTGCCGGGGCCGGCAGGAAAAACAGCACCAGCGCCACGATCAGATAAATCAAATACGCACCGAGGGTGCTGACGGTGGGCGCATCCTGATAACCGAACATGCCGGCGAGCACCGACCCCAGCGCGCCGTCCATCGGTAGCGTCGCGCTGATGTCGAACAGCACCGTTTGCAGGTGATTCCATACCCCGGCTTCATGCAGCGCTTGCACCGAGTTGGCGAGGATGCCGGCGGCCACCACGAGGATGAACAGGCCCGTCCAGCGGAAAAACGCACTGAGGTTCAGGCGCATGCTGCCGGTGTAGATCAGGAAACCGACAATAATCGCCAGGATCAGGCCGAGCAGGGCGCCAATAGGAGCGGCCGGGCCTTCGCTCTGCTGGAACACTGCGAGCAGGAAAAACACGGTTTCCAGGCCTTCCCGCGCCACGGCGAAAAACACCATGGCAATCAGCGCCGTGACCTGGTGTCTGGAGCCGGTCAGTGCCTGATCGAGGGAGGCGTGCAGCGAATGCTTGATTGAGCGAGCGACCTTGCGCATCCAGAACACCATGGAGCTGAGGATGCCGACGGCCACAAGGCCGACCACGCCCTCGAACAGTTCCTGTTGTTTTTGCGGGAATTCCGCGCTGACCAGTTCCAGCCCACCACCCACCAGCAGGGCAAGGGCGGCGGCGAGGAATACGCCGATCCACACGGCAGGCATCCACTGGCCGCGACCGGTCTGTTTGAGGTAGCTGGCGATGATGCCAACGATCAACGCGGCTTCGATGCCTTCGCGCAGCATGATCAATAAAGGGACGAGCATTCAGCACCGTGTCGGCAATAGATAGGGTGCTAATTTGTAACATAATGACACTCATTCCCAAATGGCAACTATTGCCATTTACCTGAACCTAAGCTGAACAATTCTGAAGATCGCTTAACCTCCTGCGGGCGCTAGCTGCTAGCGATAGCGGTTTTACATCAAGGTCTATGTTGGCTCATCCACCGCTTTCGCGAGCAGGCTCGCTCCCACAGGGATCTGCGTGCGCTAATATCCTCCACCCAAACAAAAACAAGGCTCACCACGCTCCATGGCGGAAAAAGACACCATCTCCATCCAACTGGTGCGTGAAGCGCTGTTGCAAAGTTGCGCCCCTGGCGTTGCCACCGACGAGGTGCTGGACAAGGTCGGCATCGATCCGGCCTTGCTGCAAAGCACTGACGCCCGCGTTCCGGCGAGCGCTTATGCACGGCTGTGGCGATTGCTGGCGCGGCGTGGCGATGACGAGTTTTTTGGCATGGACCCGCGCAAGCTCAAGTCCGGCAGCCTGGAATTTCTCTGCCGCTGCGCCATGGTCCAGCCGAGCCTCGCGGCGGGGCTCACCAGTGGCTTGGGTTTTCTGTCGCTGATGCTCGAACGCATGCCCGCCGAATTGGTGCGCCAACAAAGCCTGGCGGAAATCGTGCTGGCGGAGGACGACCACGAGCCACGCCGAGCCTTCACCTATTTCACCTACTGGATGATCGTCCACGGCGTGGCCTGCTGGCTGGCGGGGCGGCGGATTCCGATTCTGGCCATCGAGTTGCGCTGCCCGCAGCCGGATTTCTGTGATGACTATCAGGTGATGTTTTCCGAGAACCTGCGCTTCGACCGACCACGCACGCGGATGATCTTTTCCGCCGAGTGCCTGGATCTGCCGATCAAGCGCAGCGCGGAAGAGCTCAAGCGTTTCCTGGCCCATGCGCCGGCGAACATTCTGGTCAAGTACCGTGACCCTGAAAGCCTGGCCAGCCGGATCAAACAGGATCTGCGACAACTGGCCGCCGAACACTGGCCGGAAACCGAAGCCCTGGCGCAACGCCTGTGCATGTCGGCCTCGACCCTGCGCCGCCGACTGGCCGAGGAAGGGCAGACCTATCAAGGGCTCAAGGACAGTGTGCGCAAGGAGTTGGCGATCGTCTGGCTGGCAGAACCTACCATCAGCTTCGTCGAAATCGCCACGCGGTTGGGCTTTGCCGATGCGAGCTCGTTCTACAAGGCGTTTCGCAAGTGGTCGGGGTCGAATCCGGGGCATTACCGGAGTTTGATTCTCAACGAATCCAACTGATCAATCTTTTTGGTGATTGGGCTGACGCCATCGCTAGCAAGCCAGCTCCTACAAATTGAGATGCGATCCCCTGTAGGAGCTGGCTTGCCAGCGATGGCGGCCACTCAGGCACCGCACCACTTGAACCTTGGCCAAACCAGTCAAGCAACTTGATAACTTTGACCATTGCCCCGCACCCCGCGCAGAGCGAGTATTTCCCTGTTGGTTACGGTTCCCCAACCTAATAAAAACACAAAGGGATTCTGGCAATGCGCGATTACTTGTCTGCTGTTTCACAGTTCAATTATCAGCACACCGTCGACGCCGCACTCACAGGTGATCTGACTGCCCTTAACGCCTGTGTCGAGTGTTGCGACCGGCATGCCTTGCCAGGTCGAATCGCGCTGTTCTGGGAAGGCCGCGATGGCTCCAGCGCGACCTACACCTTCAGCGACTTGCAGGACAAGGCCGCACGTTTTGCCAATTTCCTCCTTGCCCAGGGCGTGAAAAAGGGCGACAAGGTCGCCGGCCTCCTGCCCCGTAACATCGAATTGCTGATCACCGTGTTCGCCACCTGGCGCATCGGCGCGGTGTATCAACCGCTGTTTACTGCGTTCGGCCCGAAAGCCATCGAGCATCGACTCGGCAGTTCCGGCGCCAAGGTTGTGGTCACCGACGCCGTCAATCGCTCGAAACTCGACGAAGTGGCCGACTGCCCGACCATCGTTACGGTTACTGGCGCCAAGGGGCAGGGCATCGTCCGCGGCGATTTCAGTTTCTGGGCCGAACTGGCCAATTGTTCTGCGCAATGCGAACCGGTGATGCTGACCGGTGAAGACCCGTTCCTGCTGATGTTCACCTCGGGCACCACCGGCCCGTCGAAAGCGCTGTCCGTGCCGCTCAAAGCCATCGTCGCGTTTGAGAGCTACACCCGTGATGCCGTCGATCTGCGCCCGGAAGATGCGTTCTGGAACGTCGCCGATCCGGGTTGGGCCTACGGCATCTATTTCGGCGTCACCGGGCCGATGGCCATGGGGCATCCGATCACGTTTTACGATGGCCCGTTCACCCTCGAAAGCACCTGCCGGGTAATCAACAAGTACGGGATCACCAACCTCACTGGCTCGCCGACCGCCTATCGCCTGTTGATCGCCGGTGGCGATGAATTCGCCAAGTCGATCAAAGGCAAGCTGCGCATCGTCAGCAGCGCCGGCGAACCGCTGAACCCGGAAGTGATCCGCTGGTTCGCCGACAACCTCGGCGTGGTCATTCACGACCATTACGGCCAGACCGAACTCGGCATGGTGCTGTGCAATCACCACGGCCTGGAACACTCGATTCATATGGGTGCCGCCGGTTTTGCCTCGCCCGGCCACCGCATCGTGGTGCTGGACGATGAATACAAGGAACTGGGCGTCGGCCAGCCGGGCATCCTGGCCATCGACCGCACCCAGTCGCCGATGTGCTGGTTCGCCGGTTACGAAGGCGCGCCGACCAAAGCTTTCGTCGGCGACTACTACCTGAGCGGCGACACCGTCGAGTGGAACCCGGACGGCAGCATCAGCTTCGTCGGGCGCAGTGACGATGTGATTACCACTTCCGGTTACCGCGTCGGCCCGTTTGATGTGGAAAGCGCACTGATTGAACACCCGGCTGTGATCGAAGCAGCGGTGGTTGGCAAGCCGGATCCGGAGCGCACCGAACTGGTCAAAGCCTTTGTCGTGATTTGCGCGCAATACCGCGCCACGCCGGAGTTGGCCGAAGAACTGCGTCAACACGTGCGCAAGCGCCTCGCCGCACATTCATACCCCCGTGAAATCGAATTTGTCAGCGAATTGCCGAAAACCCCAAGCGGCAAATTGCAGCGCTTTATCTTGCGCAACCAGGAAATCGCCAAGGCTCAAGAGGCCGCCGCGAAGAACGTTTCAGCTTGAATCCAAGGAAACAATGATGCAGATCGAAAACAAGGTTTTTCTCGTCACCGGCGGTGCCTCGGGCCTCGGTGCGGCGACCGCTGAAATGCTGGTCGCGGCCGGTGCCAAAGTGATGCTGGTGGACATGAACGCCGAAGCTGTCACGGCCCAGGCTCTTCGGCTCGGCGCGCAAAGCGTTGTTGCTGATATCAGCAACGAAGCGCAGGCCGAAGCGGCGGTGCAGGCCACGGTCAAAGCCTTTGGCGGTCTCAATGGCCTGGTCAACTGCGCTGGCATCGTGCGGGGCGAGAAGATCCTCGGCAAGAACGGCCCGCATGCGCTGTCCAGCTTCAGCCAGGTGATCAACGTCAACCTGATCGGCAGCTTCAACATGCTGCGCCTGGCGTCGGCGGCGATTGCCGAAAGCGAAGCAGACGCCGGTGGCGAACGTGGCGTGATCATCAACACCGCTTCGGCGGCGGCTTACGATGGCCAGATCGGCCAGGCGGCTTATGCCGCGTCCAAAGGCGCCATCGTCAGCCTGACCTTGCCGGCGGCCCGTGAACTGGCGCGTTTCGGCATCCGCGTGATGACCATCGCCCCGGGCATTTTCGAAACCCCGATGATGGCCGGCATGACCCAGGAAGTTCGCGATTCCCTGGCTGCTGGCGTGCCGTTCCCGCCACGTTTGGGTAAACCGGACGAGTACGCCGCGCTGGTCAGGCATATCATCGAAAACAGCATGCTCAATGGCGAGGTGATCCGTCTCGACGGTGCCTTGCGCATGGCCGCCAAATAAGGAGGATTAGTCATGACTATTTCCAACGATCCGATTGTTATTGTCAGCGCCGTCCGCACGCCGATGGGCGGTTTCCAGGGCGAACTGAAAAGCCTCACCGCACCGCAACTGGGTGCCGCTGCGATCAAAGCGGCGGTTGAACGTGCCGGCGTTGCCAGCGACGCGGTTGACGAAGTGTTGTTCGGCTGCGTGCTGCCGGCCGGCCTTGGCCAGGCGCCCGCGCGTCAAGCGGCGTTGGGTGCCGGGCTGGATAAATCGACCCGCTGCACCACCCTGAACAAGATGTGCGGCTCGGGCATGGAAGCGACGATTCTGGCCCACGACATGCTGCTTGCCGGTAGCGCAGACGTAGTGATCGCCGGCGGCATGGAAAGCATGTCCAACGCGCCGTATCTGCTGGACCGCGCGCGCAGTGGCTATCGCATGGGCCATGGCCGGGTGCTGGACTCGATGTTCCTCGACGGCCTCGAAGACGCCTACGACAAGGGCCGCCTGATGGGCACCTTCGCCGAAGACTGCGCCGAAACCCACGGCTTCAGCCGCGAAGCCCAGGACGCGTTTGCCATTGCTTCGACCACCCGCGCGCAGCAGGCGATCAAGGATGGCAGCTTCAAGGATGAGATCGTGCCGCTGACCGTCACGGTCGGTAAAGAGCAGGTGACGATCAGCAACGACGAACAGCCGCCGAAAGCCAAACTGGACAAGATTGCCTCGCTGAAACCAGCATTCCGCGATGGCGGCACGGTCACGGCGGCGAACTCCAGCTCGATCTCTGACGGCGCGGCGGCACTGGTGTTGATGCGCCAGTCGCAAGCGCAGAAACAAGGGTTGAAACCGCTGGCGGTGATTCACGGTCACGCCGCATTCGCCGACACCCCTGGCCTGTTTCCGGTGGCGCCGATTGGTGCGATCAAGAAACTGGTGAAGAAAACCGGCTGGTCTCTGGATCAGGTCGATCTGTTCGAAATCAACGAAGCATTTGCCGTGGTCAGCCTGGTGGCGATGACTCAGCTAGAAATCCCTCACGAGAAACTTAACGTACACGGCGGCGCTTGCGCCCTGGGCCACCCGATCGGTGCGTCCGGTGCTCGGATCCTGGTAACGCTGCTCTCGACTCTACGCCAGAAAGGCCTGAAACGCGGCGTTGCAGCAATCTGCATCGGCGGCGGTGAAGCCACGGCCATGGCTGTGGAATGCCT
Organism: Pseudomonas sp. GL-RE-29; assembly: GCF_019947275.1. NCBI lineage: Bacteria > Pseudomonadati > Pseudomonadota > Gammaproteobacteria > Pseudomonadales > Pseudomonadaceae > Pseudomonas > Pseudomonas sp. GL-RE-29. The sequence goes on from NZ_JAGYGD010000044.1 coordinate 24,446, forward strand.
GTACTGAAACGAACGCTTTCCCATGTAGGAGTGAGCCTGCTCGCGATAGCGGTGCGTCATTCAAAGATGATGTCGCCTGACGCGGCCTCATCGCGAGCAGGCTCACTCCTACAGGTCTTGCGCTGAACCCAAATTAAGGACTGGTCATGATCCCCAATGACGACCAACAACAAATCCGCGACATGGCCCGGCAGTTCGCCGAGGAACGGCTGAAACCGTTCGCTGCCGAGTGGGACCGTGAGCACCGCTTTCCCAAGGAAGCAATCGGCGAGATGGCCGATCTGGGCTTCTTCGGCATGCTGGTGCCAGAGCAGTGGGGCGGTTGCGATACCGGATACCTGGCCTACGCCATGGCGCTGGAAGAGATCGCCGCCGGTGACGGTGCGTGCTCGACCATCATGAGCGTGCACAACTCGGTCGGTTGCGTGCCGATCCTCAACTACGGCAACGACGACCAGAAAGAACGCTTTCTCAAGCCTTTGGCCAGCGGTGCGATGCTCGGTGCTTTCGCGTTGACCGAACCGCAGGCCGGCTCGGACGCCAGCGGCTTGAAAACCCGCGCTCGTCTGGAAGGCGATCACTACGTACTTAACGGCTGCAAACAGTTCATCACCTCCGGGCAGAACGCCGGGATAGTGATTGTGTTTGCCGTGACCGATCCGAGCGCCGGCAAGCGCGGCATCACGGCGCTGATCGTGCCGACCGACTCGCCGGGTTATAAAGTCGCCCGGGTCGAAGACAAGCTCGGCCAGCATGCGTCCGACACCTGCCAAATCCTCTTCGAAGACGTGAAAGTCCCGGTGGCCAACCGTTTGGGCGAGGAGGGCGAAGGCTACAAGATCGCCTTGGCTAACCTCGAAGGCGGCCGCGTCGGTATCGCCTCGCAATCGGTGGGCATGGCCCGCGCCGCGTTCGAAGCGGCGCGCGATTACGCCCGTGAACGCGAAAGCTTCGGCAAGCCGATCATCGAGCATCAAGCGGTCGCGTTCCGTCTGGCGGACATGGCGACGCAGATCGCCGTGGCACGGCAGATGGTGCATTACGCCGCCGCCCTGCGTGACAGCGGCAAACCGGCATTGGTCGAAGCGTCGATGGCCAAGCTGTTCGCCTCGGAAATGGCCGAGAAGGTCTGCTCCTCGGCCTTGCAAACCCTGGGCGGTTACGGTTACTTGAACGACTTCCCGCTGGAGCGCATCTACCGCGACGTGCGGGTGTGCCAGATCTACGAAGGCACCAGCGACATTCAGCGCATGGTCATTTCGCGCAATCTTTAAATTGAAACCTCTGTAGGAGCTGCCGAAGGCTGCGATCTTTTGATCTTGAAAAATCAAAGTCAAAAGATCGCAGCCTTCGGCAGCTCCTACAGGGGGATAAGCGATATGCAAAACAGGAGTTATTTATGAGCTACGAAACGATTTTGTTGGAAACCCATGGCCGTGTGGGCCTGATCACCCTGAACCGTCCGCAAGCACTGAACGCGTTGAACGCGCAAATCGTCAGCGAACTGAACCACGCCCTCGATGGCCTGGAAGCCGATTCGAACATCGGCTGCATCGTGCTGACTGGCTCGAAGAAAGCCTTTGCCGCCGGTGCGGACATCAAGGAAATGGCCGAGCTGACCTACCCGCAGATCTACCTCGACGACCTGTTCAGCGACAGCGATCGCGTGGCCAACCGCCGCAAGCCGATCATCGCCGCCGTGAACGGTTTCGCCCTCGGTGGTGGCTGTGAACTGGCGCTGATGTGCGACTTCATCCTGGCGGGCGATAACGCCAAATTCGGCCAACCGGAAATCAACCTCGGCGTGCTGCCGGGCATGGGCGGCACCCAGCGTCTGACCCGCGCCGTGGGCAAGGCCAAGGCCATGGAAATGTGCCTGAGCGGGCGTTTGATCGATGCCGTGGAAGCGGAGCGTTGTGGGATTGTGGCGCGGATCGTGCCGAGCGATGAACTGCTGGACGAAGCGCTGAAAGTCGCGACGCTGATCGCCAAGAAGTCGCTGCCAATTGCGATGATGATCAAGGAAAGCGTCAACCGTGCTTTCGAAGTGAGCCTGTCCGAAGGCGTGCGCTTTGAGCGCCGGGTGTTCCATGCGGCGTTTGCGACGCAGGATCAGAAGGAAGGGATGGCGGCGTTTATTGCCAAGCGTGAAGCGGAGTTCGTCGGTAAGTAATGCGGCGTTTTTGCTGACGCTATCGCTGGCAAGCCAGCTCCCACAATGTTCTCGGGCGTTCACAAGTATTGTGTACCACCCGGAACCTGTAGGAGCTGGCTTGCCAGCGATGCTTTTGAGGCTTCACACCAGGTAGTTTTTCAACTCGCGGGCAATCACCATCCGCTGAATCTCGCTCGACCCTTCATAGATCTGCGTGATCCGCGCATCCCGGTAATATTTCTCCACCGGGTAATCCTCCAGATACCCATACCCGCCATGAATCTGTATCGCTGATGAGCAGACCTTTTCGGCCATCTCCGACGCAAACAGCTTGGCTTGCGACGCTTCCGACAGGCATGGCTTGCCGGCCGTGCGCAACCGGGCAGCGTGCAGAATCATTAAACGCGCGGCGTTCAATTGCATGTGCATGTCCGCCAACAGGTTGGCGATGCTCTGGTGCTCGATGATCGGTTTGTCGAACTGCACGCGATCGCGCGAATAAACCAGCGCCGCTTCAAACGCTGCACGAGCAATGCCCAGCGCCTGGGCGGCGATACCGATGCGCCCGCCTTCGAGGTTGGACAGGGCAATCGCCAGGCCTTTGCCGCGCTCACCCAACAGGTTGGCCTCAGGAATGGTGCAGTTGCTCAGCGTCACTGCACAGGTGTCGGACGCGCGAATGCCCATTTTGTGTTCGGTGCGATCGACGATAAAACCGGCAGTATCAGTCGGCACCAGGAACGCCGAGATACCACGCTTGCCCAGGTCAGGATCGGTCACGGCAAACACGATCGCCAGTTTCGCCCGTTTGCCGTTGCTGACAAATTGCTTGGCGCCGTTGATTACCCAATGACCATCGCGCAGTTCGGCGCGGGTGCGCAGGTTATGCGCTTCAGAACCGGCCTGGGGTTCGGTCAGGCAGAAGCAGCCGATGACCTGGCCGCTGGCCAAATCCGCCAGCCAGGTCTGTTTCTGATCTTCGCTGCCGTAGTTGAGCACCGGCCCGCAACCCACGGAGTTGTGGATGCTCATGAACGCGCCGGTCGCGCCGTCGCCGGCGGAGATTTCTTCTACCGCCAGGGCATAGGCGACGTAGTCGACGTAGGTGCCGCCCCATTCCTCGGGTACCACCATGCCCAGCAGGCCCAGTTCTCCCATTTTTGCCACCAGACCGTCGTCGATCCAGCCAGCCTTTTCCCACGCCTGGGCATGGGGGGCGATTTCGCCGCGGGCGAAGTCCCGGGCCATGTCGCGGATCATCACTTGTTCTTCAGTCAGTTCGAGGTCGTGCATGGCTCAGCTCCCGCTCTCATCGAAACCGTGAAAGAAACTCGCGACATGCTCGGCGTCCAGCGCCTGCAAGGTCGGCGGGTTCCAGCGCGGGTTCTTGTCTTTGTCGATCAGCAAGGCGCGTACGCCTTCGATCAGGTCGCCGCGCTCGAACCACTGGCGGTCCAGGTGCAGCTCAAGGGCGAAACAGTTTTCCAGGCTCAGGTGCCGGCCGCGACGCAGCATTTCCAACGTTACACCCATGGCCAGCGGTGAGCGGGTCTCCAACAGGTCCGCGGTGGTCGTGGCCCACTCATGGCTGTCGGCGACCGTCACTGCACGCATTTGCTCAACAATACTCGGCACATCGGGCAGGGCGAAGAAGTGGTCGATGGCCGGGCGCAGCGCTTTCAGTGGCGCATGGGGCAATTGTTGAACGGCGAGTTTCGCCAACAGGCCTTGCAGATCCTTGAGCGGCGCATCGCGCCATTCCAGCTGATCGAGTTTTTCGTCCAGCGTCGCCAGTTTGCTGCTCTCCAGATACCAGTCGGCCAGGCCGCAATAGAGCGCATCGGCGGCGCGAATCTGTACGCCGCTGACGCCCAGGTAAATTCCCAGTTCACCGGGAATGCGCGGCAGGAAGTAGCTGCCACCGACATCCGGGAAGTAACCGATGCCGACTTCCGGCATCGCCAGACGACTTTTCTCGGTGACCACCCGCAGGTCAGCCCCTTGCACCAGGCCCATGCCGCCGCCCAGGACAAAGCCATCCATCAAGGCCAGCACCGGTTTGCGGTAGTGGTGGATCGTAAGGTCGAGGGCGTATTCCTCGACGAAGAAATCTTCGTGCAACGTGTCGCCGCTTTTGAAACTGTCATGCAGCGAGCGAATGTCGCCGCCGGCACAGAAAGCTTTTTCGCCGGCGCCGCGCAGAACCACCGCGTGCACCTGCGAATCCTGCGCCCAGGCGTCGAGCTGGCGTTGCAGGCTGCGGACCATGTCCAGGGTAATGGCGTTTAGACCGGCGGGGCGATTGAGGGTCAGGTGACCGATGTGGTTGCGAACCTCGGCCAGCACTTCGTTTTGTGTGGCATCCATAGACTGAGTCCCTGGAGAAGAAACCTGAGCAGTCATCACTAACTCCCTGCTTTTATTGTTCTTTATAGAGAAGCTCGCGCGCGAGCGATGCAGGATCGTAACAGTGCAAATTTGTGATGTACAACCGGGATATGTGCAGGTGCTTCCTGCATTTTTGCATGGGGATTACACGTACCTGTGGCGAGCGAGCTTGCTCCCGCTCGACTGCGCAGCAGTCGCCTGCTTTTGGGTCTGCTTCGCAGCCCAGCGGGAGCAAGCTCCCTCGCCACAATAGACAGTGGCTGGCATTTACATTATCAGGCGCTGCGGCTCAACACCTCTCCAATACTGCGCCGCTTGGCATGCAACTCACTGGCATGAATCAACTGTTCGAGGTCTTCCGGCGTAACGTCGAAGAACGCCTCCATATCCGCCAGCGCCAGTTTCAGATCCTCGGCGGTGATTGCCTGGCTGTCGGTGGGCGGATGATCGGCCGGCACCACGGCAACCGGTTCGCTGGGGCGCTTGGGGTAACGGATGCGCGTCAGATTGTTGTAGGCCAGGGCGCTGAGCAACATGACCGATGCGCCGAGCATCACCGGGCCAAGCGCCTTCCAATCCATGGCGATGGTTGCCGGATCGGCCAGCACCAAAGTCAATGCCAAGGCGCCGGCCGGTGGATGCAGGCAGCGCAACCAGCACATCAACACCAGGGCCATGCCCGCCGCCAGACAAGCGCTGGTCAAGGTGCGACCGAGCACGTGCGCCACCAACAGCGCCACGACGGCTGCGCTCAAGTAGCCGCCGACAATCGACCACGGCTGCGCCAACGCGCCGGAAGAAACCGCGAACAGCAGCACCGCCGATGCGCCCAGCGGACCGATCAGGTGTTGCGCCACTTCGATGCCGAATACCTGACCGCACAGCCACACACTGAGCATGGTTCCCAAGGCCATGCCAATGGCAGCGCGGCTCCATTCGGTGGGGCGGGTGTTGATGGCGGCGGGCAACCAGCGAGCGAGCATGATGAAGATCGTTCCGTAGACAAAAACCGAGGAAAAAAAAAGGCTTGCCGGGGATACCCAGAAAGCCCTTGAAGTTGTTCCAACTATTGGGGGAGGAACGTGCACAGTGTGCCGATCATTGCTGATGCTGACAAATTCATATTAATGAAGCTTCAGTTCATTATTTCTGATGTATTGCCACGCCACGGCCACTCATGAAGCACAGCAATCCACCCAACGCCGCAAGTGTGCTCAAGGCGTAGAACATGGTGGGTGCCGGGGTGTGCATTAGCAGGAATCCGCAAATCATCGGGCTCAGTGCACCGCCAAGGGCCGCCAGATTCTGTGCACCGTAATAACTGCCACGCAGTTCTTGCGGGGCCAGGGTGTCGACGAAGAGAAATTCGGCCGGGTAAATGATGATTTCGCCAAGGGTGAAGATAAACATCGCCACGCACCAACTCACCAGGCTGTCCGCGAGGCTGAAGCCAATCAGGCCGAAAATGAACAGGGCGGTGCCGACGACGATCCAGTGACGCAGATGCTCGCGCTTGAGGAAACGCCCGATCTGATATTGCAGCAGGATCACGCTGATGGCGTTGCAGGCGAGCAGGGCGGCCATGACCTTGAGCGTATTCTGGTCGTCGCTGGTCACCAGCAAGTATTGCGACAGGTAAAAAGTGAAGCGGCCATGCACCACGGTACTCAGCAGGCAACCGAGGGTGAACATGATGAGCGTGCGGTCGTTTTTCAGGGTGACCAGGGTTTTGAGGAAACTCTGCACTTGTCCGGTGGCGAGGGGCAATGCCGGGTCTCTGGCGATCCCGGTCAGCAAGAATATGCTGAAAAACGCAATGCCAGCGGCGATCAGGAAGGGTGCAATCGGATAGACCCCGGCAATCACCACGCCGAGCATCGGCCCTACGGCGTAGCCAATGTTGGTCAGGGTGTAGCTCAGGGAAAATGCCTTGGCGCGTTGGCCTACGGGCAGGTTTTCGCTGAGGATCGCTTTGGAACCGATAAGAAACAGCGCCGAAGCGGTTTCAGTGACTACCAGGGTGACGGTGGTCAGGTAGAGGTTTTCAGCGAAGGTCAGGAGCACCAGGCCTATTGCGCTGGACAGCATCGTCAGCATCAACAGTCGGCGCTTTTCCAGACGGTCGATGATGTAACCGCCGTAGAGCGCGAGCAGCGTTGCGATAAACACCGCGATGCCCAGCAGTAAACCAACGTCCTGTTGGTTGAGGCCGAGCTTGTTGCTCAGGAACAGCGTGAGCATCGGGCTGGTGATCGCGCGGCTGATGACGATGGTCAGCGAGCAGATCAGCAACCGGCGGATGACGAGCGAGTAGGTGGCCACGGGAGAATGAAAGTCCTTGTTCGAATGCTGCAGCGATCCTCCCACACATGACGGTTGATCCCTGTAGGAGCTGCCGAAGGCTGCGATCTTTTGATCTTGGTCCTGGCGATGCAACGTCAAAAGATCGCAGCCTTCGGCCGCTCCTACAAGGGCGATGCGATAAATCGAAGCGATCAGGCGACAATCGATGCCGCCGGCCAGCGTTGCAGCGGAATCGGCAAGTGGCGTGACTCACCACGGCCCATCGGGAAGTACGTGAAGCCATTGCGCGCCAGGCGGTCAGCGTCGTAGAGGTTGCGACCATCAAAGATCACAGGCGCATTCAGCCGTTGGCGAATCAACTCGAAATCCGGGGCCTTGAACTGTTGCCATTCGGTGCAGATGATCAGCGCATCGGCCCCGGCCAGCACCGATTCCGGCGTGCCCATGAGCATCAGCTTCGATTCATCGGGATACAGCTGCTGGGTTTCCTGCATGGCTTCCGGGTCGAACGCGCGCACGTTGGCGCCAGCGGCCCACAGTGCTTCCAGCAGCACGCGGCTCGGGGCATCGCGCATGTCGTCGGTGTTGGGTTTGAACGCCAGGCCCCACACAGCGAAGGTCTTGCCACGCAAATCGCCCTGGTAGAACGCCTTGATGCGCTCGAAGAGCTTGTGTTTCTGCCGTTGGTTGATAGCTTCCACCGCTTGCAGCAGGTCGCTGGAGCAGTGGGCCTCTTCGGCGCTGTGGATCAGCGCGCGCATGTCCTTGGGAAAGCACGAGCCGCCATAGCCGCAACCGGGGTAGATGAAGTGATAACCGATGCGCGAATCGGCGCCGATGCCCAGCCGTACCGATTCGATGTCGGCACCCAGGTGTTCGGCCAGTTCGGCAATCTGGTTGATGAAGCTGATCTTGGTCGCCAGCATGCAGTTCGCGGCGTACTTGGTCAGCTCGGCGCTGCGCAGGTCCATGAACATGATCCGGTCATGATTGCGGTTGAACGGTGCATACAGGTCGCGCATCACGTCGCGTACCTCATCGCGTTCGCAACCGATGACGATGCGGTCCGGGCGCCGGCAGTCGGCGACGGCCGAGCCTTCCTTGAGAAATTCGGGGTTGGAGACGATATCGAATTGCAGGAGGCGCCCGACCTTGATCAGACATTTATCGATGTGCGCGCGCAAGGTGTCGCCCGTGCCCACCGGGACCGTGGATTTCTCCACCAGGATCACTGGTTGTTCGCGATGGCGCGCCACGGCTTCGCCCACCGACAACACGTAACGCAGGTCTGCCGAGCCATCGTCCCGGGACGGCGTGCCGACCGCGATAAACAGCACGTGGCCGTGTTGCACCGCGAGTTTCTCATCGCTGGTGAACTGCAACCGTTTGGCATCCAGGCCTTCGCGCACGAGGCTGGCCAGCCCCGGTTCGAAAATGCTCACGTGGCCCTGTTGCAGCAGCTCGACTTTTTTCTGGTCAATGTCCATGCACACCACGTCGTGGCCGACTTCAGCCAGGACCGCTGCCTGCACCAGGCCAACATAACCGCTACCAAACACACTGATTTTCATGAGGCACTCCTGTCCCGATCGACTCCGGTTCAGGATTAACACGGCCATATTTCAGTTCATCTATCGCCCAGACACGGGCCGCTGCCGCACGGTAATTGACTTTCCCCGCCTTGAGCGGCAGCGTAACGCCCCATGCCGATCCGATAACGCGGATTACCTGTGGCGAGGGAGCTTGCTCCCGCTTGGCCGCGAAGCGGCCCCAAGAAATGGGCCTGCTGCGCAGTCCAGCGGGAGCAAGCTCCCTCGCCACGGGCGTAACGCCCGATCCTTTTTTGCTTACTTTCAGTATTTTTATTCAAGGCCGTTTCGTTTGACTGACTTACCCGCTGTTGCTGCAAATACCCCACAGACCAATCCGCTTACCCTGTATCTGGCGCGTCTCGCGCCGTCCAGCCAACTCACCATGCGCTATGTGTTGCAGGATGCCGCCGACCGCCTGGGCTTCGAAGACATGAACATCGAGGAAATTCCCTGGCACAACCTGCAACCCGAGGACGTGATTGCGCTGGTGGCGGCCTTGCGTGCCGATGGTTACGCGCCGAACACTTCGTCGCTGTACGTCAACGCCGTGCGCGGGGTGATGAACGAAGCGTGGCGCATGAGCCTGATCAGCCAGGAACACTTGCTGAAAATGCGCTCGGTCAAGGGTATTGCCGGTACACGGCTGTCTCAGGGCCGTAACCTTCGGCGCACGCTGATCCAGGAATTGATGGAAGTCTGCGCCGCCGATCCACGGCCGCAAGGTCTGCGGGACGCGGCGATCATCGGGATTCTGTACGGTTCGGGGATGCGCAAATCGGAATCGGTGAACCTCGATCTGAATCAGGTCGATTTCACCGAACGCAGCCTGCGTGTCACCGCCAAGGGCAACAAGCAGTTGATCAAATACGCCCCGGCCTGGGCGTTTGCCAAACTCGACGCCTGGCTGGAGTTGCGCCGATCAATGCTCAAGGAAGGCGAGGTGGACGACTCGTTCCTGTTCAACCGGATTCGCCGTGGCAGTCACATCACCCGCGAGCGCATCACCAAACACGCGATCTATTACATAGCCCGGCAGCGCGGTGCGCAGGTGGGGGTGAAAATCATGCCCCATGATTTCCGTCGTTCATTCATCACCCGAGTGATCGAAGAACACGATTTGTCGATCGCCCAGAAACTCGCCCATCACAGCAACATCCAGACAACCGCCAACTACGATGTGCGCGATGACAACGAACGGCGCCGGGCGGTGGACCGCTTCGATCTTTGACGCTCAGCGCTCAAGGTTCGCTCAGCACATGGGCATGGCCGATGGTCGAGACATGAACAGCGCTACCGGCCGGTGGCGCATACATGCCAGAACTGCGTACCAGCAGTGATCGACCGGACTGTTCACCGGAGGCCGAGGACTGCAATTCCACCGTCAGCGTGCAGGTGTTGCCGCTGAAGTCCCGCTCGGTGACCACGGCGCGGCAACCCACGACTTCGGCGGTATGGGGCAGGATACTGGCCAACTGCAGTTGTTCAGGACGCAACATGATCTGCGCGGCGCTGTTGTTGCGGTGGTTATTGACCGGTATCCGCCCCAGATCGCAATGAGCCCAACCGGCTTCGATGCGGGCGGGCATAACCACGGCGTCGCCGAGAAACAACGCCGTTTGCACATCGTCAGGGTAGCGATACAGGTCCAGCGGATGCCCCGACTGCACCAGTCGGCCGTGGCGCATCACCGCCAGCTGATCGGCGAAGGACAGCGCCTCGCTCTGGTCATGGGTCACCAGAATGGTGGTGACGCCTGCCTCGGCCAGCAACCGCGCCACCAGCTTGCGCATGGTGGCGCGCAAACCGGTATCAAGTGCCGAAAACGGCTCGTCCAGTAGCATCAGTCGTGGTTGTTGGGCCAGGGCGCGGGCCAGGGCCACACGTTGCTGCTGACCGCCCGACAGTTCGTGGGGCCAGCGCTCGGCCATGTGTGAATCCAGGGCGACGCTGTCCATCAACTCAGCGATTCTTTGCTGTTTTTCACTGCCCTTGATTGTCAGCCCGAAGCCGATGTTGGAAGCCACGGTCATGTGTGGAAACAGCGCGCCGTCCTGCGGAACATAACCAATCAGGCGTTGATGGGCGGGAACTTCATGGGTGCTGTCGACCAGGGTCTGCCCGTTGAGGGACAGGCGGCCAGTATCGGGGAATTCGAAACCGGCGATCATCCGCAGCAGCGTGGTTTTTCCCGAGCCCGACGGGCCGACAATCACCGTGCGGCTGCCGGCGGGCACCGACAGGCTGACGTTTTCCAGAGCCCGATGGGAACCGTAGGACTTCGAGATCGAATGCAGTTCTAAAGCGTTCATCGGCCAGCCGTTTTTTTGGATTGGTGATAAAGGAGTCCGGTCAGCGGCATCGACAACACAATCATTAGCAGCGCGTAAGGCGCCGCCGCGGCGTAATCGATTTCGCTGGTCATCGCCCAGAACCCGGTCGCGAGGGTGCGTGTACCGTTCGGGGCAAGCAGCAGGGTCGCGGTCAATTCGTTGGTGATCGCCAGAAAGACCAGCGCAGCACCCGCGGCGGCACCCGGTGCGGCCAGGCGCAGGGTGATCAGCCACAATGCCCGAGCGGGCGAGCGGCCCAGGCTGCGGGCGATGTTTTCCAGTTCCACCGGCGCTTGGGCGATGCCCGCACGCAAGCTCACCAACGCGCGCGGCAGGAACATCAGCAGGTAAGCCAGCAACACGGTGATGGTGGTCTGGTAAATCGGCCGGGCAAAATGGATCGTGACCGTCACCAAGGCCAGGGCGACGACGATTCCCGGCAAGGAACTGGTGATGTAGTTGCAGCTTTCCAGCAGGCGTTGCAGTCGTCCGGGGGAGCGGATCGACAGCCAGGCAATCGGAATCGCTGCCAAAGTTGTCAGGGCAGCGCCCGCGATGCCGAATAGCAGAGTCTGCTCCAAGGCCGGCCACAGCTCGGTCAGGTCCCAGACTTCCGTGCCCCCGGCGATCAACCATCTGCCCAGTGTCATTAATGGCACGCCCAGAGCCAATACGCAGGTGATGATCAGCAGGGCAAAGGCGAGGACTTTCGACGTAACGCCCAGGCATACGATCCGTTGTTCACGGGCGCTGCCCGAACCAACGCGGGCATAGCGCGCGGTACCGCGGGCCGCCGACTCCACCGTTAACATCAGCAAGCAAAACAGCGCCAACACACTGGCCAGCATATGTGCGGCAGGGCCGTTGAAGGTGGATTTGAACTGATCGAAGATCGCCGTGGTGAAGGTGTCGAAACGGATCATCGCGTACAAACCGTATTCGGCCAGCAAGTGCAGACCGACGAGCAGGGCGCCGCCGCAGATGGCCAGGCGCAATTGCGGCAGGACCACGCGGAAAAACACCGCCCAGGGTTTGAGCCCCAGGGATTCGGCAACGTCTTCGATGGCGGGATCGAGCCGGCGCAGGGTCGCCGCAACCGGCAGGTACAGGAACGGAAAATAAGCAATCACCGACACCAGCACGCCGGCAAACAAACCATGTATCGGCGGCACCAGACTGACCCAGGCATAGCTGTGGACGAAGGCGGGCACCGCCAGCGGCGCGGTGGCGAGCAAGGACCACCAGCGTCGTCCGGGCAAATTCGTGCGTTCGGTCAACCAGGCCAGCGTCACCCCCAAGGCGATGCACAAGGGGATCGTCAGCAGTACCAGCAACAGGGTGTTGACCAGCAGTTCACCGACACGGGGCCGGAATACCAGGGTCACAACGGTTTGCCAGCCGGTTTGCAACGACACGCCGATGACATACGCAATGGGAAGCAGTGCCAGCAACGAAACCAACACCGACAAACCGACCACCCACGCGCCACCGCGGCTCGCGAACACGCCGCGTGAACGTCGACGCAGGTTGGCAGGTATCGTCTCGGCGACACCCGCCGGCAGGATTTCAGGTATCAATTAGAGCAGTCCCGCCTGAGTCATCAACTCCACGGCTTTCTTACTGTCGAGTTTCGAGGCATCGACGGTGGGGGCGTCAAGCTGTTGCAGAGGCATCAGTTTAGGGTTGGATTCAGCGTTTTTGCCCACGGCGTATTCAAACGATTTGCCATTCTTGAGGATGGCCTGGCCGTCCTTGCCGGTAATCCATTTAAGGAAGGCCTGGGCTTGTTCCTTGTTTTTGCTCGAGGCCAGGACGCCGCCGCCGGAGATGCTGACGAACGCGCCTGGATCTTTGTGCTTGAAGTAGTGCAGGGCGGTGTTCTTGCTGTTTTCGCCGGTCTTGGCCTGATCGACAAAGCTGTAGTAGTGGTAGATCACGCCACTGTCGATTTGCCCGGCATTCACCGCTTTGAGCACGGAACTGTTACCCCGGTACGCAGTGAAGTTGGTTTTCATCGCTTTCAGCCATTCGAGGGTCGCGGCTTCGCCTTTCTGTTCGAGGATGGCGGCGACGATGGCCTGGAAGTCGGCACCGCCCGGCGAGGCGCCCCAGCGACCTTTCCAGCTCGGTGCGGCGAGATCCATCAGCGATTTAGGCAGGTCGGCTTCCGGCAGTTTGCTCGGGTTGTAGACGAACACCGTGGAACGCGCGGCGATCCCCACCCATTTGCCGTGGGCCGGGCGGTAGGCTGAATCGACTTGCTCGAGGGTGGCTTTGTCGACAGGGGCAAACAAGCCTGCGCTATCGACCAGGACCATTGCCGGGGAGTTTTCAGTGAGGAACACATCGGCCGGCGATTCGGCGCCTTCCTGCACGATCTGGTTACCCATTTCGGTGTCATCGCCGTTGCGCAAGGTCACCGGAATACCGGTTTCCTGCGTAAAACCTTCGACCCAGGATTTGGTCAGGCTTTCATGCTGGGCGTTGTAGACGACGATGCCGACGGTATCGGCCGCATAGACCTGAGCGGTACTCAGCAAAGCGGTGGCCAGCAAGGCCTTTTTGAGAAACGAAGGGATAGGGGACTTCATGCGGCGCCAGCTCCTGTTTTTTTTAGTCTTGCAGGCTGATTCGAGCGAATCGACATAGGAAGGACGTCAATTATTCTAGATCAATACGAATCATTTGCAGATTTACGGCGCGGCTAATGTAAGACCCCGAATGAGAAAAAATCGTTAAAACGGTCGACTACGTAAACTTGTAGGAGCTGCCGCAGGCTGCAATCTTTTGATCGTGATTTTTTAAAAACAAAGCCAAAAGATCGCAGCCTGCGGCAGCTCCTACAAGACTGACGGACAACCTTTTTGCGTACCTGACGCTGCCTGGCTGATCAGTGCGGCCAGGCGTTTGACGTTGTTCTGCTGCGCCGCCACCAGTTCATCAATGGAAGGTCCGGACGGTGTCTGCAAAGTGCTGCGACACGTTTCCATGACGCCCTCACTTCCATTGCCGGTGCGAAGGCGCCATTTCACGTCGAGCAACCCGTACTGGCCAGGCACCGAATCAAAACGCTGCACCTCGATGCGTACGGATAGCCTGCGTTGCGGATTGTTGTTGATCATCTGGTCGTCCAGCGCACTGCGCAATTCATCCACCAGACTGGCTCCCCACCACTCGGTTTCAAGGATCGCCATGCCGGTGTTGCCCTGGCGTACGACGATCTGCGGGCGATCGACCTGCGGTGGAACCGTGAGGCTTTCAATCTGGATATCCGCCGTATTGCGTGAACTGCCCGTCAACTGGGCGGGGGTCAAGGTGTGAAACTGGATCGGATCACTGCGGCAAGCGGCGAGCAACGACAGCGCAGCGACCAATGTGATTTTCAGTGGAAATGCCATGAATGTTGCTCCTGTGGTCATTTGCTCGGCGGCCCTTTCATATCCATCGGCGCGGCATTATCCGGACGACCGCGAATCAGCGATTCCGGATGCCGGCCCAGGTAATCCGCCAGGTCGCGCAAGGAACGCGACGTGCGCGCGAGATCGTCCATGGTCTGCCCGAGTTTTTCCCGTTGCGGCGAGTCTTCGGCGATGGTCGAATTGGCCGATTGCAAGGTCGTAGTCGCTGATTGGAACGTCTTGCTCGCATCCATCAATGTGGTCTGCACGCCCGGCAGGGTCTTGGCATTGAATTGCACCAGGCCTTTGCGCAGTTCGACGAGGTTGCTGTCCAGATTGCCGGCAATGCGCTCGATGGGCAGTTGGTTGAGTTTGTTGACCATGGCCTCGAGTTTTTCCTGCAATTGTTCGAGGCTGCCTGGAACGGTCGGAATACTGACCGGACGGGCGGATGGATCAAACGCGACTTTTTCCGCTTTAGGGTAGAAGTCCAGGGAAATGTACAGCTGACCTGTCAGCAGATTGCCGGTGCGTGCCTGCGCGCGCAGGCCGTTGTCGATAAAGGTGCCGATGACGCGGACGGCGCCGGCTTCGTCGTTCGGATCGTGATTGAGTGTTTCAAGCATTTTCGTATGCGCCCGGCCCAGGCGCTGCGGATAAATCATGATGCCGACGTTGACCGGGAAGATGCGTTTTTTCGCGTCGAAATCCAGATTGACCGACACCACCTTGCCGATTTCGATGCCGAGAAACTCCACTGGGGCATCAACCTTCAGACCGCGCAAGGCTTGTTCAAAACGCAAGGTCATGAACTGTCCTTTGCCACTCGGCGGGGCGAGGGCCGTTAGCTGGTCCTCGAACAGTTCGTAGGCGTATTCCTCCGGCGCGGGTTTGTCATCGGGGCTGTATTCAGGTGCGCGGAACGCAACGCCGCCCACCAGCACGGAAGACAAGGACTCGGTCTTGACCGAAAAGCCATTGGCACCGACGCTCACGTCTACACCGCTGGCGTTCCAGAATCGTGTGTTCTCGGTGACGTACTGATCATTTGGCGCGTGGATGAACAGTTCAATGTTCACGCCTTTGCCATCGGGGTCCAATGCGTAGGCCACGACCTGGCCGACCGGAATCTTGCGGTAGTAGACCGGCGAGCCGATATCCAGCGATCCCAGGTCCTGGGTGTGCAACGTAAAGCGTTTGCCCGGTTCGCCATAGGTGATGGCTGGCGGGTTTTCCAGGCCTTTGAAATTCTTCGCGCGGGCATTTTCCTGGCCGATATCGGCGCCGATGTAATCCCCTGACAGCAGCGTATCGATGCCCGACACACCGCCAGCACCGATCCGCGGCCGCACCACCCAGAACTGCGAGTCTTTACGGGTAAAGCTTTCAGCCTGTTTCACCAGTTTGATCGTGGCATTGACGCTCTTCTGGTCGTTGCTCAGTTCCACGTCCGAGACATGGCCGATCACCACGTTGCGGTATTTCACCTCGGTTTTGTTGGCGGTCAGGCCGTCACCGGTCTTGAACGTGATGGTGATGGTAGGTCCTTCCTGCATGATGCTGTGAACCACCAGCGATATCCCCACCAGCACCGCAACAATCGGCACGACCCACACCAGCGAAAAGCTGAAACGGCGGGTCTTGATCGGAGCCGGTCCGGGAACCAGTGGCCCGTCAGTGGCTTGTGACTTCATCCGTGACCTCCTCATTTTGTGGTTGTTGCCGCTCTTTATCCCAGATCAGCCGCGGATCGAAACTCATCGCCGAGAGCATGGTGAACACCACCACCAGACCAAAGAACAGAATGCCCGGGCGCGGTTCGATATCGGCCAGGGCTTGAAATTTCACCAGGGACGCCACCAGGGCGACGACGATGACGTCGAGCATCGACCAATAACCGATGAGCTCGACGAAACGGTACATCTGCGAGCGCTGCCTGAGCGCCCATTGGCTCTCGCGTTTAACGGTCACCAGCAGCAGCGTCAAGGCGGCGAACTTGACGCCTGGTACCGCAATGCTGGCGATGAAAATGATCAGGGCGATGTCCCAGGCACCGTGCTGCCAGAACTCGATCACGCCGCTGATGATCGTGCTGTCTGAGCCACTGCCGACCATTTTGGTGTTCATCACCGGCAACAGATTGGCCGGAACGTAAAACACCAGGGCTGTGAGCATGTAGGCCCAGGTCCGGGTCAACGAGTTGGTTTTACGTCGATGGAGGGGGGCGCCGCAGCGCTCGCACTCGTGGGGTTCATGGGTCATGTCACAGGCCAGGCCGCAGCTGTGGCACAGGCACAGGTTGAGATCGCTGGCGACAGGAGGCGTTGTCATACGATGTCCCACAGTTCACGGATATCGCGGCCGGCAATGCGGATCATCATCAGGCTGAGGACAGCCAGCGCGAACAGACCGATGCCGGGAAGCACATCCAGCAACCCGGCGAGTTTGATCACCGCGACCATCGCGCCCAGCAGACAGACCTCCAGCATGCTCCAGGGGCGCAGGGATTCAAGCCAGCGCATGCAGAAACTGAAACCCGGCGCGCGCTGCTGCTTGAGGGCGAAGCTCAGCACCCAGATCAGTAGCAACAACTGGAAAATCGGCGCGATGATCATGGCGATCGCCGCCACCAGGGCAATGAAGGTGATTGGTCCCAGACTCAGCGCCACCACCGAATCCCAAAGTGTTGCGCTGTTTTTCAGGCCTTTGAGGCTGATGCTCATGACCGGATAGAAGTTGGCGAAAATCCACAGCATCAAAGCGGCGAAGGTCAACGCCAGGCGTTGCTCCACGGACAAGCCGTTATAACGCTGAAGCACGCCGCCGCAGCGGGTGCACAGGGTTTTCTGGTGCTTGGCGAGCGTTACTTTTTCGTACACGCAGTCGCAGTGCTCGCAGATGATCAGTTGGTCACTCGTCGCCATGGGCCAGGCTCGATGGAGGGGCAGAATTGATGAGCACCCCCTCAATATAGAAGTGACTCGCAATTGAGCAAATCGAAAGGCTAAACGACTGGAGGATACGAAGGGATCAGGTGGAATCAGGGAAATTCTTGTCTTGCGTGCAAAACGGCGAGGATCTCTACCCGATCCGTCGCTCAATAGACCACCAGGTAGTTTGGGGGCACCACTATTTCCCGAGTCCCGGATACTCGACCCACTCGATAGAGGCAGGGATGTTGCGGAAGAGCCGATACAGCCGCTTCGATAGACTGGTTTAGCTCAATGGCTGCTGCGAGGTTGCGGTCACCGATGTAATTGAGGATTTGCCATAGTTCAGCCCGCGCTTCGGGCCGCCATTCAATCAGCATCACGCCTGTTGCGCTTGCACTCGATCAAGGCTCGCATATCGGCCATGACCTGTTCATGCGAGACGCCGGGACGTGGATCGTCGAGCGCGGCTTGTACTTTTGCGCGAAACCAACGGTCATGGCTGGCTGCCTGCTCTTCGGTTTCGAACTCTGGAATCGGGGGAATGTGAGGACTCATGGTGACCTCCGGGATCAGTGCCGACCAGTCTAATCGGTATGTTGCCGGCTGTCGTTGCTGCCCGGATTGCCGGGCAGCGGTGTTAAACGCATCCTTCATGGTGAACCCCACTGGTGTCAGGAGCCACCACGCTAAACTTCGGGCTTCTGACGGGCAACCCTAAAAGAGTGTCGGACGTTTCCTCGTGTTTTGAGAGGCGTAATCCTTTCCGTGCTACACGGTGTCAGCCCAAGACCTCGCGCATCCGATACCACAACATGCCCAGCGCCAGCAGCGGCGAGCGCAGTGCGGGGCCGCCGGGGAAGGTCATGTGCGGCACGGCGCTGAACACGTCGAAACCTTTACTGTGACCGGCATGGATCGCTTCGCCCAACAGCTTGGCGCACCAGTGGGTCACATTCAGGCCGTGGCCGGAGTAGCCTTGGGCGTAGAACACGTTCGGGTACTGGCTCAAGCGTCCGACCTGGGGGAAGCGATTGGCGGTGATGCCAATCTTGCCGCCCCATTGATAGTCGATGCGCACGTCCGCCAGTTGCGGGAAGACCTTGAGCATCTGCGGGCGCATGTACGCCGCGATGTCCCGTGGATCGCGTCCGGAATAATGGCAGGCACCGCCGAACAGCAATCGCCGGTCCGCCGAGAGCCGGTAGTAATCCAGGCCGACTTTCTGGTCGCACAGCGCCAGATTACCCGGGATCAATTGCGCGGCAAGCTTTGCCGACAAGGGCTCGGTGGCGATGATGTAGCTGCCTGCCGGCAGCACCTTACCGCTGAGTTTTGGCTCAAGTTCTTCCAGATGCGCATTGCAACCCAAGACCAGACTGCCGGCGCGTACCGTGCCACCGTCGCAACGAACCTGCACGGTGCTGCCGTGGACCAGCTCCAGCACCGGACTTTGCTCGAAAATCCGCACGCCAAGGGATTGCGCGACTTTTGCTTCGCCCAGGACCAGGTTCAGCGGGTGCAGATGCCCCGAACCCATGTCGATCAGGCCGCCGGCATACACACCGCAGTTCACTACCTGGTCTCGGATCTGCCCGGCTTCGACCAGACGGGTTTCATGGGCGTATCCCGATTCTTGCAGCTGCGCATGCTCAGCCTTTAGCCCGGCGAACTGCGCCGGGGTGTTGGCCAACTCGCAAAAACCCCACCGCAGGTCGCAGTCGATGCCATGTTCGCGGATCCGATTGCCCACCAACTGCACCGACTCAGTCCCGGCATGCTCCAGATAGCGCACACCTTCCTCACCGACATGCCTGGCGAAACCGCTGACGTCATGGCCGATGCCGCGAATCAACTGGCCGCCGTTGCGTCCGCTGGCGCCCCAGCCAATGCGCCGACCTTCCAGCAGGACCACCGAGAGCCCGCGCTGGGCCAGTTCGATGGCGGTGTTGACGCCGGTAAACCCACCGCCAATCACGCAGACATCGGCCACCAGGTCTTCGGCCAGCGCGGGGTAGGGTGCCATGCCGTTGGCCGATGCGGCGTAATAGGAATGGGCGTGTTCGTTGGTGTACTGGTTCATTTGTTGGACTTCACTTTGCTCCAGGAGCGTGTCATCAAGCGCATGATCGACTGCGGCGGCGTGGTCGAGATATAGAGCTTGTCGAGCACTTCCTGGGAAGGGTAGACCTCTGGGTTGTTCACCAGCTCAGGGTCCATGAATTGTTTGGCGGCCGGGTTGGGGTTGGCGTAGCCGACCGAGGCACTGACCTTGGCGATCACTTGCGGATCGAGCAGGTAATTAATGAAGGCGTGGGCTTCTTTCGGGTTGCTGGCATCGGCAGGGATGGCCAGCAAGTCAAACCACAAATTCGCGCCTTCCTTGGGAATGGCGTAGGCGATGTTGACGTTGTTCTTGGCTTCCTTGGCCCGATTGGCGGCCTGGAATACATCACCCGAGTAGCCGAACGCCACGCAGATGTCGCCGTTGGCCAGGTCCGAGACGTACTTGGAGGAATGGAAGTAAGTGATGTAAGGACGGATGCTCAGCAACTTGGCTTCGGCTTTTTTAAAGTCCTCGGGATTTTCACTGCGTGGGTCCATGCCCATATAGTTGAGTACCGCCGGGAACACTTCGTCCGCCGAGTCCATCATCGACACGCCGCACGCGCTGAGTTTCTTGATGTTTTCCGGCTCGAACAGCACCGCCCAGGAATCAATGTGGTCGATACCCAGCACTTGCTTGACCTTGTCGACGTTGTAGCCGATGCCATTGGTGCCCCACAGGTACGGCACCGAATGCTCGTTACCCGGATCGTTTTTCTCCAGCAAGGCCAGTAGTTTCGGGTCAAGGTTCTTGAAGTTCGGCAGTTGCTCGCGGTCCAGTTTGAGGAACGCGCCGGCCTTCACTTGACGGGCCAGGAAGTGATTGGACGGTACCACCACGTCATACCCGGTGCGCCCGGCGAGCAGTTTGCCCTCCAGGGTTTCGTTGGAATCGAATACGTCGTAGATCACCTTGATCCCGGTTTTGGCCTGGAAGTCGGCGAGGGTGGTTTCGCCGATGTAATCGGTCCAGTTGTAGACGCTGACTTGTGGCTGAGCCTGGACAACGGCGCTGAACAACAACCCCAGCGCGACCGGGACCACGGATTTCAATAGACGCATATCGATACCTTCTTGGAATTATTGGATTCGTTGGGTGTTCACCTAAACCTGTGGGAGCGGGCAAGCCCGCTCCCACAGGGAGGTGTGATCCCTTGTGAGAGCGGGGAAATCAGACGCTCAGCAGCAGAAACTCCCGCTCCCACGAGCTGATCACGCGCTTGAAGTTCTCGTGCTCGGCGCGTTTCACCGCGACGTAACCGCGCACGAACTTGTCGCCCAGGTAGCGGCCGATGGTGTCGCTCTCTTCCATCTGCGTCAGCGCGTCCTCGATGGTGATCGGCAGGCGCAGGTTGCGGCGTTCATAGGCGCGGCCCTGTACCGCGGCGCTCGGTTCGATGCCTTCGACCATGCCGATGTAGCCGCACAACAGGCTGGCGGCGATGGCCAGGTACGGGTTGGCGTCGGCGCCCGGCAAGCGGTTTTCCACGCGCATCGCCTCGGGGCTGGAGGTCGGTACACGCAGGCCGACGGTGCGGTTTTCTTCGCCCCATTCGACGTTGACCGGTGCCGAAGTGTCCGGCAGGAAGCGGCGGAACGAGTTGACGTTCGGCGCGAACATCGGCAGGACTTTCGGGATGTATTTCTGCAAGCCGCCGATGTAGTTCAGGAACAGCGTACTCATGCTGCCGTTTTCATCCGCGAAGATCGGCTTGCCGGTGGCGATGTCGACCACACTCTGGTGAATGTGCATGGCGCTGCCTGGCTCATCGCCAATCGGCTTGGCCATGAAGGTCGCGGCGACGTTGTGCTTGAGCGCAGCCTCACGCATGGTGCGTTTGAACACGGTGATCTGGTCAGCCAGGTCCAGTGCGTCACCATGACGGAAGTTGATTTCCATCTGCGCCGGGCCGTCTTCGTGGATCAGCGTATCGAGGTCCAGGCCTTGCAGTTCGCACCAGTCGTAAACGTCTTCGAACAGCGGGTCGAATTCGTTGGCGGCATCGATGGAGAACGACTGACGACCGCTTTCCGCACGGCCGGAGCGGCCCATCGGCGCTTTCAATGGCAAGTCCGGGTCTTCGCAACGTTGGGTCAGGTAAAACTCCATTTCCGGCGCAACGATCGGCTTCCAGCCTTTGTCGGTGTACAGTTGCAGCACTTTTTTCAGCACGTTGCGCGGCGACAGTTCGATCGGGTTGCCGAACTTGTCGAAGGTGTCGTGAATCACGATGGCGGTCGGCTCGATCGCCCATGGCACGACGTACACCGCATCGGCCACCGGTTTGCAGACCATGTCGATATCGGCCGGGTCAAGCAGGTCGTAGTAGATGTCGTCGTCGACAAAGTCCCCGGTTACCGTTTGCAACAACACACTTTCCGGCAGGCGCATGCCTCGCTCATGCAGGAACTTGTTGGTGGGTGCGATTTTGCCGCGTGCAATGCCGGTCAGGTCACTGACGACGCACTCGACTTCGGTAATCTTGTGATCTTTCAGCCAAGTGAACAGCTGATCGAAAGGGGCATTCATAAAGACCTCGTTATTGGTTTTGTTAACGCGGGAGAAAGCCGATTCGTCTGTAGGACACTTCCCCTGTAGCGCGTTGACGTCTATCTTGGGCGAGGCTCAACGTTCCATCTATCCACTTTAAGCAGCACAAAGCGCACCAAAAGAGTGCGCAAAGGTCGCCCCATGACAGTGTGTAATCCTCTTCAGGTTCAAGCGTTCAGTACCGCCGATGTGGCCGAGCAAATCCGCGCCACACCGGGTTGGGTCCAGCATTACCAGCAGATGTCGCCGGGGCATTTCGCCGGGCTGGTGCGCTATCTGGACTTGCAGGGCGTGGAGATTTACGAGGAACACATGAACACCCGGGTCGAGCAGAATTTCAGTGCGCCGCAAGGGTCGCTGGCGTTCTGTTTCGATCGCAGCGACAACGCGCTTTACGTGTTGAATGGCGAAAGCAGAAACATCTGGATCACCCCGGAGAACTACCAGGAAATAGCCGTAGTATTCGGGCCGGAATTCGTGCAGCGCCATGCGCTGGATGTTGCCAGGCTGGAAGGGTTGTTCATGGCGCCGCTCAATTCGCAGCAGAACGCGCTGTTCAGTCGCTGGCTCAGTGGCACGCTGACACGCTTGTCGCAGACGTTCGATCCGCCGAGCCGCGAAGCGCTGACTCAGCAATTGCTCGACGATTGCCTGTTCATTCTCGACAACGCCTGCGTCTGTCTGGACCAGGGCGCCTTGCAGCGTCGGGCGGGGGAACGGG
>NZ_JAGYGD010000045.1:0-46895 GCF_019947275.1 Pseudomonas sp. GL-RE-29
CTGCCGAAGGCTGCGATCGTTTGATCTTGATCTTAAAAAACAAGATCAAAAGATCGCAGCCTTCGGCAGCTCCTACAGGGGTGCGTATTTCATCACGCAGTCGCGTGACCCCTGCACAAAACGGATACAGGTCTGCACCCCGCGGATAGTCCACCCCATTGCCCCGTCCTAGCATGACCCTGCCTGAACAATAACAATGGAGGCGGCGGCCATGACCCTGCGACCCGAATATTTGCATTCCCTGCTTGAAGACGATCCCGAACAAGGCGTCTATCGCTGCAAGCGCGAGATGTTCACCGACCCCCGGTTGTTCGATCTGGAGATGGAACACATCTTCGAAGGCAACTGGTTGTACCTGGCGCACGAAAGCCAGATCCCCAACATCAACGATTTCTACACCACGACCATGGGGCGCCAGTCGATTTTCATCGCGCGCAACAAGGACGGTGTGCTCAACGCCTTCATCAACGCCTGCAGTCATCGCGGCGCGACCCTGTGCCGGCACAAGTCCGGCAACAAAAGCTCCTACACCTGCCCGTTCCACGGCTGGACCTTCAACAACTCCGGCAAGCTGCTCAAAGTCAAAGACCCGGCCAATGCCGGCTACCCGGCGAGCTTCAATTGCGAAGGCTCCCACGACCTGACCAAGGTGGCGCGTTTCGAGTCTTATCGCGGTTTCCTGTTTGGCAGCCTCAAGGCCGATGTACTGCCACTGGTGGAGCACCTGGGCGAGTCGGCGAAGATCATCGACATGATCGTCGACCAGTCCGCCGATGGCCTGGAAGTGCTGCGCGGTTCCTCCAGCTACATCTACGAAGGCAACTGGAAACTCACCGCCGAAAACGGCGCGGACGGCTATCACGTCAGCTCCGTGCACTGGAACTACGCGGCCACCCAGAATCAGCGCAAACAGCGCGAAGCCGGTGAAGAAAACCCGACCATGAGCGCCGGCAGTTGGGCCAAGCAGGGCGGTGGTTTCTATTCCTTCGACAAGGGCCACATGCTGCTCTGGACCCGTTGGGCCAATCCCGAGGACCGTCCGCTGTACGAGCGTCGCGATGAGCTCGCGCAAGACTTCGGCAAGGCGCGCGCTGACTGGATGATCGAGAATTCGCGCAACCTGTGCCTGTACCCGAACGTGTACCTGATGGACCAGTTCAGCTCGCAGATTCGTATCGCCCGGCCGATCTCGGTCAACCGTACGGAAATCACCATTTACTGCATCGCGCCGAAGGGCGAGAGCGACCACGCCCGGTCGAGCCGGATTCGTCAGTACGAAGACTTCTTCAACGTCAGCGGCATGGCCACGCCGGACGATCTGGAAGAGTTCCGCTCATGCCAGACCAGCTACCAGGGCAGCGTCACCACGTGGAACGACATGTCCCGTGGCGCCGAGCACTGGATCGAAGGTGCCGATGACGCGGCGAAGGAAATCGATCTGCATCCGCTGCTCAGCGGCGTGCGTACCGAAGATGAAGGTTTGTTCGTGCTGCAACACAAGTATTGGCAGCAGACCATGCTCAAAGCCCTGGCGGCCGAGCAGTCGAAACTGATCGCCGTGGAGGACGTGCAATGACCATTTCCTATGAAGCGGTGCGCGATTTCCTCTATCGCGAAGCACGCTACCTCGACGACCGCCAGTGGGACGACTGGCTGGAAATGTATGCCGCCGACGCGACGTACTGGATGCCGTCCTGGGACGACAACGATGAACTGACCGAAGACCCGCAGCGGGAAATCTCGCTGATCTGGTACGGCAACCGCACCGGGCTTGAGGACCGCGTCTTCCGCATCAAGACCGAGCGCTCCAGCGCCAGCGTGCCGGACACCCGCACGTCCCACAACATCAGCAACATCGAGTTGCTCGAGCAGGCCGACGGTTTGTGCAAGGTGCGCTTTAACTGGCACACCCTGAGCTTTCGCTACAAGACCGTCGACAGCTATTTCGGCAGCAGTTTCTACACCCTCGATGTGCGCGGTGAAAACCCGCTGATCAAGGCCAAGAAAGTGATCCTGAAGAACGACTACGTTCGCCAGGTCATCGATGTTTACCATTTGTGAGGCGGCCGTCATGACCCATTCCATTGCGTTCAATTTTGAAGACGGCGTCACCCGGTTCATCGACGCCAATGTCGGCGAAACCGTGGCCGATGCCGCGTATCGCCAAGGCATCAACATTCCGCTGGACTGCCGCGACGGCGCCTGCGGCACCTGCAAGTGTTTCGCCGAAGCCGGTCGTTATGACTTGGGCGAGGAGTACATCGAAGACGCCCTCAGCGCCGAAGAAGCCGAACAGGGTTTTGTCCTGACGTGCCAGATGCGCGCGCAGAGCGATTGCGTGGTGCGGGTGCCGACTTCTTCCGAGGTGTGTCGCACGCGTCAGGCCAGCTACGACGCGACCATCAGCGCCGTGCGGCAGTTGTCCGACAGCACTATCGCGCTGTCGATCAAAGGCGAGGCGCTGAGCAAACTGGCTTTTCTGCCGGGGCAGTACGTGAACCTGGGGATTCCCGGCAGCGAGCAGACTCGCGCCTATTCGTTCAGCTCTTTACAGCGTGACGGCGAAGTCAGTTTTCTGATTCGCAACGTGCCCGGCGGCTTGATGAGCAGCTTCCTCACCGGCATGGCCAAGGCCGGCGACCGCATGAGCCTGGCCGGGCCTTTGGGCAGTTTCTACCTGCGTGATATCCGTCGACCGTTGTTGCTGCTGGCCGGTGGCACGGGACTGGCGCCATTCACGGCAATGCTGGAGAAAATCGCCGAGCAGGGCAGCGAACATCCGCTGCATTTGATCTACGGCGTGACCCACGATTTCGATCTGGTTGAACTCGATCGTCTGGAGGCCTTGGCCGCGCGCATTCCGAACTTCAGCTACAGCGCTTGCGTGGCCAGTCCTGACAGTCAGCACCCGCTCAAGGGCTACGTGACCCAGCACATCGAGCCGAAGCATTTGAACGATGGCGACGTCGACGTCTACCTGTGTGGCCCGCCGCCGATGGTCGAGGCGGTCAGCCAGTTCATCCGCGAGCAAGGCATTGCCCCGGCGAATTTCTACTACGAAAAATTTGCCGCCAGCGCGGCCTGACCCTTATACGCGGTCCTCTGTAGGAGCTGCCGAAGGCTGCGATCTTTTGATCTTGTTTTTTGAAAATCAAAGTCAAAAGATCGCAGCCTTCGGCAGCTCCTACAGGTGGCCGCGGTGTGAGTACGAGGATGACCATGAACAGATTTCACGAAAAAGTCGCGCTGATTACCGGAGCAGCCCAAGGCATCGGGCGGCGCGTTGCCGAGCGCATGGCGGCGGAAGGGGCGAAGCTGATCCTGGTTGATCGCTCCGAACTGGTATTCGAGGTCCAGCAGCAATTGGGGCAGGGCAGTCAGGTCCTGGCGCTGACCGCCGACCTTGAGCAATACGAAGAATGCAGCCGGGTGATGCAAACCGCGGTCGAGCGCTTTGGTCGTCTTGATGTGCTGATCAACAACGTCGGCGGCACGATCTGGACCAAACCGTTTGAGCATTACGAAGCGTCGCAGATCGAGGCCGAAGTCCGCCGTTCGCTGTTCCCGACCTTGTGGTGTTGCCATGCCGCGTTGCCGTTCATGCTGGAGCAGGGCAGCGGTGCGATCGTCAACGTCTCCTCTATCGCCACCCGCAGCATCAACCGCGTGCCGTACGGCGCGGCGAAGGGCGGGGTCAACGCGTTGACGGCGTGCCTGGCGTTTGAAACCGCCGGGCGCGGCGTGCGAGTCAATGCCACGGCGCCCGGTGGTACCGAAGCGCCGCCGCGGGTGATTCCACGCAACAGCGCCGAGCAGAGCGCGCAGGATAAAGTCTGGTATCAGCAGATCGTCGACCAGACCCTCGACAGCAGCTTAATGAAACGCTACGGCACGCTGGATGAGCAGGCGGGCGCGATTCTGTTTCTGGCCAGTGACGAAGCTTCGTACATCACCGGGATGGTTATGCCGGTGGGTGGTGGCGATCAGGGCTGAATATCGATGAATTACAAGCGACGCTGAAACGCTCTGGCGATCCTGAGCGTGGCGTCGCTGGTACTCAGGTTTTGCACGGCATCGAGTGGAAACCAGATGCAGTCGAAGATTTCGTTTTGTGGTCGGACTGCATCCAGATTCACGACTGACGCCTCGTAGACGTGATGGCGAGTCCCGCCCGTTTCCAGTTCCATCAGGTAGAGCATGTCGTCGGCAATGAGTCCGGTTTCTTCCTGGAGCTCGCGGATGGCAGCCTCCGCCGCCGTTTCACCGAGCTCGATCTTTCCGCCGGGCAATGCCCAGCGGCACCTTGGCTTACGCACCAGGAGAATATGGCGGTCTTGTTCGCAAATAACGGTTGCGCGTACTTTCATCGGTGACTTGATTACCGGTTGTCATTAAACAGTCATAAAAATGCAATATTTGCGCCGCACTCATTTTGCCAGTCTTCGGAAGTTGGAGGGCTGGAAGAGTGTAAAAATGCATTTAAGTGGCGAAATCACGAGACGACGTCTGGTCGGCAACTTGCTGGCAGGTGGGTGTAAGGTAGGCGCGTTGACTCTGGATATCACTGCCTAAATGGAGGGTGACTATGAGCGTTCCGATGTTGAACAGGATGCACATGAATGGTTACGACGTACTCAGCGTGAACAACGGCCCATGGCGTGTCTGCACCAAAGGTGACCGACTCGGGTCATTTGGCAGTCGAGAAGAAGCACTGGCTTTTGCAGCGTCTCTTCCCGGCTACAACTCGCGCTCGAGCGGGCAAACACGCAGCCAGTAACAATATCTGTGGCGAGGGAGCTTGCTCCCGCTGGGTCGCGAAGCGGCCCCCTCTTTAACTAATAAAGAAGGGGACTGCTGCGCAGTCCAGCGGGAGCAAGCTCCCTCGCCACAAATTTTTAGTATCCGCCGCCACCCGCGCGGGATGGCTCCCGGGCTTTATGTTGCGCGTAACTCCATTCAGCGCAGGTCATGAAGCTTTTGTGGTCGACCTTGCCCTGGTGATCGAAGCTGACGCTGTAGGGTTGCTGATGGCCGGGCTGGGTCAGCGTGTAATCGAAACAGGTGCCGGGTTCGGCGCTGCGATCCGTGATCGATAACGGTGGCCCGCCGATGTGCTGGACTTGCTCCTTGCTCATGCCAGTCTCGACCTTGGCCACCAGCGGTTGGTCCCGGAAAACTTGCGAGTCAGTGCTACAGCCTGCCACCGCTGTCATTACGATGATCAGTGTCGAGAGAGGCCGATTCATTGCAACGCCCGCTAGTGAGCCTTGTTTCGGGTGATGGTTTTGGCCTTGATTTCCTCGGCGTAGCCCGCCAGCCGCTGTTCATCACCCTGGAACAATTCGCAGAGCCTTTTGGCGGCTTCCGCATCGACGTCGTTCCCGGCCAGGCGCAATTGCTCTGCAATGCGCAAAAGTTCTACCGCGGACCATCGCAGATCCGACGCTACGCCTTGCAGATCGCGCCGAAGTTGTTGTTCCGATTCGTTAAGCCACATGACGACCTCCTGAATGTCTGCGCTAATCAATTTTAGACCCGTTCTGCGGCGGGGCGTTGAGTTCGTCTGATCGTGCACTGCGTCCTTTGGTCGGGAAGTTTCGTCAATCGACCAAATCCGCTGCCGTACTGATGAATCGATTTTTCGCCAGGGCGGGATACTTCAAATGACGGCTACCGATGACTTCAGGGCGCAGGCTCATGACTTGAACGCTGATCTGGATGCGGCTACCAGTGAAATGATGAAACTGATCTGCGCGCATCAGCTCAGCGGTCCGGATTGGGGTCGGGTCATGCAATGGCAGCATGAGGCTTATGAGCGATGGACGGCGTATCTGAATACGCGGTCCTATCCCGGCCCGGGCGATAACAACACTCACCGCTGATGCATCCATTGGAAGTCAGAGCGGCAGCCAGCTACATTTCACGTTTTCAGGATTAAGGGCGCTTCATGCAGAGTCGGATGTTGTTGGGCGGAGTAGGGCTTTTGGCGTTGCTGGCGGGTTGTTCATTGCCCGCGTCAGTGGTGCCAGGCGAGCCGAATGTCAACAAGTACAGCGAAAAGCCACCCAAGGAACTGGCTGAGTGCGTGTTTCCCGCATGGAAGCAGGAGATATCCAACACGACTCAAACGTCGATTTCCAACGGCTACAGAATTACCGCGCCGAGCATCATTACCTCTGACGAGATTCTGGATATCGTAAAGTCGAAGGACGGCAGCCGGGTATCGCTGTATCAGGGGCCGCCCTGGGCGAAATCCGCAGCATTGCGCAAGTCGGTGCGAGACTGCCTGTAGGTTTCAGTCGGAAATCTCGCTCAACGGGATGAGTTGATCATCGCTTGATTGCGCGCTCGCGGTGCCTTTCTTTTCCCTGCGATCATTCAACCAGTTGTCGACCTGAGCATTGAATTGCGCCGGTGCTTTGCGTCCGACCTTGCGGGCGATGTCCAGAATAGTCTGCTGGGCGAGGGCCTCTTCCATGCGTTTCTGCGCAGTCAGCATGGCCGCATGGATCGAGCAGTGTCCCTCCAGCGCCCAAGCAGGCGCCTCACCTTCAAACAACGCGCAACGCCCACGAATGTCCCGGCATTCGAAAATGGACTTGCGCCCGTCGATTGCGTTGACGACATCCAGCAGCGTGACTTCGTCAGCCGGTCGGGCCAGCTTGAACCCTCCGCGCACGCCCTCAGTGGCGACCACCAGTTTGGCCTTGGCCAGTTTGGTGAAGATTTTCGCCAGATAGTCCAGCGGCACGCCTTGCAGCTCAGCCAGGTCACGCACGCTCGCTTCACGCGAATCGCCGCAATTGCCCACCAGGTAAATCAGGCAGTGGAGGCCGTACTCGACGCCTGCGCTGTAAAGTGCCATTTCTATCTCCGACTAATGTTGTCGCAAATGTTATCAGCTGACTGTGAGTTAGGCAACGCATGTGGCTGTCCCGTTCATACCGGTTTACATCCAGTCGAAATGCGCTAATCAGCGGGTTGATGGAGACTATCAAAACCATCGATGGCAACCATCGCAAAATACAGGTTGCGAGTTTTAACTCGGATCAATAGAGTCGCCGTTGTCAGGTCGGCAGCAGAATTCTTCATCAGCGTTGACCCATAACAAAATTCACCACTGGTTATCCCCGGAGATAAAAATGAAACAGCACATTCTGGTTATCGGCGCAGGTTTCGGTGGCATGTGGACAGCGTTGAGTGCGACGCGCCTGTTCGACATTCACGATCACAACGGCGTTGAAGTGACTGTTCTGGCGCCTCAGGCGGAACTGCGTGTCCGTCCGCGTTTCTACGAGCCGAATGCCCACCAACTGGCCGCGCCGCTTGGGGATCTGTTCGATGCAGTGGGTGTGAAGTTCATCAAGGGCGCTGCCGAGACCATCGACGTTGAGCGCAAGACCGTCGGTTACATCGATGCTTCGGGTGCCAAACAAGTATGCAGCTACGACAAACTCGTTCTGGCCACCGGCAGCCGCGTCGCACTCCCGGCCACTCCCGGTGTGGCTGAGCATGCCTTTGACGTCGACCAGATCGAACAAGCCGTTCGCCTGGAAAACCACCTGAAGAACCTGGTCAACCAGCCAGAAAGCGCAGCCCGTAATACGGTGGTGGTCGCCGGCGGTGGTTTCACCGGTATCGAAACCGCGACTGAAATGCCAACCCGTCTGCGCGCCATCCTGGGTGATCGTGCGGACATCAATGTGATCATCGTTGATCGCGGCGACAAAATCGGCGGGTCAATGGGCCCTCAGATCGCCGAGAAGATTGTTGAAGCCAGTATCGAAACCGGCGTGAAATGGCACCTGCAGGCATCGGTTGTCGGTGTTGATGAAAACGGTGTGACCCTGTCCGACGGCCAGCGCATCGATGCAAAGACCGTGGTCTGGACCACCGGTGTGCGCGCCAGCTCGCTGACCGAGCAGATCCCCGCCGAACGCGATCACCTTGGCCGCCTGCACGTCGACGCTCATCTGAAAGTGATTGGCCAGGAAGACATCTTCGCCACTGGCGACGTTGCCTACGCCGCTTGCGATGACATCGGTAACCACGCGCTGATGACCTGCCAGCACGCCATCTCGTTGGGCCGTCATGCCGGCAACAACGTGGCCGCGCAGATTCTGGGAGTGGAACCGACGCCGTACAGCCAGCCGAAATACGTGACCTGCCTGGATCTTGGTGCCTGGGGTGCGGTTTACACCGAAGGGTGGGATCGCCAGGTCAAACTGATTGGACAGGAAGGCAAGTCGCTCAAGACCCAGATCAACACCGTCTGGATTTACCCGCCAGCGGCGGATCGTGTAGCAGCATTGGCAGCAGCGGATCCGATGATTCCGGTTGCTTGAGTGGTTGATCGCGCTGTCTGATTAATTGAGTCCCACCCAGGGTTTCCTGGGTGGGATTTTTTTTGGCTTGTACCCAGTCCTTGTAGGAGCCCGGCTTGCTGGCGATGGCGTTGGGTCAGGCGCTGCGATGTCGACTGAACGGCCGTCATCGCCAGCAAGCCGGCTCCTACAGGGAAATGCCCAATCCCAAGAACGCATCAAATCATTGCCTGCATGAAATTCATCGTGTATTTTTTCATGAAAATAAAACTATAAAATTTCATGAGTCCCGTATGTTTCAGCAATCCACTCAGCATGTCGCCAGCTATTACGCCCACACCTGCGCCGATCGCCTCGTCAAAAGGGCGGCATTGGACGGGGAGCAGGACACCGAAGTATTGATCATCGGCGCCGGTTTCAGCGGTTTGCACACGGCATTGCGCCTGGCGCTCGCCGGCAAGCGCGTGACGTTGCTGGAAGCCAGTCGGGTGGCCTGGGCCGCTTCCGGGCGCAATGGCGGTCAAGCAATTCTTGGCTGGTCCTGCGACATGCCGCCGTTGGAGGCGGCGCTGGGTTATGAACGCGCGCGGCGTCTGTGGGACGGCATGCGCTGGGCAGCGCGGGAGCTGCGAGAATTGCCGGCACGCCATGGTTTCGATTGCGACTACCGGGCCGGCCACCTCTGGACGTCGGTGATGCCGCGTCGGGTCAGCCTGTTGACGGAATGGCAACACGAGGCCAGCCACAAATGGGGGCACGATGGATTGCAATTCATCGAGCGCGAGCAACTGCCGGATTGGGTCGCCAGCGATCGCTATCAGGCCGGGTTGTTCGATCCTGAAGGCGGGCACTTGAACCCGCTGAAACTGGCGTTGGGCCTGGCCGCCGCGATTGAGCGGGCCGGCGGGGGGATTCACGAACAAAGCAAAGCGCTGGATTATCGCGAGGACGGTGACGGGTATGTGGTAACCACTGAACACGGTCGCATTCGCGCGGACGTGTTGGTGCTGGCGTGCAACGCTTATCTGGATCGTCTCGACCCTCAATTATCGAGTTGCGTGTTGCCCGTCGGCACCTATCAAGTGGCCACCGCGCCACTTTCGGCAGCGCAGGCGAAAGCGCTGCTGCCGAGCAACGCGTGCGTCACCGACAACCAGTTTGTGCTCGATTATTTCCGCCGCACCCCCGACAACCGGTTGCTGTTTGGCGGTGGCTGCACTTACCTGGGCGGCATGCCGAAAGATATCGCGGGCGCCACCCGGCCATGCCTGGAGCGAGTGTTCCCGCAACTCAAAGGGATCGAGCTGGAGTTCGCCTGGGGTGGTCATATCGACCTGACCCTCAAGCGTACGCCGGACATCGGTCGGCGCGGCGACTTGTACTGGCTGCAGGGCTACTCCGGGCACGGCGTACTGCCGACCCTGGCCGGGGCGCGGGCGGTTTCCGATGCGATAATGGGCCGGCCGGATGAGTTGGCGTTGTACCAGGGTTTGAACAACGGCAGTTTTCCCGGTGGCAAGTACATGGCAGCGCCGCTGGAAGCGATCGGCAAGGCCTGGTACCGACTGCGCGACAGCATTTGAAAGCGGTAATTTCTGGAAGCCTTTCGATGGACATGCAAGAAGAGATTTCGGCGCTGGCGATCCTGATCCAGGACCTGCGCAAACACAAAAAATACACCCTCAAGGATCTGGCGGACAAAATCGGTCGTTCCGTGGGTTTTCTGTCCCAGGTCGAGCGCGGCTTGTCCCGGCCGACGGTGGCGGACTTGACCGCCATCAGCGAAACCCTGGGCGTGCCGACCACCTATTTCTACAGCTTGCCCAAACCGATGGCCCTGCCGTGGGTGACCCGGCCGGACGAGCGTCGCACGTTGTATTACGCCGACGGCATCACCGACATTCTGGTCTCGCCAAAAATGCGCGCGTCCTTCTCGATGCTGGAAAGCCAACTCGAACCCGGTGCCAGCAGCGGCGACCGGCACATGAAAGACAGCTCGGAGCAGGGCGGCTACGTCCTGGAAGGGGAATTGACGCTGTGGCTGGATAACGACGAGCCAGTGACGTTACACGCTGGCGACAGTTTTCAGTTGGCCAGTCACGCCCATTGCCGCTACGGCAATCTCTCGGACCGACTCACCCGGGTCCTTTGGGTTTACACCTGATAAAAACAACAAGGAACAAAATGATGGATGCTGTGTGCTCTGATCTGCTGGCTGAAGTGCGTACGTTTCGTCACCGCCACCCTGATGTGCGTTACGTCGACCTGATTTCCCTGGACATCCCGGGGCATTTCTACGGCAAGCGCTACCCGGTCGAGATGCTCGAAAAAGTGGCCGCCGGCAGCGTGCTCAAACTGCCGCAAAACTGCGTATTGCTCGGCACTCAGGGCGGACTGTTCAAGATCGGCGACTACTGCTTCAACGACGGCGACCCGGATGCGCAACGGCGCCTGGTGCCCGGCACACTGAAGTTGGTCAGCTGGGAAAAACAACCGCTGGGGCAGATGCTGATCACCTCCGACGGCACGGAAAAACCGATCGTTTTCGAACCTCGCGAAGTGTTGGCGCAGGTACTGGAGCGACTCAAACGCAAAGGCATTTCCCCGGTGGTGGCGTTCGAGCTGGAGTTCTATCTGTTCGATCGTCAATTGCGCGATGGCTTGCCGCAGTTCGCTCGCGATCCGTTGACCGACGATGCTGATGATCAGCCGAACATGCACATTGAACGACTGTCACGATTTGCTCCGGTACTCGATGACATGGTCGAGACCGCGCGAGCACAAGGCATCGACGCCACGGTGATTACCGCCGAGCTGGGCCCGGGCCAGTTCGAAATCAATTTCGGTCATCTCGACGACGGTTTGCGCGCGGCCGACTGGGCGGCGCTGTTTTGCCGTAGCACTCGCGGCGTGGCGCTCAAGCACGGTTATCGCGCCAGTTTCATGTCCAAGCCGTATTTGCAGCATCCCGGCAGCGGCATGCATGTGCACGTAAGTCTGTATGACGAGGCGGGCAACAACCTGCTGGCCGCGAACGGACAACGAGCGCTACGCCATGCCGTCGCCGGGTGCCTGGACGTGTTGCCGCACTGCATGCCGATTTTTGCCCCGAATCACAACGCACTTCGGCGATTGAGCGCCACGGTGAACGTCGCGTCGCGCGCCAGTTGGGGCTTTGAGGATCGCGATGCGTGTTTGCGAGTGCCCGAGTCGGATGCAAAAAACCTGCGGATCGAACATCGCCTGGCCGGTGCCGATGCCAACCCGTATCTGGTATTGGCGGCGATTCTGGTGGGGTTGGAGCACGGACTGGAAAGCCGTCGCGAGCCGATTGCGCCGCTTAATGAGGACCGCAGCAGCGGCATCGATTTCCCGCTGGAGATGCTGGAGGCGGTGCAAACCATGCAAGGCAAGGCGCAATTGCGTGAAGGTTTGGGCGCTGAGTTTGTCGACGTGTATTGCGAAAACAAGCGTCAGGACCACTTGGCATTCATGCACGATATCAGTGCACGGGAGTATCGCTGGTTCCTGTAGTTAAAGAAGATTCGAGGTTAACCCTAAAAAATATCTGGATATTTAATGGCTTAGAAGCTTTAGTAACTGGCTGGTTAAATAAAATATCTTGTTACAGCGCGAAACATTGCGTAATATCCGCGCCGCGTTCACCACCACGGTTTATGCATTTTTAAGTCCCGGGCGTCCATCAGCTGCCCGGGATTTTTTTTGCCCGCATTTTTTGCGTCCTGCGACCTTCTGGGTCGGATCAGGACTTCGCTTCCTTGGTCCCCAGCACGTCACGGATGTTGTCCACCACATTGCTGTCCTTGATTACATCGTTGAGCCAACCTTCGAGCGGCATGTTGCCCCATTTGATCGCGCGTTCGATCAGGTAAGGGACGGGGCTCTGGGGCTCGGTCTGCTTGAAGAACTGCGCGATTCCCGCCAGCAGGGTGAACGCCTCGTCGCGGGTCTGGGGCGTGGTGCGCAACGGCGTGACGGGGATGTCCTGCTGGGTCTGGGTCATTGCAGCACCTGTGGGTTGTGCGCCAGCGCTTTCGGAGACGGTCGGGGTAGGCGCGACCGGGGTCGGATTCAGTTCGATACCGCGATCCTTGAGCAGTTTCTCGGCCAGTTGGCCGGCACGGGACAACACGTCATGGAGCCCGGCAAAACTCGGCGCGTCATGGCCGAACAGCCGGTCAGCGGTGCTCTGCAATTGCTGGCAGGCGCTCAGGCTGGCGGCAATTTCGCCGGCTTTGCGGCGCAGGTGATCCGAGTCGGTCAGCACCACCGAGCGCTGGAACACCTCGGCGTTGATCTTGCCTTCGTCGAGGGCGGCGCGCATGGCCTGAGGGCTTTGCAGGGCCAGGTTTTCGACATGCCTGGATTCGTCATAACGAAGCAAACCGTATTGCTGGCCCTGGGTGATGGGCAGACCGCCCACCACATCGGCGAGGGTGGTCTTCATCCACGCCAGACGGGCAGCGCGCTCGTCGACGCCGTCTTCGAGGGATGGAAACAGATCGGCCCAGAAGTTATCCAGAATGCGTTCGGCCAGCGTCAGGCCAAAGGTGATACCGCTGAAATGGTACTGGTGCGCCAGCCCTTCGCTGAGCCAGGCGACAAGCATCAGGTCCTTGCTCTGTCGAGCCAGGCCTTGGGCAGCCAGGGTGATGGTCAGATCCCAGTCAGAGGACTTCAGATCCGTTTGCCAGTCACCCTGGGTCAAATAATCGGGGTCTGCTCGCCGCGCTTCTTTCACCTGATCGAACAAGGCGGAAAAGCTCAAGTCTTCGCCGCTCCCCTCATTGATGGGCGCGGTCAGTTCGGCCAGCGAAAGGTCGTTGAGAAATTCAGACATAGGAAACTCTGATCAAAATAAAAGAACACCGTGCCTGCCTGGCAGGCACGGTGCTGAAAACGAGCCGCCGGGGCGGCCCGTCATTGCCACGGTCTTATGCGAAAACCTTGTTGGCAGTGCGATCCCAACCACCGGTGACGTTGCCGCCGCCCTGGCCATCGGCACGGCTCTGCTGGGTGTAGGTGGTTTTGATGCGGGCAAAGTTGAAGCTGATTTCTTCGATCGGCAGGTCGCCAACCGATTTGTCTTCACCGTTCTGGCTGCCACCGGCGACCGCTTTGACCGAAGACACCACGACTTCTTCCAGGTTGATGGTCAGGTAGGTCACCTTGTCACCACCAGCGCGGTTCACATTCAGTTGGATCTTGGCGATGTGCGTGCCTTTGCAGCAGGCTTCGAACAGCTTGGCAGAAGCCTTGTCCACGGCTTTGCGGATGCTGAAGTCGCTCAGCGCCACACGCTCCGACGAAGCACCGCCCGACGAACTGGCAGTCGCGGAAGTGGCCTGGGTTGCGCCGTACTCGTAGCCCAACACTTCGATCCAATCCTTGTGTTTGTCGTCCAGTACTTCACCTGGAATGCCGTCGATCTGGATGTATGCGTCAAATGCCATTTCTAATTTCTCCTTACCTTCATTTAAAGGGATGTCACCTGCAACCAGATCACAACCCTTCGTTTTAACCTCTTTGAAACAATCAAGAGAGGTGTGTTACGGCAGCCTCGGTCAACGTCGAGATGACCCAGGCACCGGTTTTTCTTGCAACAGGCGCGGCATCCTCAGTTGAGTGCGCGCACTTCGATTTCTACCCGCCGGTTAGGTTCCAGGCAGTGAATCAGCTGAGCCCTTGGCTGCTGCATATCGCACTTGACCAAAGGCTTGTTGCTGCCTTCGCCGACCGCTTCTACCAGCTCGCCGGGAACACCTTTGCCCACCAGATAAGTCTTGATGGTTTGTGCCCGTAGTTTGGAAACCTGCAGGTTGCCCTGTGGATCGCCGAGTTGATCGGCGTGCCCGGCGATGATGATTTTTCCAATGTTGGGCGTGCTGAGCAGCTTGCCGGCAATCGCACTCAGCTGGCCTTGACCTTCATTCTTCAGACTCTGGAAGTCGGCACGGCCAAAGGCGAACAGGGTGTCCGACTCCAGCGTGATGGTTTCGATCGAGCGCAACGACTGCGTGAGCAAACTGTTGATGTAGTTGCGCGAGCTGGAGATCAGGAACGCGTTGTCGAGGATCCGCGGCACGTCCGGCTCGTGAATCTGATCGCTGTAGAAATTGATCTGCCGGCTGGCGAACTCATAGTCCTGATGGGTTGCGGCGACGGCGGCGCTGCCGACGTGGCGGGCAATCGCCGGATACCAGTAATCCGGGATTTTCGCTTTCAGGAACGCCGGGTCGGCCTTTTCCCGTTGCGCACGCGACAACATGACGTAGGTGTCCAGCGTCGCCTTGCCGAACGCGGCAATGGATTGCGCGCGGTTGTCGTTCGGCAATGCCTTGGGCTCGACGCTGTCCACGCCTGTCACCGGCATCAACTCTTTGGCATTGCGCTGATAGACCTTGAGCGTGGTCAGCAGATACAGCGAGCGGGTCAGGTTGTCGGCCGTGGGTTTGAGCATCACGGTTTCCAGCCGATCGAAATACTGGCTGCGCACCATTGGCTCGATCTTATGGCCCTGGTAGAGCCCGAGGCGCATGCGCAGTGGCACGCCTTCGTCGTGGTGCCGGGCGTAGTAATGCGCGGTCCAGAAGCGCAGACGATCGAGGGTTTGCCAATCGGTGTATTGGCCGGAGGTCGAGCGATCGTCGGCAGCGGCCTGGGTCAGCTCTGCCGAGAGGGTTTGCAGGGTGTTGCGATTGTTGATGTACGACCAGCTCAACAGACTGCACAGCAGCACCGCGACCAGGCCTGCACCGCCGATCCATGCCGCTTTGCGCCGACGTTCGCGATGGTTGGTGGTGTACAGCGCCACCAGGTGCTGGTCGGGAATGATGACTTTGCGGAACAGACTGTTGATGAACAATGGGCGCGGTTGCGCGTGACCGTTGGCGATCTCCCGATCACCTTCCAGGGAAAAACGCTCTGTCACCTGCCGTGCGTGTCCACCCAAATCCGGCTGGTCTGCGTCCAGCGCACTGGTGAAATAGAAGCCGCGCAGCAGTTCTGCATTTTGATACGGATTGGCCCGCAGCAGCGCATCGACGAACAGTTGCAGCCGTGGTTTGAGCGCCGCCAGTTCCAGCGGGAACCGATACACCGCTGAATCCTGTCGGGTGATCTGGATGTCCTGGGTCACCAACTGCTGGCTTGCTACCTGTTGCCAGTAGCCGACCAACTCGTCCATCGCCGCACCGAAGCGCTGCCCCCAATCGGCCTGCTCGTAGCCTTTGTGGGAAAAGGTCTTGCCCATGACGTCGCCGCGCGCGGTTTCATCCAGCTGGCGATAGAAGGGGGCGAAACCCGGGACCAGGTCGCACTTGGTGAACACCAGGTAGACCGGCAGTCGCACTTCCAGCAGGGCATGGGTTTCCTGAATGCGTTCGCGCAGGCGCTTGGCGATACGCTCCTGATCTTCCAGCGAGGATTGCAGAATGTCGTGAATGCTGACGGTGACGATCAGGCCATTGAGTGGCCGGCGCTGGCGATGCTGGCGCAGCAATTGAAGGAAGGCCCGCCATTTGCCGGCCTCTTCCTGGTTGTTCATGTAGCGGCCGGCGGTGTCCAGCAGGACCGCTTCGGAGCTGAAAAACCAGTCGCAGTTTCGCGTGCCACCCAGGCCCGCGACCCGCACACCTTCGCGCTCGGCGTAGGGGAAGTTGAGACCCGACTGGTAGAGCATGGTGCTTTTACCGGCCGCGGGTTGCCCGACTACCAGGTACCAGGGCAGGGCATACAGCGCGTCCTTGGCGTTGCTGCCTCGGGGCTTGTTGCTGTGCAAGCGTTCGATGCTTTGCAGCAGGCGCTCGCGCAGCAGGCTGACCTCTTCGCGATCGGCCGGGCTCGCGTTCAACACAGCTTGATCGGCATCTTCGCGCAGCAATCCTTCGAGGTTGTGATGCCGGGACACGCCTCGATAAAGCAGCAAAACGTAGCCGGCCGACAGCACCAGGAACACGCCAATGCCGCTCAGCAGGCTGTTGAGCGAACTGAAATCAAACGCCCGCCCGATGCCCCACACCACGAAGATCGTGAGGAAAAAGCACACCCCGAGAATGTAGGGTTGATAGCGCAAGAAGTAATACTTGATCTTGTTCATACGGACTTCGAATCCAGGGCATCGACAAAACGGTCGATAACGTCACCCAGAGGGCGGTCGATTTCGGGAAAGGCGTGTGTGCGGTGGTGCTCGTCGAAGGCATCGAAAGAAGCCAGCACGTCGTAGCTTTGCGAACGCTCACTGATCCCCGTCAGCACGCGGTAGGCATCGCAGGTCTGGCGTGAGGCAAAACAGATCAGCCTCGGGCGCATGAAGTCATCGGCCAACAGGTTGACCTGTGGCACCGAGCGTTCAGGCGTCATGTGCGTCAGCCAGGTGACCCACAAATCGGCGGTCGGATTCTTCAGGCCTCTTTCTGCCGGCAAGGGCAGGGCGATGCCGATCGGCGTTGGGTGAGACAGGTGCCGTCTGAGGGCCTGGAGTCGGGTAAGCACGGCGTTGGTGACGAACTCCGGGTAGGCACCTTCGAGCGCGGTACTGATGTCGCGCAGATTGAAATTCACCAGAAACTTGTCATGCACGCGCCGGAACAACTCGAAGTCCTGGCCTTGTAATGGGCGCAGGGCCTTGATGCGTTCGAACAGCACCGAAGTGCTTTCGCCATGGACGGCCATGTGCAGCAGAGGCCTGATCTGCCCGCTGAACAGTTCGCCGAGGGTGAACGGATTGACCAGAGGCTCGGCCTCACTGGCCTTGAGCGTCTGGAAAATGAAAAACGGATAGCGTCGGCCACTCGAATCTTTCGAGCTGATCAGCCCGCCCAGCAGCCAGTTGCCGCTGCGCGCGCGGTAGCTGAAAAAGCACACCGGCAATGCGTCGAACAGTTCGCGCCAGTCTTCACGGTGCTGCAAGGCGGCGAGCGCGCCTTGCAGCCAGCCGTCGAATTCGCAGACGTCGTCGCCTGCACCTTGCAGGCTGACGAAGTCCGGGCTCGCGGGCACTTTTCCGAAGCAGCCGATCATTGGCCGGATCCCTGATTCAAGAGGCGGCGGATCACAGCGGACGACCTTCTTTGGCGTTGAGCGCGCTCAAGGCCTTGACGTTGGCCAGGTCCGTCAGCTTGACGCCGCCGTAGTTGCGCACGGCGAGGCTGACCGGACCGCTGCTGGTGTTCCAGCTGAAACGTTGCTGAATACCGTCCAGATCGCTGACCCGCGCGCTGTCGTTCATGCGCAGCAGGCCCCAACGGCCCGGGTAGTCGAACACCGTGACACGCTCGCCGGTCAGGGTGACCACATCCAGGCGTGCGCCCGGCGTGGTGGTCGTGCCCGGCCACGAGAAGCGGCTCCAGCTGGTCTTGCCGTTACGGTAGTGCTGCACCTGGCCATCGAGGGTGAAGATGATGTCGGTCAGGCTGGCGGAAGGTTCGAGCATGATCTCGAAGCCGTTGTCGCGGTCCGACAGGCTGGCAATCACCTGGCCCAACGAGCTGGCCTTGTCGATGCTGTTGACCATGTTCGGGTTGACCAGCGGCGTGGCCTTGCTGTCGCTGCTCATGCCCAGGCCTTCGCCACCGGACAGGTTGCCGATTTCGTTACGCTTGAAGTTCGGCAGCAGCCCGGATTCCGGGTCGACGAAACGCTGCAAGTCCTTGACCGACGCTTCGTTGCGGCTGCCTGGCGCGATCGGATAACGGTGCGCCATGACCTGTTCCCACGGCTTGGCAATCTGCTGTGCCCAGGCCTTGGCAATCTGTTGGCCGGCAGGGTCACGCAAGGTTTCCCAGGCAAACTGGATCGGCAGGCTGAACAGGCCCTGCAACGCAGTAGACAGGCCACCCTGGCTGGTGTCGACGGTGGTCTCGACATAGTTGCGCACGCTGGTCACTTCGCTCGGCAGCCCTTCAAGGGTTTCGCTGATCAGCTGCTTACTGCTTTTACCGACGTCCTGTGAGCGCTGAATGTTGTTCATCCGCACCTTGAGTTTGCGCAAGGCCGCCAGGTAGCGGTCCATGATCGTACTGTCGGCGCCTTCGGCGTTTTGCACGGCGAACACCCGCGATACCGGCTCGAAGCGCTTCGCCAGGCTGCCGTCGTCAACCGCCGGCAATGGTGAAATCAGCGAGCTTGGCGATGCATTCTTGCCATCAAAAATACCGGTGACGCTGCTCCAGAATCCGTCATCGGGCTTGATGCCCGCTTGCAGGGTTTCGCGGGGGGCAGGGACATCCCACTGGGTGTTGTCATTGACCGCCGCCAGGAGGATTTTCACCGGCGAGTTCTGCACGTCGCTAAGCAGCGACAGTTGTTGGGTCGCATTGGCCATGTCAGTGAAATGGCGAACGCCGACGCTGTCGATCAGGGTGTACCAGGCCTGTGTGTAGTCGCGCTTGTAGCGCGTCATGAACTCACGGATGAAATTGGCCTTCTGCACAATGCTGTCGGCGCCTTCGCCGTCGAGTACCCAGTCCGATTCATTTTGCAGGTTGCCCGACACCAGTTTGATCAGCTCCGGCTTGACGAATTGCTCCCAGCCCTGACGAGTGAAAATCGCTGGAACCGCTTCTGTGCCGTACAGCAACTGACGGCCCGGCAAGGGCACCAGATCGCTCAAGCCAACCGCCGGAAACTGGCGACTCGACTCCAGTTGCAGGCGCAGGTATTCGCGGTCCACCAGCGAGCTGGAAATCATGAACGACTTCAGGCTGTTGCGGGTTTCACTGATCAGCTGTTCGTTGCGCGACAAGGTCGGCGCCTGACCACTCTTGAGCAATTGCACATACACCGGCGCATTGTCCTGGATCACTGCGCTGCTGACTGCGTTGTCGGTGCTGGCGATATTGGCCCAGGCCACCGGCAACGCAGCGCTCACGAACTCTGGATCCGGATGGGTCGAAGGTTGGGTCAGCATCAGATAGAGCTTGAGTGCGTTGTACGACTCAATAATTGAAGCGACCTGGCGCTCATCGAGTCGGCCCAACATTTCTTCGGACAGCGAAAGCCCGCCGGTGGTCGCCGACAGTTCAGCGGCATCGCTCGCGGTGGCCGGGTTGCGCAGCGCTGTCAGTGCTTCGCCACGAACCTTGTTTACCGCGCCCCTGGCAGCCCCGTTCAGGCGACCGGCAACATCACCGGTGCTGCGCGGCAGGTTATTCAGGCGGGTCGGCAGTTTCTGCCCCTGCAAACGGGCTTTGGCGGAGCCGGCCTTGGCCGTCGCAGGCGCAAAGTTGTTCTGCGGGTCCATGGTTTTGGCGAACTCATTGAACGCGCGCATCTGCAATTGCAGTTGCAGGGTGATCGGCTCCAGCGCCTGAGTGCGCAGTTGCTGCAAGTAGGCGGTCTGTGCGACGCGATAAACATCGTCACCCCGGTACAAGCCGGCGCCGAGTTGCAGCGGCACGCCTTTGGCGCGGTGCTTCTCGATGGCAGTGAGTTGCTCGCGCAGCAGTTCCAGGCCGTGACCCGAGGCGAGTAACCGCGCACTGTCCGGCGATTGTTGCAGTTCGGTCAGCTGCTCGCGCAGTGTCGCCAGCCACTGGCGGTTGTTCTGGAACGACAGGGCTTGCCAACCAATGAACGCCACACCCGCCAGCAGAGCCAGACCCAGCAGGGCAGGGCTGGCGGACTTGTTCTTGCCGAAACGCGACTGGTAGAGGGTCAAGTCGCGATCGGGGAAAATCACCCGACGGAACGTGTCGGTGATGAAGTAGCTGCGGTCGCTGATTTTCTTGCCGCTGCCTTGTGCCTGATTGTCGTGCTCGGGAGCGGGCTGCAAGGCGAACGATTCGGCCAGGTCATCTTCATACACCTGGCTCAGTTGCTGATCGGTCTGCAAGGCGCTGGTGAAATACAGTCCGCGCAATAGAAGTGGCGCGCCGCTGCGACGGG
Organism: Pseudomonas sp. GL-RE-29; assembly: GCF_019947275.1. Taxonomy (NCBI): domain Bacteria; kingdom Pseudomonadati; phylum Pseudomonadota; class Gammaproteobacteria; order Pseudomonadales; family Pseudomonadaceae; genus Pseudomonas; species Pseudomonas sp. GL-RE-29. The sequence goes on from NZ_JAGYGD010000045.1 coordinate 20,232, forward strand.
TCTCGGCGAAGTGTTGGAGAAACTGTTCCAGCACGCCCGACAACTCGGCGAAATAGTTCGGGAAGTTCAGCAATGCACTGTTGGCATCGGCACCCAATGCAATCATCTGCGCGTCGACGTGACGACGGATGTGGCCGTGCAGGTTGGCCAGCTTGGCGTCCAGCACGGGACGCAGGCCCTGATTACGGATCTCGGACAAACCGAAGGTCATGCCCAGCGGTTGCTGGCGCTCGTTCAGGTCCAGGCCTTCGAACGCCTGGCTGAAGCCCGGCAGTTGGTCGGTCTTGCTCAGCATCAGGTAAATCGGCGGGTTGGCCTCCAGGCAATCGTTGTATTCCTCTATGCGCGAGACCAGTTGCGCGGCGAGTTCATTACGCTCGGCAGCGCTGCAGGCCAGCAGTTCCGGCAGGCTGACCACCAACACCAGGCCATTGACCGCGGCCTTGCTGCGCTGCTTTTTCAGCATGCGCAGGAAGGCGGCGAATTCGCTGGCCGACGGGTCGTCGCGCAGGTAACGGCCGGCCGTGTCGATCATCACGGCCTCGGGGCTGAAATACCAATCGCAATGCTGGGTACCGCTTTCGGTGTCGTTGGCGCTGCTGGCAATGTTTGCGGACAGCCCTGAGCGGGTCAGCAACGAGGTCTTGCCCGCGGCCGACATGCCGATGACTAGATACCACGGCAAATCGTAAAGTGCCGACGAACCGCCGCCACCGGCCGAGCGATCGGCGCGCAGCATGGCGATGGCGTGCTTGAGCCGCTCACGCAGCACTTGCTGGTCGCGGAACTCACCGGCGCCATTGAGCGAGCGATCAACTTCGATCTGTACCAGGTTTTCAAGGTTGTGTTCAGCCCGGATACGCTTGTACTGACGCAGCACAATGATCAGCAGGTAGAAGGCGCTGACGATCGCCATCGTCTCCAGTGCATAACCGCGCAGCCAACTCACGCGCGGGGCCGCGAACCAACTGACCGCCAGGCTTGCCAGCCACAGGACGGGGATGAGGAACCAAAAGCTTTTCAACAAACGCAATAATGTTTTCATGTCTTCCTGACTCGGTTACCTGACCTGTATTCAGGCACTGAACAGCTGGCTGATTTGTTCGGACAACGCGGCTACGTCCTTGCCCAGCAACCAGTCCAGCGTCAGGTAAACACCCACGCAGACCAGCGCAATCAGCGCGAGATAGAGCCAGAGGGGGACTTCATGGCGCAGCATCTGCGAGACCTGGTCTGGCAGTGCCCAGTCGGGCGAGAGTGCCTTGGGTGTCTTGCGAAAACGCGCGATGTCCTGGCCCAGGGTATTGGCCAGGTAACGCAGCTGGTCTTTTTGCCCAAGGCTGAATTTGCCTTCGAAACCCAACGCCAGGCACAGGTGGTAAACCTCAAGTACATCGAGGTTCTGTTTCACATCGCCACGCAACGAATCGATCTTTTCGAAAAAGCCTTCGCCGGCCAGGTGCACGCCGAAATAGCGGAACTGCAAGGGCTGCAATTCAAAGTGGCGGCGCAACTCGTTGTCCCCGGAGCGCAACACGCTTTCATCGAGGAACGCACACAGGGCGTACTGGGTGTCCTTCACCTGTTCCACACTGTAATTGGCGCTGCGGGCATCGCTTTCCAGTGCCTTGAAGAAGGTGTCGACGCTTGCTTCAAAGGCGCTGACCGAGGTCACTTGGCGGCCCTTGCGCACGATCAGCGCCATGCTGATGAAATCCTGCACCAGGTCTTTGAGCGTCGGTTTTTCACGGGCAGCCGCAACGGCGCCTTGCAGTACGGCTTCGGTCATTTGAGTACCGCCATCAGTTCAAGCTTGAGGTTGGTGAACGCGCTGGGCGCATAGAAAGAAATGGCCTGGGCACTCATCATTCGTTCGTAGACCCGGCCGTGGGGCTCGATGGAGAAGTAGTGATTGTCCAGTCGCACCGGAATCGCATTGGGCAGGCGGGTCGAGTGATTGAGCGTGACGCCCGGCATGGCGCTGTTGACCACCACTTCGATGTCCTCCGGCGAGCCGACCTTGAACGCCCGCGGCACCAGCTCCAGCAGGCTTGCGCCCGGCATGTCGGCGTGCACGGAGATGTAGAAATCCGCCTCTGCCAGCCGTGGATCGTGCAGCTGTCCTTGCCAGTACGAAGGTTTGGTTTGCGTCAGGTTGATCACCACGCACTGGTTCGGCACCACGTTGTCGAGCAGCACGCGAATCATTTCGTCGAGCTTGACCAGCGAGGCCGCCGGGTCGTGGTGGTCGTACTCGGGAATATCGTTGAGTTGGGTGTCCAGCGAAAACGTCAGCAGCCCGCTGGCAAGTTCTGCCAGGAACAGATACAAACGCTCGGGGTGCAAACGCGGGTGCGCGAGCAGGTGCGCCAGGCTCGGATGGGCACGGTTCACCGTGTTCAACAGCCAGAACAGGGTCACGTCGCTCGAACCGAACTCGGCGATCTGATCCGCACGCTCGCGACGACGGCCGGACAGCGCCTTGCTTTTCGATTGCAAGGCACCGAGCAAACGCTTGCCCAGCCCGATCAGGGTGTCATGGGTGCCCAGGTGCAGCGTTGGGTGCACGAAATGCCCGTCGAGGTTGAAACCGCCGATGTTGTTGCGCGACAGCCGCGCAATCGGGCACCAGGTGTAGCCATCCAGATTGTCGCCGTCGATCAGCATCACCACGTTCAGACGCAGGCTGGTGATTTCGTTTTCCAGGTCGCCTTCGTTGAGGTCCGGCAAGGTGTCGAACTGCTTGCGAAAACGTCGCCCGGTCTTTTGCTCCTGGCCGTCTTCGACGTAATTCAGGCCGAAGGGCTCAGGCAATTTCAGCGCGGCGTAGACCTTCAGGTCGTTGCCTTTGAGCAGGTCCTTCAAGTCACGGGCTGCCGGAAGCGGATCGTGCTGCGGCGCGTCGAACAGGCTACCGTCGGGAAACACCAGTTTCAGTCGCTTGAGTTGCAGGGAACCGGTGGCGAGGGCTTCCTCGTCCACTTCCAGCAACTGCACGCCCCAGTGAAAGGGTGTGTTGCGCAGCGTCGCCTGCGCCAGCTGATGCTGGTGGAACTCATCCTGATACTGGAAATGTTGTGGCAAAAGGAACATGCCTTCGGACCACATCACCCGGCTTTGTTTACTCATTGAGCGCCTTCCAAAAATGAATTCAATTTCGAGTCCAGCGCTTTTTGCGCGGAGCCGGCGGCTTGGTCCTGAGCCTTTTCAATCACGACGTCCTGAACCCGTAGGATCAGCGTTGGCTGGGCCGGTTGCTCGGGCAGGGCGGAGGCTTTGGCGAGCTGCTCTTCGGTCTTGGGTTTGTTCAGCACGTCGACGCCGCTGACGGCGGACACCGTGTTGTTGTCCACCAGCACCCGCAGGCCATCGGATGAGAACCAGATGCCGTCCTTGCGCAGGGAGTTGGCGTCAAACGCGACCTTCCAGCGGCTGTTCTCGTCAGTGCGGAAAAAAGCCGCGACGCCGACATAACCTGCGGCCTTGTTCAGCGGCCATTTGTCGACCTGGCCCATGCCCGGCAACAAGGTGATTTCGCGGTTTTCGATCAAGGTATTGCCGAGGGCCTTTTGCGGGTCGTCCCACAGCGAGTCGGCATCCACCGATGCAAAGCGCTCCAGTGATGTCAGCTGGTACACGCGAAGCACCACGGAAAGCGGTTTGCCGGACGCGTCGGGATTGAGCTGGTTGCCGCCGTCGGACGTCAGGATGACCTTCTCGTTATCCTCGAACAGCATGTCGCCGGCCCAGGTATTGTCGACCCGCTTGCCGACTCGGTCGGTGACGCCACAGGCGCTCAGTACCGCCATCATCGCCACCGCCGTCAGGCATTTGGCCAACGCCGTTTTTTCGGGACGCTTCCCTGAATATCTCTTGTCCATGACCACTACCTGTAAATGCCCGCTCAGATCAGGCGATAGGCGAAATCGCCATCGCTGCCCAACTCGATGCTCAAACTCTGGATCGGTTTGTCCTGCGCCATGCGCTCCAGCACCCGTTGCGCCAGTTCCGGCATCAGGGTCTTGGACAAAATGTTGTCGATGTTGCGGGCGCCGCTGTCGACCTCGGTGCAGCGCGAGGCGATGGCTTTGACCAGCGCCTCGTCATAGCTGAGGACGGCCTGATGGTTGCGCTCGAAACGCTGGCGAATGCGCTCCAGCTTGAGCGCGACGATGCGCTCCAGGATCGCGTCCTTGACCGGGTAGTACGGGACGATGGTCAGGCGGCCGAGGAAGGCTGGCTTGAACACCTGATTCAGCTCGTCACGCAGGCCTTCGACGATGTCTTCCGGTGTCGGTTGCGGCTGTGCATTCAGGCACCACTGCATGATGCGGTCGGTACCGGTGTTGGACGTGAGGATGATCACGGTATTGCGGAAGTTGATCTCGCGACCTTCGCCGTCATCGAGCACGCCTTTGTCGAACACCTGGAAAAACAGTTCGAGCACGTCCGGGTGGGCCTTTTCCACCTCATCGAGCAGCACCACGCTGTACGGCTTGCGTCGCACGGCTTCGGTCAACACGCCGCCCTCGCCATAACCGACGTAACCCGGTGGCGAGCCCTTGAGGCTGGAGACCGTGTGGGCTTCCTGGTACTCGGACATGTTGATGGTGATGACGTTGCGTTCGCCGCCGTACAGGGTGTCGGCCAGCGCCAGTGCGGTTTCGGTCTTGCCGACGCCACTTGGGCCAAGCAACAGGAACACGCCGATCGGTTTGTTCGGGTCTTCCATGCGCGCGCGGGAAATCTTGATGCGCTTGCCGATTTCGTGCAGCGCGTGGTCCTGGCCGAGCACGCGTTCACCCAGCAGTGCAGGCAGGCGCTGCACGGTTTCGATTTCGTCACGCAGCATCTTGCCTAGGGGAATGCCGGTCCATCCGGAGATCACTTCACCGATGGTGCCGCCATCGACCAGGGCATGCACCAGCGGTTGCTCGCCCTGGACGCTGGCCAGTTCGGCGCGTACGGCGGCAATCTCGATCGCATCGGGTGATTGATTTTCCGGGTGGCTGAGGGCACCCAGTTGCTCCACCAGTTGCAACTCGCGTTGCCATTGTTGCTCGAGGGCGTCGCGGGTTTGCTGTTCGCTCAGCAACTCGGCGTTGAGGGTGGTCAGGCGTCGGGCATGGTCGCTGCCTTTGGCGGCTTCCTGCTGCAGTACCGAGATTTCCGCCTGCAAGTTGTCGATCTGACGCTTGCAATCTTCCAGCGGCCCCGGCTGCGCCGATTGCCCCAAGGCAACCCGGGCGCAAGCGGTGTCCAGCACGCTGACGGCTTTGTCCGGCAACTGGCGCCCAGTGATGTAGCGATTGGACAGGCGCACGGCCTGCACCAGCGCTTCGTCCATCACCGTGACTTTGTGGTGTTCCTGCATCTTGGCCAGCAGGCCACGCAGCATGTGGATCGCCTTGTCTTCGTCCGGCTCTTCGACCTTCACCACCTGGAAACGGCGGGCCAGGGCGGCATCCTTCTCGAAGTACTTCTTGTACTCGGCCCAGGTGGTCGCCGCGATGGTGCGCAGTTCGCCGCGAGCCAAGGCTGGCTTGAGCAGGTTGGCGGCATCGTTCTGCCCGGCCTGGCCGCCCGAACCGATCAGGGTGTGCGCTTCGTCGATAAACAGGATGATCGGGTGCAGGCTGCGTTTGGTTTCTTCGATGACTGACTTGAGGCGGTTTTCGAACTCGCCTTTCACCCCGGCACCGGCCTGCAACAAGCCCAGGTCCAGGGTGTGGATGGCCACGCCTTTGAGCACTGACGGCACGTCACCTTGAATGATGCGCAGCGCCAGGCCTTCGACCACGGCGGTTTTGCCGACGCCGGCTTCACCGGTGAGGATCGGGTTGTTCTGGCGGCGGCGGGTGAGGATGTCGACCATCTGCCGCACCTCGAACTCGCGACCGAGCACCGGGTCGATCCGGCCTTCGCGCGCGCTTTGCGTGAGGTTGATGGTGTATTGATCGAGGGCCGGGGTTTTGCCGTTGCCTTTCACCGGGTTGGCGCTGGCGCCGCCGGAAGTGTCCAGCGGCTTGGCCTGTTTCGACTCGGCACTGCCTTCTACCAACGCGTTGAGGTTAACGCGCAAATCGTCAGCGTTGATCTTCTCCAGCTCGGCCGCACCCGCGATCACCACCCGACGCAGTTCGTCGTCATCGAGCAAGGCCTGCAGCAGATGACCGGTACGGATCTGCGCCTGGCCGAACTCGATGGAGGCCAGCACCCACGCCTGCTCGATCATGCGGGTCAGGTGCGGGGACAGCGCCGGGGTGCGGGTATTGCCTTTCTTGAAGGTCCCCAGTGCCGTCACCAATTGCGCCTGCAAGCGATCAGGCACCACGTCGTAATGGCGCAGGATGGCCGGCAGGTCGTTGTCGTTGCTGTCGAGCAACTGCAACAACAGGTGCTCGACTTCGACATCGTAGTGGTGTTCCGACAGACAAAGCGCCGCGGCGCTTTCGGTGGCGGTGCGGCTGGTGTCGTTCAGCTTGGCGAACAGGGACTTCAGGTTCACAGGGAGACCCCATCAAAAGGAATGTGGAAGAGCGCGCAACGGGTGGGTTCCACGTCGACGCCTGGTCGTTTGAGCCAACCGAGCCGGCCCAGCGAAACGTTGCCCTGGCGACCGAGGCGGGCGACGGGTACGGCTTGGGGTTTGAGCTTGGGCGCCAGCTGGAAGTCGAGCTCGGCACCGACATAGAAACGCACCAGTTCCAGCAGTTTCTGGTAGTCGTCGGCGCCCGGTTGCAGGCGTTGATAGTCGGCCAGCTCCAGTGGGCCCGTTTCGATGCGCACGCAGGATTGGTAATCCCAGACCCGGTTGCCGGCGACGGCGCTTTGCCCGAGCACGGCGTTCTTGCGACCCAGTTGCGTGCATTGGCTGGCATCGAGTTTCAGCCAGCGCCCGGCAAACGGCTTGACCTTGAACGGCAGCGAAAAATAGAAGCTGAGCATCACTTCCAGGTTCAACGCGTTGCGTGGCTTCTGGGCGAACAGGCCGGAGAAATAGCTGAACAATTCGCGGCGCAGGGGCGAGCCTTGTTTGTCGAATTTCTGCTTTTGCGCCTCGGGGCCGAAACCCACCAGGTTGAGCAGGTAACGGTCGAAATCCGAGCTGCCGTTGCGCTCGTACTCGATGTAAAACTTGTACTTTTGCCAGGCCTCGTAGAACAGCGTGGTCATGCGGTGCGAAAAGATGTCGAGGAAGGCGTGCGCCGCGTCATCCCGGTACTGGATGTGTCGCTCGATCAACAGCTCGGTGTACGGGCGCGGCAAGACACCTGACGGCCCCACCAGACCCATGAACGTGACTTGCACCTCGGACAGCGGCAGGCCGGCCACGGACACCTTGCCTTCGCGCTCGAACTGCAAGTCGCTGACTTCACTGGCCGGGAAGTTGAGCGACAGCTGCGAGCGAAAACGCAGAGGGTCTTCGTGCGGTCGGGTTTCCAGGTCCATGCGCCCGGTTCTGCTGTAATGCAGGCGAAGCAAGCGCACCAATTGGAAAAACTCGAATCGGTGCGGCTCAGCCCGTGCCTGGTCAATCAGACCAGAGGTTGATCGCCGGTTCGCGGTGGCCATTGGACGACTCTCTTTTCGCGCTGCAAGGTGCGAAGGGTTAATTGGGTAAAGCTGTTCATGGAGCAGTACTGACCAAAGAAGTGATCGAGCACCATGCCGAACAAAAACACACCGCTGCCGGTGTATTGGCTTTCATCGAAATTGAGGGTGATGCCGACGCCGCGCACGAAGTTCGGCCGCGGGTGACCGATGCGTGCAACCACCGGTTCGCTGCTCACCGAGACGATGCCGTTGATCTGTTTGCGGATGGCCGACACATTGCGGTAGTTGTAGAGCGACAACAGCTCCAGCAGCACTTCGCGACCACGGGAGACCAGCGACATGTGGTTCAGCGACAGGTGCGAAATCAGCCGCCAGATCACCCCGTTGCCCAACGGCACGCGGGCGGTGGCGGTGGGTTTGCGCAGGCAGCGGATATCCTTGATCACCGAGTTGCCGGGAATATTGAAATCGCCGCGCTCGCCCCCGAACGGCAGCATCAGCGGCAAGTCACGGTTGCTGCAGGTCAGGCGGATGCTCAACGTATCGTTGTTGGCCTCCAGCAAACCCAGTTCGCGATCCACCACCCGGATAAACACGTTCGAGCCATCGCGCTGGCCGGTTTGCACCGCACGGCGCCGGGCAATCCAGAAACTTTGGCCGGGGCCTTGATCGCCCCGGGGTTCGAAAAACGGATGGCAAGTGCCGACCTGATCGATACCACCGACCTTGCGCACGCGCCGCACGCGATCAATCGACACCACTTCCGCCGAACTTTGCAGGCGCACATCCGGCGTCACTGCGTATTCGTGCTGGGCGTGAGTCAACTTGACCGGCTCGGCCTGCTGGCGGAACAGGTTGATGATCGGCGTGCAATTTAGTTTGAAGTTATTGCGCCCGATATTCTGTGTCAGGCGCGCCAGGCGATCGCTGAGGTCGTAGTCGGAAAAGTAGAAATTGACCTCGACTTTCTCGATCTCCTTGCCCGCCAGAATGCGCGCGAAACCGGACAGGTCAAAGAACATGAACTTGTCGGGGAAGGTGAAGTATTCGTGCAGCAAGCGGTAACCGAGGAAAGAACGTTCCGAGTAGTCCACCAGGCCTTCGTCCAGGCTGTAACCGACGGCTTTCAATGCGCCGGCGGGCAAGGCGACCTCGCGGGTGCGTCCCTGATCTTCGAAGGTCAACGTGGCCTTGGCCAGGTTGTTGAACAGCAGTTCGTACAGTTGCAGCATCAACGTGCTTTCGCCGTCGAGGAAAAACCGCAGGCTGTCGAGCTCCATCTTGCCGAACATCACATCGGACGTCGCCGCCAGGCCGATGCGCAAGCGCGCGACCAGGTCAGCGCTGTGGCCGTTGAATGCCGAGCGTTCCATCTCGATGAACGACGCCTGTTGCACCGCCACCGGCCACAGTTCGACCGGGTAGCAGGTGCGGAATTTACACACCACGCCATCAATCGGATTGGCACTGAGCTCGGTATGCCGGGGGACGCGGAAGGCTTCGGTGACTTTTTCCTGCTTGCCCAGGTTGAACTCGACGATCGACATCGACGGGGTAGGGCGCAGGTAATGCGGGTACAGCACTTCGAGAAACGACTCGACGATTTCCGGCAACTCGTCGTCGAGTTTTTTGTGCACCCGCGCAGAGAGGAACGAGAACGCTTCGATCAAGCGCTCGGTATGCGGGTCTTCGCAGTTATCGCCCTCGATGAGCAACCGCGAAGCAATTTTCGGATACTGGCTCGCAAACTCCTGGCCCAAAAAGCGCAGGTGCGACAGTTCCTTTTCGTAATAGGGCAGCAGATCGTCGAGCATCAGTTGAGGTTCTGCACTTTGTATTCCTGGGTGTTGACCTGCAGCACGGCGTCGAAGGACACCTGCCGGGTGACGTCTTGCAGACGCAAGACCGCATCCACGCGAAAGGTCAGCATGCGTTGGCCGGTCTGTTGCGCGAGCAGTTGGACTTTGACGCTGCGAAAGCGTCGGTCGCCGACCGTAATTGCCTTCTCCAGTTGCCGCTGGATCAACAGGCGATCCTTCGGATCAAGCACGCTGCGGCTGGTGAAATCCGGCATGCCGTAGTCGAGGATGCTACCGCTCAGGTTGACGAAACCGTCCAGCTCGTTGGCGACCAGGGACTGGCGAGTGTTGACCAGGATTTCCAGGTCGCGAACGATGCTGGCCTTGTAATCGGCCAGCGAACACAAGCGTTGCGATGACGCTTCGATGGATTGATGCGGACGATCGTCCAGCAATCGGTCCAGCAGCGATGGCAACAGCTTGTGTTGACTGGTCATGGTGCCTTCCTGGCAAAGTGTTCGATCAGCCGCGGGTCGATTGCGGCAATTCAGCGACCAGGCGCAACGACGCGGTCAGTTCGTCCAATTGATAGTGCGGGCGCAAGTACGTCACGGCCTTGTAGACGCCTGGCTTGCCCGGCACTTCGAACACCTCGGCACGCGCCTCGCGCAACGGGAACTTGGCCTTGGCTTCCTGGCTCGCGGTGTCGTCCAGCAGCACGTAGCTCGACAGCCACTTGTTGAGGAACAGCTCGACGTCTTTGCGCGAGGCGAAGCTGCCGATCTTGTCGCGCATGATCGCCTTCATGTAGTGCGCGATGCGCGATGTGGCGAAGATGTACTGCAACTGCGCGGAAAGGCGGGCGTTGGCGTTGGCAATGCCGGTGTTGTACTGCTTCTGTTTCTGCGTCGACTGGGTGCCGAAGAACGCGGCGTAGTCGGTGCCTTTGCAGTGCACCAGCGGAATGAAACCGAGGTCCGACAGCTCTTTCTCACGGCGGTCGGTGATGGCGATTTCAGTCGGGCACTTGAGGGCGATTTCGCCGTCGTCGGTCTTGAATGTGTGGGTCGGCAAGCCTTCAACCAGGCCACCACCTTCGACACCCCGGATTGCCACGCACCAGCCGTAACGGGAAAACGCATCGGTGACCCGGGTGCCCAGCGCGTAGGCGGCGTTCATCCACAGGTATTTGTTGTGGTCGCGGCCATCGACGCTTTCGACAAAGTTGAATTCCTCGACCGGCGTGGTATCCGGGCCATACGGCAGGCGACCCAGCACGTGGGGTAGGGTCAGGCCGACATAGCGCGAGTCTTCGGAGGCGCGGAACGACTTCCACTTGGCGTATTCAACGGTGTCGAAAATCTTCGCCAGATCCCGTGGGCCGGACATGTCGGTAAACGAATCCCAGCCAAACAGCTCAGGCGAGGCCGCCGAGATGAACGGTGCATGGGCGGCCGCCGCGACGTGGGAAATCTCTTCGAGCAGGTACATGTCTTCCGGGCTGCGGTTGAACTCGTAGTCCCCCAGCAGCATGCCGAACGGTGCTCCACCGAAAGTGCCGTACTCTTCTTCGTAGATCTTCTTGAACAGCGCGCTCTGGTCGAATTCGGAAGCGGCCTTGAGGTCGCGCACCAGGTCTTTCTTCGAGGCATTGAGCAGGTGAATCTTCAGCGTGGTGCTGGTTTCAGTCTGGTCGACCTGATACTTCAGGCCGCGCCAGGACGCTTCCAGCTGTTGGAATTCACTGGCGTGCATGATCTCGTTCATCTGCTCGGAGAGCATCGCGTCGATCTCGGCGATGCGTGCATCGAGCACGGCGATCAGGTCCTTGCTCGGCGTCATTTCGCCTTCAAGGATCTGGTTGACCAACTCGCCGATCAGGTCGCGGGTGCGGGTGCGCTCGGTTTCGGAGCGGGCCACGCGGCTTTGCGAAATGATGCTGTCGAGCAGCGAGGATTGCGCGGTGAAGTTTTCCACTTCAACCAGTTCGCTGTCCTGTTGAGTCACGGTTTGCTTGTCGTTCATCGTCAGGCTCCTACGCTTTGCCGTCGGTGGCTGGAATGGCGGCTTCGCGACCGAATTCCTTGCCCAGGGTTTTCAACTTCTCGGTGTTCTGCAACACGTCCATCAGCAGCTCTTCGAGCTTGTCGTTGCCGCCCATCTTGTTGCGCAGGTCCGCCAGCTTGTTGCGCACTTCCAGCAGCTTGCGCAGCGGCTCGACCTGCTTGACCACGTTCTGCGGTTCGAAGTCTTCGAGGGCGTTGAAGTTGAGCTCGACACCCAACTGGGTGCCGTTTTTTGCCAGGGTGTTGTCGACGCGGTAGGTCAGGCGCGGCTTGATGCCCTTGAGCACGCCGTTGAAGTTGTCGCGGTCGATGAAAATGAACTTGCGGTCCTTGAGCTTCGGCAGCGGCTCCAGCGGGTTGCCGGAGAAATCGCCCAGCACACCGACGACAAAGGGCAGCTCTTTCTTTTCCTGAGCGTCACCGATATCCACGTCGTAGGTGATATGGACCCGAGGCGCGCGAACGCGGTCGAGTTTGTGCTGGGTACTTTCCTTCTTCGCCATCGTGATCTCCTGTGCGAACAATTCGCTGCAAGTCGTTTGCGTGTCGGTTCAATGGGTGGCCGAGCGCGTTACGTTCCTTCGATCGTCAGCAGCAGGCGCTGACGGATTTCATCGTTCATGTCCATGATGTTTTCAAAGCCCACCAACTCTTCGAAGCTGGTGTTGCCGGCGATCTGGGTGCTGCTGCGGATCACCGCCTCGTCGGGCAATTGCGAACGAACCGGCGAGCTGATGACGCAAAAGGGCAGGTCGCCGAAGTCCTTCAAACGTTCGAAACTGACGGGAAAACGCAGGCCTTCGAGCAGGCGGCTGATGCCGGGCGACTTGCTCAGGCAGTAGAACAGCACCAGGTAATGCACCACGAAACGGTACAACTCGGCGCTGCTGCGATTGGGGTCTTTGATGACGGTACGGAAGCGCGCCAGGTCGAACGAACTGAACCCGACCACCCAGCGCACGGGGCTGGTGATGCGGATGGTTTGACCGCTTTGGGACAGCACCTTGTCGTACTCCAGCGCATACAGCTGAGGAGTGGTGCTAAGCAGGTTGAGCGGCACTTCGAGTTCATTGACCAGTTGGAACGGAGCGCCCGAACCGATGCGGTCGTAGAGCTCCTTGAGCTCCTTGAAATGGTGTTGGGTCTCGCGCCCGCTGCTGCGTTGCGCACCCTGCAGGTACTCACCGAAAAACGTCTGCGGACGAATCAGCAAAGCCAGGGTCGTCAGATAATCCGAGGCCTGCGCCTTCAGCGCATCGGAAATGGCCCGGGTCTGGCTTCGCAGCTTGATCAATGCTTCAACATCAAAAAACGCTTGAGTCATCGGTACATCGTCCTTGAACACTCCACGCCTTCCTGGATCAAAACCGGAGCATGTCGAGTGACTTGATTCTCAAATGGGCATCTGCCCACGGGAGGTTAATTACTGGTAATCGTCATCAGAAAAACACACTGCCAGGAATAACCGGGAGTGTGATGCTGGCAAATGAATATCGAGTTGCCAGTAACGCCGTGTATGGCAACACGTCGTATCGAAAAGTTCATTCGAGAACGGATTTTTTCTCGTTTTTGTTACACGCCGCAATAATGTCGGCTTGCCATTACTTGTGGGATGTGTCTGTCGGATAGTTCCGAAACCCAGTTAATTCAATGGTTTCAGGCACGCCGAGGATCCAATTTTTAAATGAAAATAATTTGAAAAAGGTGAACCGGTTCACCCACATCCGGATTGACTGGTGTTTACGGATTTATTGCAGTGCAAGTGTAATATTAATCGGGAGGGGATGATGGCATTGGCGCGTGGCGGGAATACCGTAGGCGTTCTTTTCGCGGATTTTGTCAGTCTGTTCCGGACGACCGAGCCATCTGGGCTTTCAGTCGGAGTAGCGTCGGGGATTCTCCGCCTGTCAGTTCGATTTTAAACTCGGCAAAAGCCAACTCAAGTTCTGCGTATTGCTGCAAGCCGTCTTCGGTGAACAGAAAGCGACCAGGAATATCTCGCCACTCCAGAGGCGTGCGGATTTGATCACGTTCAGCCCGGTCCATCAGGGGCGCCAACTCTTGATCCAGTTTGGCTATAGCAGGGTCCACTGCCTTCAATGCATCGATGGCCGACCGTAGCTTCAGGGCTGTTTCTTTCAGTTTTTCGATATCCATGGGGACGGATTTTTGTGGGTTTTATTACTTGCCACAATGATGTCTGCTTGCCACTACTTGTGGGATGTATCTCTCAGATAGTTCTGAAGCTCAACCAGTTCAATGGTTTCGGCAGGTGATGGATTCCTGAATATAAAATAGCGGCTTGACACTGTGTGTTGCATAGGTGTCTCCTTTCGCACATGCCCGGATGACGAATTAAGAAAATGTGACGTAGTTCTGTTTTTTTGAATTTCTTCGGCACCTTTTCGGCAAAAGGATTGTCGCAGCCACGGGTCATTGTCCGTCGTTGGTGATTCGGGAAGACAACTCGCAACAGCGGTTTTTTGTGGTGGTTGATGAGGTTATGCCCTTTGAATGGCGCATGGCTCATGGAAGGTGGGTCGGTTGTTGCGCGGAGCCGGTTTTGCCGAAGATCTATCCGGTAAGGCGGTATCAGGAGAAAGGAACATGGATGAAAGATTTTTACCCTGCACAGTGGCTAACCCTAATGGATCGCGCCAACAAGCCGGATTGATGGGTAGTGGTAATCTTCCCTTTCCCAGCGAAATTGCCTCGCGGGCATTTCCCGCGCCGCCAAATTTTGCCGGTTACTACGCGACCAATGATTACAATGCGGCGATGTTTTTGGCCCATGAACTGGCCTCGCCAGACTCCGATATGTCGCCGAGTGAAGCGCAAGGATCCTTGCAGTTACTGCGTTCGCTAATCAGCAATTTGTCTTCGGCGCCGGATGTTTCAATCGAAGCATTGAAAGATTTGCAGAATGCCGCCAGGGCTATCCCGGAAGTTGGGTCCCTGATGTTTTCTTCGGCCAACTTGCCTGGCACGTTGGTCGGTGTCGGTACAACCGTCGCTGCGTTATCAAAATCCAAATCGGTTGTAGACCTGCTGGATCTCTCTCCAGCCGATAAGAAAAAATTGATCAAGTGGGCCAGTAATCGTGGAAAAGCGAACTCAACCTCGGCTAAAAAAACTTTCAGAGGCAAGATAAAACTGATTCGGGTTGCAGGTCAGCTGCACTTCGAGGTGCCCATTACTGCCCAGGCGCAAAGTTACAAGGTGCTCGGTCAGGTAGGGGCACAAGTCGCTCATCTTCCGGCTTATGGAACCAGAGGGGCACTTAATCAGCGGGCAATGCTTCACGCGGAAGGGGCGACCCGAGGCCTGAAGTTTATGTCGGGTAATACGGTAGGGTTTGCGTTGGCGATTGGGCCGCAGGCTTATATGGACTACACCAGTTCGACATCGATGGACGAGTTTTATACGAAATCTTATGAAAACCAACCTACTAACATCGCCGCGTTTGCGGGGAGTTTGATTTTTTCAGCTATTGCGGGTTCGTTGGGCGCGCCGTTGGTGATAGTTTTTGTAGTCGGTATGGTGGCCGGTACTGCCGTTCAATCGTTTATGGGTCATAGTGGTTTAGATAAAGAAATTGCGGATCGCCTGAAAAATTGAGAGTGCCAAATGTTTGATCCCGATGCATACATGATTAAGAAACTTCCGTGGCTCGTGTTTTCTGCGGTGGCATTTACCGGAATTTTTAAAATTTCTGGGTTGCCGTACTACTGGTATATGTATTTTTCGCTTGTTTTTTTGATGCTGGGTGCAACTTTGTATTTGGCCTATCGATGTGAGCGTTATACAAGTTTTGTGTTGGTAACGCTTTGTGCAGGGCTGTATTCGCTTATGTATCTTCTGTCTAGCTTAAGTTACTTGCTTTTAAAGAAGGATTCAGAGGTTGGGGCGATGGGTGCAGTCATTGCCGGGGCAGGTCCTATGCTGATAGTGGTGGCCGCGTTTTTGCTGATTTATTTTACGAAATCTCCATTTTTACCTTTCAGAATTGAGGATGGAAAAGTCGCTGCAGAAGAGTTCAAAGCGAAGGATTTTGGTTTTCTTGGTGGTGTGCTAATAGGCGGCGCCACTCTGCTCGGTAGTCTTTTTATTAAATCTGTTGGCTCGTTTAGTGGTGGGACGGTTTCCATATTAATAGGCACGTGTGTGTGCGTGTATTTGCTGGTAAGGCTACGTCACGTCATCCGCGGTATCCGCACACTTCGTCTGCGAGAGCGTGGCATGCCTGTTCCGTATACCTTCATGAGAATCGACGAAATTCGCGAAGCCCGCGGTCGCTGGTGGCTGGGTCGATTGTTCAAATGGATGGGTTCCCGGCGTCAGTCGACAGGTTCCTGACAGCGCCAGATGGTATTGCGGCAGTAGCCCGAATATAGATTTCCAGGAGTTGCACATGACAATGGATCTTTCATCCCTGTTTACCGCGCAGAACCGGCGCCTGTTTAAACTGACCATGCCGCTCAAAAGTGGCCAGGAACTCCTGCTTGAATCGTTCGTCGGGCACGAAGGTTTGTCGATGGAATTCGGCTTCCAGCTTGACCTGCTGTCCGATGATGCCGGCGTAAAACTCAAGACCGCCATGGGGCAGTCGGCGACCATCGAGATCGAACTGGCTACCGGCGCAAGTCGCTACATCAACGGGCATGTTTTACGTTTCGGCAGTAATGGCAGCGACGGCGGGATGTGTCGTTATTCGGCACTGATTGGCTCCTGGCTCAGTTTGCTTGAGCAACGGTACGACTCGCAGATATTCCAGGACCAAACAGTCGAGCAAGTGATAACCAAGGTCTTCAGTCGTTATGAAGGGCTGGCCAAGTTCGAGTTCCGCATCAACCGCACGCTCAAACCTCACAGTTACATCACTCAGTATCGAGAAAGTGACCGGCATTTCGTGATGCGTTTGCTGGAACACGAAGGGCTGTTCTTTTACTTCGAGCACACCGCCGATAGTCACACGTTGATCATCATGGATGATTCAACGCAGTTGCCCGCTCTACCAGAGCAGCCCCAAGTGCGTTTTCATACGGCGTCCATTACCGAAACAGCGGATTCGATCACCCACTGGAATGCGGTGCGGGAGTTGCAGTCGAGCAAAATTGCAGTTCAGACCTTTGATTACCGCCAGCCGCAAAACCGTCTTCCAGTCAGTATGAACAGCCTCAATCAGCAGGGCGATGTTCCGGCATACGAGATTTACGATTTCATGGGGCAATACACCCACGGAACGTACGACGACGGCGAAGTGCTGGTGCGCAATCGCATTGAAGCGTTGGAACTCAGGGGTAAGGCGTTTTCCGGTTCGAGTAATTGTCGAGCGATGCGTCCTGGCTACACGTTCGAACTCGTACAACATTACGAGCACGACAATGGCTCTGTCGAAGATCGACAGTTTCTGCTGATGAACATCACCCATCGGGGCAGCAATAATTACCTGTCGGGTGGCCAGGCCGGTTACGCCAACAGCATTGTTTGCGTGCGCAAGAAAATCAAATTCCGCCCTCAACTGGAAACGCTGACCCCCACCATATCCGGGCCGCAAACCGCGATCGTCGTCGGCCCACCGGGTGAAGAAATCTACACCGACGAACTCGGCCGGATAAAAGTGCAGTTTCACTGGGACCGCTATGGCGAGTTCAACGACAAGAGTTCCTGCTGGGTCCGAGTCGCGCAATCCGGTGCCAGCGGCGGTTTCGGCAGCGTGTTGATCCCTCGTGTTGGCGACGAAGTGGTCGTGGCTTTCCTTGATGGTGATCCCGACCGCCCACTGGTCATGGGCAGCCTCTACAACAGTCAGAACACGCCGCCATGGTCGTTGCCGGCCAACAAGACCCAAAGCGGTTTCCTGACCCGGTCGATGAAGGGCGATGGCGGCACAGCGAACTTCTTCCGCTTCGAAGACAAGGCCGGCGCCGAGCAGATCATCATGCATGCCGAGCGCAACATGGACACCGAGATCGAGGTCGACGAGACCCACAGTGTCGGCAGCAACCGCACGATCACAGTCGGTGGCACGCACACCGAAACGATCAAGAAAGACACGGTGATGAATGTCCAGGAAGGCTCGCTGACTATTCAGGTCGACAACCAGTTCATTCAGGTCAACGCCAAGCAACACATCATTCTTCAGGTAGGGGATAGCAGCATCACCCTCACGCCGGACGGCATCGAGATCAAAGGCAAGGCGATCACCACTACGAGTACCGGCACAACCCAGATCACCGGCTCCGAGGTCAGGGTCAATGACTGAGGTAGCGGCGCCATGATCAGAACCAGCCTCTACGATCGCATTTCCGAAAAGCGTATTGCCCAGGAAGAAGCTGCGCGCGCCGAACAACACAACGCGCCGGTCATCGAGCCCGAGCCGGAACCCGAGCCCGAGCCGGTGGTGGCGCTGCAAGACACGCCCAGCAGTTTCAACTTCGCGGGTTTCAATCTGGCATTCCCGACGGGTTTCCATTTCCGTGAGATCCAGACCACCGTCGAGCATGAAGGCGAGCCGGTCAGCCTGACGATCAAGCGTCGTGATGTGCTGCAGGGGCAGACGCTGGAGCAACTTTTCGAGGCTGCGGTGCAGGCGTTTCGCAAGGATCATCCGGACGTTCGCATCATCCGTCTGCGCGATGTCAGCGTGGCCGGCAGTGCGGCGAAGTCGGCGGATCTGCATTTCAAGAGCGGCCATGCCGATCGCCATGCACGTCTGGTGGGAGCGCTTGTGCCGGTCGTCGGGCGTGATGAGGTGCAATGGCTGAGTATCGCTTGCGAGATTGATCCGGCCCGGCCCGCGCTCAGTCTCTGGCTGGTTGATTTTGACGGCATGCTCGATGGCCTCGCGGCCCGCTGAAATGCCCATTTTTTGAATTCAGGAATTTACATCACATGGATTATGAGTTGCAGGAAGGCAGCATCGCGTTGCCACAGGGTTTCCAGGATCGAACCGTTAACATGTTTGTGCTGGGGGCAAGTATTCCCGCGCCGTTGAGCATCACCATTTCCCGGGACACATTGCTGCCCGGCGAAGCGCTCAAAGCCTACGTCGATCGTCAGATCAAAATGCTGGCGTCCAAGCTTCGCGGCTACACGTTACTGGGCAAAAAAGCCGTAGTGCTGTCGACCACTGCGCCGATCGACGGTGTTCAAATCGATGCGTATTACATGACTGATGGCCGACCTTTCTACCAGCGTCAGGCAGCGTTTCTGATTGCCCCTGAACGCGCGATCATTTTTTCCACCACCGCCCAGGCTGACTTCAGCAGCGAGCAGAACCAGAACTGGATGGACCTGCTGGCGAGCTTTCAGCCGCGCCAGCCCGGGGACTCCAAGACCGACTCCAGCGCTCAGGAGTAACGGTCATGTTTGAAGCCGCAAGGTTTGGCGATGAACTGTCGCACACCAGTGCGTTGGGCGGGTTTCTTATTGGCGCAGCGCTTGGCATAGCACTGGTTGCCACGGTGGCGATCGCGACGTTCACCTGTGGGTTTGGCGTGGGCTTGTTGGCGGGTTTACTTGCAGGCGTCGGAGGTAGCCTGCTCACCGTAGCCGGGGAAAAGATCGGCAGTATGTTCTCCTCGCCCGCGGGGACCATCGTCACAGCGTCGCCCAACGTGTTCATCAACAGTCGCAAGGCAGCCCACGTCGAAAAGAGCACGGGCGCCTGTGACAAGCATCCCGGCCCGGTAAAGGTGGCGGAGGGTTCGACCAACGTCTTCATCAATGGCACAGCGGCTGCCCGCAAGGGCGACAAAATGACCTGTGGCGCGACACTCTCAAGCGGGTCGGACAATGTCTTCATTGGTGGCGGAACCTATCGCTACCTGCCAGTGGACGATGAGATTCCAGGTTGGCTGCGAACGACAGTGGACATCCTCATGGCGGTCGCCGGTGCAGCGGGCGGTATCGCCCATGTGCTCAAGATGGGGACTCAGGCCGGTATGAAAGCCGCAATGCCCTGCGCCTTAAGGTTCACCGCCGGCTTCGTCACCGGTGAGGTTGCTGCGCGATACGTCGCGGTACCGGTCATTGAACGAGCGATGGGTGGCCTGATCGGCAACCCTGTCGACGCCACCACCGGGCGCAAGGTCATCACCGACGAAACCGACTTCAGCCTCCCGGGCCTGATGCCCATTCAATGGTCGCGTTTCTATGCCAGCGACCTTGGCGTCGACAGCGTGCTTGGCAAGGGTTGGGTCTTGCCCTGGGAACAGAGCCTGCGTCGCAGTGGTGCTTTCGTTTATCTCACCGACAATCAGGGCCGCAGTGTTCCGTTCGTGGACGTGCAGCCCGGGGAGCGCATCTACAACCCCCATGAGCAGGTGCATCTGGTCTGCACCGAAGGTGGCCATTACCTGCTGCAAACCCTCGACAACACCTTCTTCTATTTCGGCGAAGTCGCGGACGACAACATCCCCGTGCCGCTGCAACGCATCGAAAATGCCCTGGGTCACTTCCTGCATTTCACCCGCACCGCCGAGGGCACGCTCACCGACATCAGCGCTACCGGTGGTGTGCGGGTGCACCTGCATTACGACCACCCGCTGGGTCGCCTGACCGATGTCAGGCGCGTGGTCGACAACGAGGCCGTCGAAACGCTGGTGCAGTACCGCTACGACGACCACGGCCAACTCAATGAAGTAATCAACCGCAACGGCGATTCAATACGCCGTTTCAGCTACGTCGACGGCGTGATGGCCAGCCACAGCAATGCCTTGGGCCTGACCTGCAACTACCGCTGGGAACACCTCGACGGCCAACAGCGTGTAGTGGAGCACTGGACCAGCGATGGCGAACGTTACCAGTTCCGCTACGACATAAAGGCCCGTACCACGTGGATCACCGATGTGCTCGGGCGTGAAGCCGAGATTCATTACAACGCCGATCATCGCGTCACTTCCAGCCGTGACTTCGGGGGCGAGCACTACGTTATCGACATCGATGACAGCGGCAACATGACGGGCCTGACATTGCCTGATGGCAACCGGCTCACGCTCAAGTACGACGAATACTCACGCCTGCTCGAAGAGACCGATCCGCTCGGGCGCGCGATCAAGTACCGCTATCACCACTTGACTACGCTGGTCACGCAGGTGGACTACCCGGACGGCAGCACCTGGCAAGCCCGCTACGACGACAAGGGCAACCTCATCGCCGAAATCGATGCCCTCGGTCACACCACTGAATACCTGAACGGCGATGATGGCCTGCCGCACACCATCATCGATGCGACCCGCAAATCCAAGTACCTGTGGTGGAACACTCTGGCCCAGGTCGAGCGCTTTCAGGATTGCTCGGGTAAAACCACCACGTATCGCTTCGACGAACGTCAGCACCTGGTCGCTGTCACCGACGCGTTGGGGCAGACCACCACGCTAGAGCGCAAACCCGACGGCGAAGTGCTGCGCATCCAGCACCCGGACGGCAGCGCCGAGTCCTTTACCTACAACACCCTCGGCCAGGTGCTGACGCACACCGACGGCAAGGGCCAGACCACGCGCCTGCTGCGCACCGCCCGTGGCTTGCCGAGCAGCCGCCAGGACGCCAAGGGCCAGCGCATTCGCTACGAATACGACCCGGCGATTCGCCTGACTGCATTGGTCAACGAAAACAACGCGGCGTACCAGTTTGCCTACGATGCGTCTGACCGGTTGATCGAAGAAAAACGCATCGACAACCTGACACGGCGCTTCAGCTACAACCTGGGCGGGCATCTGACCCAGGTCGACGAAACCGGCTACGGCGAACGCGGCGAGCGACCACAGCGTCGTACCGAATTTGAGCGCGACAGCATTGGCCGGCTGCTGGCCAAACTCAATGCCGATGCCCGTCAGGATTACGTGTACGACGATGGTGATCGGCTGCTGTCGATCCAGCGTCTGCCAACCGCGCAGGGCAAGCAAATCGGCGTCAGCGAAGAAACGCTCGAGTTTTCCTACGACCTGCTCGGCCGCCTGATCCAGGAGACCACGGCGCAAGGCGCCTTGTCCTACGAATACGACCCACTGAGCAACCTCACCACCCTGACGTTGCCCACCGGTCAACACCTCAATCACCTGTATTACGGCAGCGGCCACCTGCACCAACTCAACCTCGACGGCCAGCTCATCAGCGACATCGAGCGCGATGACCTGCACCGCGAAGTCCTGCGTACCCAGGGCGAACTCACCAGCTGCTTCGGCTACGACGCCATGGGCCGCAAGAGCTGGCAGTTCGCCTCGCGCCTGCCAGCGGAAAAACTCTCGCGCATCCACAACCCCGGCATCCAGCCCGACCTGCTGGTGGAGCATGCCTACAACCCGATCCACCGCCGCCACCAGTACGACCCGGCTGGCGAGTTGACCCGCACCCTCGACAAACTGCGCGGCGAGATCAAGTACGAATACGAAGCCAACGGCCAGCTGCACAGCCGCGACACCGGAAAGCTTGTCGACAGCGAAGAATTCCGCTACGACGCCGCAGCGAACCGGCTGAACTTCAACACCAGCCAGTTCGACCACGTCAAAGATAACCGCCTCAAACGTTGGCGGGATCAGGAATATGCCTACGATGCGTGGGGCAACCTGATTGAAAAACGCAGCGGCATGGGCAAGCTGCAGACGTTTGTTTATGACTGTGAGAATCGGTTGGTGCGGGCCGAGACGCTGGTCAATGGCAAGTTGCAAAGTACCGGTGCGTATCGATACGACAGTCTCGGGCGGCGAGTTGCTAAGGTTTCCGAGGTCAACGGCAAGACCGAGCATAAGCACTTCTTGTGGCAAGGCCTGCGGATGCTGCGCGAAGAGCGTCCGGGGCAGAGCAGTCTGTACGTTTACGAACCGGGCAGCTATGCGCCGCTGGCGCGTGTTGACCAGGCGGAAGGTGAAGAGCAAAAGCTTTATTACTTCCATACCGACCAGATTGGTACGCCGCTGGAGCTGACTGACCGTGAAGGGCAGATTGTCTGGCAGGCGACGTACAAGGCGTGGGGCTCGGTTGAGAAGCTGACGGTTAATGCCGTCGAGCAGAACCTGAGGTTTCAGGGGCAGTATTTTGACGACGAGACGGGGCTGCACTACAACACGTTTCGGTATTACGATCCGGAGGTGGGGCGGTTTGTAACGCAGGATCCGATAGGGATATTCGGAGGTATCAATCTGTACCAGTATGCACCCAGCGCTATAGGCTGGATAGATCCTCAGGGGCTAGCCACGCTTTTTGAGTTAGGAACATATGGGGGACTAAACGGGACAGCACATGTCGGAGATGGTTTGCAGGCACACGAACTTCTCCGTCACGAGTATCTGGTGCAACAGAATCTTGCAGAAAAGGGCGTTAGGCTTTCAGGTAATCCATCTATTGCTCTTGATTTGGACCATCACACTAGAGGGCCATTAAAAGACACTAGGGGGATTGGTGGTACTCACTGGCATGAAACGCAAATTCGTGAAAGTCAAGGTCTCGGCAGAAATGAGTTTGCGACTTCACTTAAACGAGAACTAGATATAACGTCTGGCGCTCTTAGAAAAAGTGGGGTACCTAGCTCGCGGGTTAAGCAGCTAAAAAGAATGGCGAAAAAATTTCATAGCAGTCTAAGTACATGTGGATGAGGTCATTATGATAACAGTAAAACAAATTATTCCTTCTGATGGTGGTACTGTTACTTCGGGTATCACGTTTGGGGGGCAGGCAGCGGAGGTCGTAGCATGGCCGGTTAACCCTGATGGAGATCCTCTTACCCTAGTTGCTTCGATAGATTGCTCTAAAATTAAAGGCGATATAAAAAATAACAGCTTGCCAGGTGCAGGTGTGTTGTACGTCTTTTCGACTTATAGTAAGTCTGACTATTTTCTTGAAAGTATAACGTACAGTGGAGATCCTTCAGAGTTAGAATCTATTTTGAGTGGATATACTCTAGTTGTGCGCAGTGAAGGCGGTGTGTTTCAAACAAGCCCTGTAGATAGTATTCCAGAGGTGGGGGCAGAGTTAAAAGATAGGCAAATAGAAGAGGAGGAATTTCCCGTTTTCTCTATGTTTTCAGATTCGGCCCCTCATGGAATGATCGTTCCTGAGACTTTAACTGTAGAATATGATTTTATCTGTCAGCTGTATTCATCAGATTTTTCAGAGCCTTTTAAAGATATTTTTTATCTCACCGATGCAGTTGGGTATTTGTTTTTGAAAAAAAATGGGAGCGGGGAAGGGGTGTTTTTTGTTCAAACAGGTTGAGAAGCAAATCGAGCTCGATGCGTGAGGTCTAGGATGGCTATAGTCCGTGAAATCACTCTGAGTGCTTTTGCGCAAGGTTTAAATGTAGTAGGTTTGCGTTGAAAGTTGCGTCTGAAAAAATTCTATTCTGAGCAGTGCGGCGTAGTAAAACTTTCAAAGTTACATGTAATGAGGGTGATGTTAAGTCGTATGGCATCAGAGAAATTTTGGAAGGCATGCACACAAAGCCAAGCGTTTAAATTTTACTACGAAAATAGCGCATTTAAGATTTTTAAAGTTGGCTAGTTTGTCCGCTCTTTAAGAATCTAGATTAATCCGGACAGCACATTTCCTAGTGGCGGGGGCACAGAATACAGGCTAAGACCCTGCAGCCCCCAGCCAGTCCCTGACACCGACGGCAAGGGCCAGACCACGCGCCTGCTGCGCACCGCCCGCGGGCTGCCGAGCAGCCGCCAGGACGCCAAGGGCCAGCGCATTCGCTACGAATACGACCCGGCGATTCGCCTGACTGCATTGGTCAACGAAAACAACGCGGCGTACCAGTTTGCCTACGATGCGTCCGACCGGTTGATCGAAGAAAAACGCATCGACAACCTGACACGGCGCTTCAGTTACAACCTGGGCGGGCATCTGACGCAAGTGGACGAAACCGGCTACGGCGAACGCGGCGAGCGACCACAACGGCGCACCGAATTCGAGCGCGATAGCATTGGCCGGCTGCTGGCCAAGCTCAATGCCGACGCCCGTCAGGATTACGTGTATGACGATGGTGATCGGCTGCTGTCGATCCAGCGTCTGCCGACCGCGCAGGGCAAGCAAATCGGCGTCAGTGAAGAAACGCTCGAGTTTTCCTACGATCTGCTCGGCCGTCTGATTCAGGAGACCACGGCGCAAGGCGCCTTGTCCTACGACTACGATCCACTGAGCAACCTCACCACCCTGACGTTGCCCACCGGTCAACACCTCAATCACCTGTATTACGGCAGCGGCCACCTGCACCAACTCAACCTCGACGGTCAGCTGATCAGCGACATCGAGCGCGACGACCTGCACCGCGAAGTCCTGCGTACCCAGGGCGAACTCACCAGCTGCTTCGGCTACGACGCCATGGGCCGCAAGAGCTGGCAGTTCGCCTCGCGCCTGCCAGCGGAAAAACTCTCGCGCATCCACAATCCCGACATCCAGCCCGACCTGCTGGTGGAACACGCCTACAACCCGATCCACCGCCGTCACCAGTACGACCCGGCCGGCGAGTTGACCCGCACCCTCGACAAACTGCGCGGCGAGATCAAGTACGAATACGAAGCCAACGGCCAACTGCACAGCCGCGACACCGGAAAGCTTGTCGACAGCGAAGAGTTCCGCTACGACGCCGCAGCGAACCGGCTGAACTTCAACACCAGCCAGTTCGACCACGTCAAAGACAACCGCCTCAAACGCTGGCGGGATCAGGAATATGCCTACGATGCGTGGGGCAACCTGATTGAGAAACGCAGCGGCATGGGCAAACTGCAGACGTTTGTTTATGACTGTGAAAATCGGTTGGTGCGGGCCGAGACGCTGGTCAATGGCAAGTTGCAAAGTACCGGTGCGTATCGATACGACAGTCTCGGGCGGCGAGTTGCTAAGGTTTCCGAGGTCAACGGCAAGACCGAGCATAAGCACTTCTTGTGGCAAGGCCTGCGGATGCTGCGCGAAGAGCGTCCGGGGCAGAGCAGTCTGTACGTGTACGAACCGGGCAGCTATGCGCCTTTAGCGCGCGTCGATCAGGCAGAAGGGGAAGAGCAGAAGCTTTACTACTTCCATACCGACCAGATTGGTACGCCGCTGGAGCTGACGGACGCGGACGGGAGCATTGTCTGGCAGGCGACGTACAAGGCGTGGGGCTCGGTTGAGAAGCTGACGGTCAATGACGTCGAGCAGAACCTGAGGTTTCAGGGGCAGTATTTTGACGACGAGACGGGGCTGCACTACAACACGTTTCGGTATTACGATCCGGAGGTGGGGCGGTTTGTTACGCAGGATCCGATTGGGTTATCTGGCGGGTTTAACCTGTATCGCTATGCTCCGAACACAGGTAGTTGGACCGATCCATTGGGGTGGAGCTGCTGGGCTGCTAAAAACGTAGCCGGTCGAAAGGTGTACCAAAGAAATGATATTTTTGATCCGAACTACGTTGATGATTTGGGAAGGACAAACGTTCAAAGGATGAGCAAAGGGGATGCGCCAATAGGAAAAGACGGAAGCGAAGTGAATCTCCACCACCTTACCCAGGACGAGCCTGGCTCAATGGCAGAAATTCTCAGCAGTTTTCACTCAAAAAATGATCGAGTGCTGCATATGTACTCTAATCAGTGGGATAAAAGTTGGGTTGGGTCGGATGGTGTTAGGCGGCTTTATAATAGCGCCCCCAAGAGTATGAATCGTGGGCCGTTTAATACATGGAAAAAAAGTTACTGGAAGGAAAGATCATTGGATTTCGGAGTCTGAAGTATGAGCTATATTGATATGATTGAGGCTGAGATTAATGCGTCTGGTGAAGATCCTGCATATGCAGGTGGCGCTAGTGACTCCATGATATCTGAGTTCGAAAAAGAACTGGGAGTTGGTTTTCCGAATTCGTACAAGCTGTTTCTTAAGAAGTTTGGTGCTTTGTCATTTGCCGGTGAGACGTACTATGGGGTTACTAAGAGCGGGTTGGCCGCAACCGCAATTCCTAGCGTTTTATTTGCTACAAAAAACGCACGATCTCTTGGTGATGCCGATAATGGAATGATCGTTATTAAGTCTTCAGGGTATGGTCCTATATATTCAATTGATACTTCTATAATTGGAGAGGCAGGAGAGCCTGTAGTGGTGGAGACGGAGCTTTCATTTAAAAGAGATGGTGATAAAAATGTCATTTGCAAAAGTTTTGAAGATTTTTTTTGTGCCTCTGTCAGGCAGGCTATTAAAGATCTTTAATGCTGCGGACGAGTGACGTGTAGGTTATCTGGTATGACGGTAGGGGGGCTTTTGGGGGTGGGTAG